>RPSH01000003.1 GCA_003946805.1 Bacillus sp. 2B10 | reverse complement strand
TCATACGAGTGCTCGTATGACCAGTCGTCGTACCGAAAACTTCCCGCACCGTCCGCGCCCTCGTCAAAGGCGACAAGCATCCCGGATGCCAATGCTACCGCAAGGCGGCCTGCCGGCCACGCTTACGCTCTCCGCGCGCTTGCGAAAGGCGCTGCATGATTACGCCCTGCATCCCCGCGCGCGCGCGCGGCGATGATAAATACCGTCAAGAAGGCTCAAAACGGGGTGACTGGCGAGGAGCCTGCACGTTCGCCGACATCGACCGCGGTTCGTGCGGCAAACGTTCAAGCCGCGCGAGATGCGTGGCACCGGTAATCAATCTTCGCCGAGCCGGAAATTGGGTCGGATTGAAGGTCGTTGATGGGAAGCGGAGCGCCGGTTTCTTTTGTAGCCGTGAAATGAGTTTAGCTGGCCGTTACTGTCACATCATCGAACGGGGCACCGGCAAACGCGGGATCAAACTCATTCATTCTCTCGGTCCAACCTGCGGATGTTAGACGGTGCACATCCGTGCGCCCACCAATGCGTTCATCGATCCCCCAATCGATCTGGACGCCGCCCAGATCCGTCAGGACGTAGCGCCCGTGCATGGGATCCGCTTTCCCCACTTGGTCCCATCGGACAACGCGAACGCGGACGTTCCGGGGCAGACGTGGTGCCAATTCCTGATGGAGCCGTTGCCGCCACTCTCCGCGGCCATGACGGACATCTCCATTGCGATCGCGACCGACCGCGGTGTGGACAATCGTTTCCGCCAGGGGAGCCGGCCCCTTGCGCGCCTCCTCGATCAGCGCGGAGGGAATTGGTGTCCACCGGGCGATCCCGTGATCCATGAAATGCGGATCGACCAGCAACAACCTCCGGCTGACATGTAGCAGCGGCGCGAGTGTCTCGACGATGGCGGTGGCCTCGCGGGGAACAATTGCGTGGTGCGGAACGGAGAACAGGCCTTCTCGATCCTCAGCGTCAGCAGGCCGCAGTGTGACCGGCAATGTGCACGCCACGTCGTCAGTCAGCACCGCATGCCAAGCCGCACGGCCATGCGCGGTGATGACGTTTTCTAGCCAGCTTTTTCCCCTGGCATAGCGATGCGTCACACCGACTGCGCGAACACGAGCCAAGCGGGCCATGATCCGACTGCGCTCGACGTCGGGAAGTTGGCGCGTAATGGCGCGCACGACCGTGCTCCAGTTCTGTCCACCCTGCGCACTGGGAAAGTCGGCGATCAGCCGCCCTTCATCTGGGCCCATCCGGCCCACAGTGCCGCGGAAAGTGTCCCAGCTGCGCGCAACCGTTGCCGGATCGACCGCAAATACCTCGAACATCAGAATAGCTCATCCTCGCGCTCGGCAAAGAAGCCCTGTGGCCAGCGGTCGAGAAACTCGCCGGTCTCATCAATGCGCAAGCGCACCAGTGTGAGACCCGCCTCACCCGGCAAAGCATAGTTGATGCTCAGCATCGTCGGTGTGACGGTAGGCGCGTCGGGATCAGTCTCGCCTTCGTTGGCCTCGCGGATGCGGCGCAACAGGCGCAGCGCGAGATGCTCGCTGTGCGTCTCGATCAGAAAGGTTCGGTTAGCGGTTCCGAACAGCTGATCGGCGATGTCCTCCGTGTCGTTCGGCTCAGCCCGGGGCGTGGCGCCAAAAGCGAACAAATCGCCGAGCCCTGTCTGGAGCCGTGGGTGCACGTGCAGCTCCGGCTGCTCCACGGCGACAAACTTCGCCTTTCGATCAAGCGCCGCGACGACCACTGGCAGCAGCTGAGACACTCCCACTCCGATTTCTGCCGGCTCGACATCGATGCGGCGCGCCACGTCGCGGAGTGTGATCCGGCGTTCTTCGGGGATATCTTCCCACAACCGTGTCAGGTCGCCGAGGTCAAGCGGTGTCAGTCCGCGGGCCATCAGTTCGGCGAATGGATTGGCCATGGCCACACGGCGGAATCGCTCCACCCGTAAGCCGAACCCTGAACCGAGGCGGGTCACTCCTGACATCCAGGCATCAACTTCTGCCACGGTGTCCTCGTCGAGCGTCGCCAGCCGGTCCCACGCCGCCAGCCCGTTCGCCCAACGAGTGGGATCAGGCGAGCGCTGAGCGGAGAAGTTGCGTGGCGGCAGCTCGCGCAGCGGCCCGATCGCGACCATGCTGGCCAGCGTCTCCCGGAGAGCGTTGACGGCGCCGGTCATTACTGCGTTAAGATATTCGTCGACAGCCAGCTGTTCGCGTCGCCCCATGTCGGCGGAATAGACGAAGCCGCGCTCCTCAGATCCCGGCACGATTTCGCCGCGATAAGATCGGGGAAACGCGCGTGGGAAGCTGTCCGGCGGAGCGACCGGATGATCGTCCCAGTCGACCACAAACCCGGCTGCGGGGGGCAGCGCATCAACCGTGTTGAGCACGCCGATGCGAGCGATCGTCTCCCCATCGCTCGTCCGGCGAGGGAAAAGCAGCGTCTGGATATGCCCGTCGGGCGCATCGGGCCATTCTGATTCCTGTGCCGACCAGTCCGGGTCGTTCAGCAGCGGATGGTCGGCGTTAAGGTCCGTGAGCTCTACGCTCCGACCGTCGGCCGAAGCCTCCAAGGCCGCAAACGGCGCCGACCAGGCTGAAACAGCGAGCCGGGCGACGTAAGGTGCCGCGCGTGGCTGGCTCCAACGAATGGTAAGCTCAACTGACGCCTCGTCCGCAAAGTCCGGCGCTTGAAGTCGCTCGGGATCGATCGCCGGTCCCATGTCGTTATAGGCCACGTTGAAGTTGGCGCCCAGATCGTCCAAGGCTAAATCGAAGCCCAGCACCATGTCGCGCCCCGCGTCGCGCTGGTGGACGAGGGCGCGCCAGCCGCCGAGGTCGAGCGTGCCGCCGGCAAGCGTACGATCGGGGTCGAGGTTGCCGCGCTCCAGTACCTCGCGGGCATAGTGAAGCGCGTGGAGTATGCTCGATTTGCCTGCACCATTGGGGCCGTAGAGCAAGGTCACGGGCGCAAGGTCGATGTGGATTGGCACGTCGCCCACCGCCTTGAAATTGCGAAGCGTAATGCCGGTCAGACGCGCCATGCTACAACTCTCCTCGGAAGGCGCGTGTGGCAAGTGACGCGTAAAGGGCCTCCCCGTTCAGCACTGGATCGCCGGCCTGCTCGAGTAGAGCATAGTGTCGCCGCACCAATTCGGCAAAGCGTTGCTGAACAGGCAGAGGAGGACGGCGGATCTTCAGGCCGCGTATGATCGTCAGGTTGAGTCCGTCCATGATCGCACCCTTATTCGCTGCGGCGATCTGCCGGCGAAGCGCAGGAGCGGAGTGGAGTGCCCAAGAGACGAAATGCGGGTCTGCTTGCTCGCGATCGAGCGAGATCGTTGCAAGATGCTTGGTCGAGATTGCGACCGGTATATTGTCGGGTACCACTGCCGATCGTCCCGTCGTTCCCATGATGGTAACGATCACGTCACCCGGCAGAACACGATAGCGCTGCAGCTTTTGGTACTTCTCGGCTGTGATGAAGCGTCGCTCGCCCCAGGCAAAGTGATTCTGAACGGCATTGTCGATGCCGAGCACGGTGACGCCCTCGTCCGTAAACTCGGAATGCCTCAAGTCACTACCAAAGGGGCCGGTACGCATAGAGCCGGGCCTGTCTTCTGCCAGTTGCTCGATGGTGCGCAGCGGCCATTGCTCGTAGCCTGGCGCCAGTTCGCCGACGAGGTGAGCGAATGCAGATGCGATAAACTTATCGGCGTCGGCTAGCGCGGCGCGGCGACGGGCGCGGATCGCGTCCGCCTTGTCCAGGATGGCCGCGATCCGACGCTGTTCGGCTTCGTCGGCGGGGTAGTGCAGCGATATAGCCCCAAGATCGCTAATTGTGATGCCCTTCACGGTCGCACCGTTTCCACGCGCCTCGATCTGTGACCGCCGGGCGAGGAGCGCGTGCAGTAGGAAGCGCGAATTGATCGGCCGACGGGGCGACAGCGCCTTAAGGTCCTGGTTGATGGCAACGTCGATTTCGGCGACTGCAACTTTGCCCAGTGCCATACGGGTGGGCATTATCAGGGTCCCGCGCTTAATGATGCGCGAAGCGGAACTGCGAAGCCCCTCCTCCGTGATGCTTTCGCCCGTTCGCGTGAGCGATGTCGATTTGAAGTCCTTGACGGTCGCCCACGGGATAGTGCCGCCCCAAAAAGAGGGCTCGGCCCGGCTCGGCGTCCCGCCGCCGATGAAGTCAACCACTTGGCTAAGAGGTTCAGTCTTCCACGAAGTCGCCACGCTCACGCCAGTATCCCCTCGAGCTCTTCCAGCTCCGTCAGGATCGCGTGCTCGTTCGCCTTCATGCGCGCGAGGATCGCGGCGGGCGCCTCGTGCGTCACCTCCGCGTGCACCCGCTCGCGCCAGCGGCCGACCGAGAGGTCATAATTGGCGCCTCGCAGTTCTTCGGCCGGCACGACGAACCCCGCCGCGGTGCGATCGGTCAGATCCGCGCTGCCGCGAGCACGCCACGCCGCTAGCGCGGCGGGCAAGTCGTCCTGGTCGGCAGATAGGGGCGCGCGCTTGTCGTCCAGGCTGAAGCCGTCGCGCTCGACATCATAGAAGAACACGTCGTGCGTCTGCCCGCCTTTGGTGAACAGCAGGATGGCGGTGGAGACACCAGCATAGGGCTTGAACACGCCCGCCGGGAGCGAGATCACGCCGTCGAGCTGGTGTCGCTCGACCAGATGCTCGCGCAAGGCACGATGCGCGGAGGATGAGCCGAACAGCACGCCGTCGGGCACGATCGTCGCCGATCGGCCGCCGGTGCGCAGCATGCGTAGGATCAGCGCGACGAACAGCAGTTCGGTCTTGCGGGTCTTCACCGTGCGTGACAGGTCGGGTGAGACGTCGTCGGCGTCTAGGTTGCCCTTAAACGGCGGATTAGCCAGCACCGCGGTGAACGCATCGGATGCCAGTGCCGCATTGTCGCCGCGCGCGAAGCCTGCGGACAGCGCGTCCTGATAGCGGATGCGCGGCGCTTCCAGCCCATGCAACTTTAGGTTCATCTCCGCGATACGCAGCATCGTCACGTCGAAGTCGAAGCCCGTGGCGAAATCGCCGCCCAGGTGCGCCCACTGTTCCGGACTCAGTAGATCGCCGGTCGGATGCTCGCCGTTTTCCGAACTATACTTGCGCAGAACACGCTCCAGCGCCGCAACGAGGAAACCTCCAGTACCGCACGCCGGATCAGCGACGCGATCCTCCGGGCCGATCTCCAGAAGATCGGCCATGAAGCGGATGATGTGCCGTGGTGTGCGAAACTGACCGTTGATCCCGGCGGTGGTGAGCTTGCCGAGCAGATACTCGTAAATGTCGCCCTTGTCGTCGCCGCCAGTGAGCGGGAGCTGGTCGATCAGCTCGACGGCCGTTTTGACCAGGCTCGGCTTCGGAATCATGAACTGCGCGTCGGCCATGGAACGGCCGAGGCTTCGCAGGTGCGGGAAAGCTTCATCGCGCAGGCGGCGCATTAGCTCCTCGCTCGATCCCAGCTCACGCAGCCGGCTCCAACGGATCGCTTGTGCCTCGGGGCCAAAGCGGTGGTTGAAGGCACGGCCGGTGCGCCGCTCGATGGCCTCCCCGCGCGCCTCCGCTGCGTCCATCAGACGAAGGAAGATAAGATAGGTGATCTGTTCGATCACGGTCAGCGGGTTGGTGATGCCGCCCGTCCAGAAGTCGGTCCAAAGCCGATCGATGTTGCTGCGAAGCGCAGGGTTCATTGCAGGTTGTCCTGAGTGAAGGGGGCGAAGGGCTGGATCAGCGCGACCACCGCGTCAGCAGTCTCGTAGGGGAAGATCGCGTCCAGTCCCCCCTGGTCGATGGTGGTAAAAGGGGGTTCGTAGAGGGCGGGCACTCCAATCACGCCGTATCTCGTGATCTGTCCCTCAAGGAGCTGAAGAAAGCGGCGCTGGGTGCCTGTCAGGCCGGGATGCGCGGCGGCGAAAGCCGCGAAGCGGTCGCGAAGGGCGGCCGGGTCAACACCAACTGCCTGGCGCAGGAAGGCGCGCAGGCCATCCGTCTCGCCATAAAACTCGCGCAGCACGGCCATGTCGATGCTCGGCCGCCCCACCAACGCCAGCTTGACCAGGCGGTCGATGTCAGCCTGATCAACGGGCTCACCGGCGCGCAGACGGCGGAGCGCCGGGTCGGTGTCGAACAGGTGCCGCAGCTCCTCGTTCACCTCGGCTTCGTATCGGCGCATATCGACTGCGCTGACGCCTGAACCACGGCGAGACAGGCGCAGGCCGCCTTCGTCCTCGGTCACGTCGTAAACGCGAGGAGCCCCGCCGGTCGTCACTGGCGCTGCTAGGTGCATGAGCTCGCGCACCGACCGGCGAAGTGTCTCCAGTGCGGCTGTGTCTGCCGAGTCCCACCAAGCGAGCGTCGTGGCTTGGCCGATCAGCGCAGCCTGCGCCTGCACCTGGGCGAGGTTGGCAGGCAGCTCGGCTAGGCGCTCGCGCACACCTGCCGCCAGGTCGGCAGCACCCGCCGCGCCAGTGACCCGCGCCCGTTGCACGGCGGTGATCTGGAGATCGAAGCGTGCGGCAGCGGGATTAGGCAGCGGGCGCCACGCCATTAGTGGGGCGATGTCCTCGCGCAGCAGCGCGACGTCCTCACGGGTCAGCCGATCAAAGAGGCCAGGATTTTGCGCCTCCCGCTTGGGCCGCAGCTTCGCGCGAACTGGCAGGCTGCGCTCGTCTAGGTCGGCGATATCGTTCGCGATCAGCGCACTGGAGATGGCCTCTGCCTGCGCGTTCCCGGCGGAGCGCGCAGCCTGCAGAAGCTCGACGCGGGTGAGGAACAATCGCGTGAGCAGCGGCACGGCGGTGTCCGCCGTCGCGGCGGTGGCCTGTTGCCCGAACCGCTCGAAATTTCCCCAGTGATCGAAGATGCGGAAGTGCGTCTTGTCCTTGCCCGGCCCGAACAGGTCCTGGCGGAGACGGGTGCCCCGGCCGATCATCTGGTGGAACTTGACGAACGAGCGCACCGGCCGCGCGAAGACTAGGTTGACGATCTCCGGCACGTCCACGCCCGTATCCAACATATCGACCGAAATGGCGACGCGCAGGGCGTCCGCCGGATCCTTAAAGCGCTCCAGCAGCTCGTCGGCGCGTTCAACGCTGCTGGTGATCACGCGCGCCGCGTCGCCAAATTGCGGGTACATCTCGAGCCACAAGCGTAGGAGCAGCTCAGCATGCCGTTGGGAACGGGCGAAGACGATTGTCTTGCCGAGTTGGGCGCCATTGGCGTCGCGGATGCCGTTCTCTGCCAGCGTGCGGAGCACTTGACGGTTGGTGTCCTTGTTGAACACCGCGCGGTCGAGCTCGTCTGAACTATAGTCGAGGCTCTGGACGTCGACGCCTTGCTCCTCGAGCTGGCGCACTTGCTCTGCGGTAAAGATGTCTTCGCGCAATCCCTCGCGCGAGAAGCGCGTCGAGGCCTCCCAAACCTCGTAGGGGACCAGCCACCGGGCCGCGATAGCCTCGTCGAGTGGATAGCTGAACGTTGGGCGCCCATTCTCGCAGCCGAACATCTCGAAGGTATTCCGCGCCAAGGCGGCGAGCGGCGTCGCCGTCAGCCCAACGGCGCGCGCGTCGAACCACTCGATCAGCTCCCGATAAACGTTGTAGAGGCTGCGGTGCGACTCGTCGGCGATAATCAGGTCGAAGAAGCCGGGATCGAAGGCGCGATAAAGGTCGTACATGCCCTGATAGGTCGCAAAGAACACGCGCTCGGGCGGATCAGCGGGCAGGCGAGCATCGACAACCCGAAGCGGCTCGGCAGGTAGCAGCGCCGCGAACGCGTCGCGCGCCTGCTTACGAAGCTCGCGCCGGTCGCATAGGAACAGCACGCGCTTGGCCTGGCCTGCAGCCAGCAGCCGCTCGGTTATGGCAACGGCGACGCGGGTCTTGCCTGTGCCGGTTGCTTGCACGACTAATGCGCGCCGGTGCCCGCTATCGAACCGTTCAGAGACGCGCGCGACCGCTTCCTGCTGGTATGCGCGAGCGTGGACGGACGTGGGCATCGGCTGCGCCGTGATCGGCTGCGCCTCGGCCCTGCGGGCAATCAGGGATCGGAGGCTGCCGCGGGAGTAGAAGCCCCAAACCGGCCGCATTGCTTCGCTCTGCCCAGCCGCGTTTGGGGAATCGTTCCAGATCCATAGCTCATAGCCATTCGTGAGGAAGATCACCGGCCGCTGCCCATAGGCGATTTCCAGCGTGTCAGCGTAGCGACGCGCCTGTTCCGCGCCAGCGAGCGGGTCCCGTGCAGTGCACTTGGCCTCAACAACAGCAAGGGGGCGAGCGTCCTCGTCCCACAGCACATAATCAGCACGCTCGGCGCCCACCGGGACCTCTCGGCCGATTGCGTTACCCCGCCAACCCGATTCTAGAAGCAGCCCGTCGATCAACTCGGTGCGCGTGCCGGCCTCGTCCAGCTCTACTGCACTGGCCGCACGTGCGACCGCCTCGGCCGCAGGCAGCGGCTCGAGTTCGGCTGGCGGTGCTGACGCGGGCGCGACGGAGGGCTCGGCCTCCTGGGCCAGCGCGGGATCATAACCCGGCAGAGTGTCTGCCGGAAGCTGTCCGACCAGCACGAGCAACAGCCGCCCAACATCATGTGCTTGGCGCACGGCTAGACGGACCTGCTCGGCGCTGGGCTCGCCGCCATGGGCTGCATCATTGCCCAAGCGACGCAAGGCATGCAGGCGAGCAATCACCGGCTCCGGCAAGGCGCGCGCGAACAGATCGGCCTTCATCAGATCGAAGAGGTTCGACCCGATACCGGGCAGCGGCAGCTGCCACCGCCGATACAGCTGCTTCACAAGTTGTTCGACAAACAGCCGCAACTGGATCGCCGCAGCAACCGGCTCGGAGTCCGCATGCCGATCGGCGAACGCGCCAGCGGCGGCCAGCGCAGGCCAGCGCTCACTCAGTGCTGCGAAGTTGCCGTGTCCTGCGGCCATGTCCTTGATCTGCTCCTTGTCATTTCCACTGCCGAGACAGCTCCCACGATGGAGTACCGCTCTCATCTCCAAAGAGGAAGCAGCTCGGTTCAACGCGTGGGGCACGGCCATGTAGCGTAGTCAGCAAAAGCCATGCCAAGTTGGAAACGCCCTTGCACATACCGCGCAGCACTCAAATTACAGCAAAGTTTCTTGCGTATAAGCAATCAGCGTTGCACATACCAGCCGGTATGCGGGTGCTTGTGTCCTGGATAGGTTTGGCAGACCTTGCCGCCTCTCGCGAGGGTTCGCCCGACGACGTCGGCCCGATCGGAGCCGCGCTGGAGGCGCAAAACTTCGACCGCGCTCTACTGCTGGCCAATCAACCGCCTGCCGCCGTCGAGGACTATGCCGCATGGCTGAGGGGTAGAGCGTCCCACGTTCTTATTACTACGCACCCGGTGCCGCTGTCAGGCCCCAGCGCCTTTGCGGAAGTTTTCGCGGGCGTCGCAAGCGTCTTGGATGGTCATTTGGCCGAGCTACGCGACGCTGTCGATGTAGCGCTCTACCTCTCACCAGGAACGCCGGTCATGGCGGCGACGTGGCTGATCCTGGGCAAGACGCGCTATCATCAGCTGCCGATCAGCTTTCTGGAGTCTTCTCAACGGATTGTCTCGCGACTGGATGTGCCGTTCCAACTTGCGGCAACTATCCTCCCCGACGTGCTGCGCAGCGCCGACGAACAGATCGCCCGCCGCGCGCGCGGTGCTGTGCCCCCTGATGCGGCGTTCGACGCCATTCTCCACCGCAGCGAGCTGATGGAACGCGTCGTCAATCTTGCTCGAAAGGCCGCTCGCAGCAGCCTTCCTGTCTTGATTGAGGGCGAGTCGGGGGTCGGCAAGGAGCTACTGGCGCAGGCGATCCACAAGGCGGGGCCCTTCGCCGGCGCACCCTTGGTGACAGTTAACTGTGGAGCCCTGCCAGAGCAGCTCGTCGAATCTCTGCTGTTCGGGCATCGCAGGGGTGCATTCACCGGTGCGACGTCCGACCATGTCGGATTTCTCGAGGCGGCGGGAGGGGGAACGCTGTTCCTCGATGAGATCGGCGAGCTGCCGCTGGCAGTGCAAGTCAAGCTGCTCCGTGCGCTCCAAGAAGGGGAGGTGTTGCCGGTAGGCGCCACACGAGCGAAGCAGGTGAGCATCCGGATCGTTGCCGCCACCAATCGGGAGCTTCATGATGAGGTCATCGCAGGAAGGTTTCGGGAAGACCTGTTCTATCGGCTGTGTGTCATTCGGCTGATTGTGCCGCCACTACGTGATCGCGGGGACGACCTATCGTTTCTCATTGACCGACTGCTTGCACGAATGTCCGTGGAGACGGAAGCCGCGGCATCGCCGCGGCTATTGTCGGCCGATGCTCGGGCGCTGCTTCTCGCTCAGCGATGGCCGGGCAACGTGCGCGAGCTTCAGAACACGCTGCTGCGCCTCCTCTTCCTGACCGACGCAGCGGTAATCACCGCCGAGCACGTCCACAGTGCTCTGCTGCCCGCGCGGGTGCCTGCCGAAACCGGCATCCTTGACCGGTCACTTGGAGAAACGTTCGATCTCAAGCGGGTCCAGGCGGAACTCACCAGCCATTATATCAAACGCGCGCTTGACGAGGCCCAGGGCGGCATAAGCCAGGCTGCAAGACTGCTGGGGACGAGCCGCCAAAATCTCACCAACTGGATCAAAGAAGCGGAGGCGCGCGGACCTCTCACGTAGCGGTTGCCGACCAGGGATTTGGCTGCTGCCCGGGGCAATTCAACGCCTGGCATAAGGGCGGCTGAGGCACTCATGTTCAGCGGGGTGTCCGTCTAGGTGGGCGGTCGCCCAAACGTCGGTAGTCTCGACGATATACTGAACGGCAAAGAGTGGTCGGTAGCGCCTGGTGCAGTGGATTGCTGCTTATGCCGCTCGAATGCTACCTGTCCGTGGCAGGGGAACGGAAATTTCCCATTCCTTACAGTGCCCAGCTTTAGAGGGTTCCGGGCACCATTCACCCTAGGCTATTGAAAGGCCTGGGTAATAGCTGAGAAACAACGGTTTTTACAGGCGACTGTTACAGATGTAACAGGGGCGGAAAGCCATTTGTACCTATCTCGCCAAGTGCGGTTCCACCTACTATTTTCGACGGGCAATCCCTGTCGAGCTACGGTCTGCCTTCGGCGGGCGGGCTGAGTTTATGCTGTCGCTACGGCCCAAGGAACGGGCTGAGGCCCTGCTCACATTGTCGAGACGGACAAGCTGCTAGCAGATGCTGCCCGGTCCCTAGCTGGCAAGCCTGCCCCCAAGCCGAAAGCTCCCCAGTCCCCTGCTCAGATAGAACGGGAGCGGACCCGATGGGAACGGGAGCAAGAGCAAGCGGACCATGTAGCTGATGAGCTATTCACAACGGACATGGAGGCTGAGGCCCTATTTCCGATCATGGATGCGAATGCTGAGGGTGGTGATATCGATGTTTCCTCTGCTGACATAGCCAAGGCAGCCCGTCGCCTGATCGTGGATGAGCGGGAGAAGGCTGACTTAGACCGGGATACCCTGATTGCGGCTGTGGTAGCCCGCTACGGCAAGGATGCCCGCGCATCAGAAAGCCGAAATCAGGCCGTTGAGTACAGCGACGACGCCAGCGCCGATGAGGGCAAGGGCAAATACCCAGATACAGATATCGTCGACGGGTGCTCGACGGCCTCATCGCTCGGCTCGGCCCCGAAGGGGACGTCGATGGGCTGTCGCTCGGAGAGTTCGCCGGGATCGGTACAGGCCTCGACCGCATCAACCTCTTGACGCTTCACAGTGCCAAGGGGCGCGAGTTCGATGTCGTGACCCTTGTGGGGATGGAAGAAGGCCGGTTGCCGCGAAACAATCCGAGTGCAAGCGACCTGCGGGAGGCGCGGCGGCTTTTTACGTAGGATTCACGCGGGCGCGCCATGAGGTCCGTTTTCTTCACGGCAAGAATATCCCGTCGCGGTTTGTCACCGAGGTATTATGCCGGTTAACAGATGAAGCGGAATGACGATGCCCTTGCGATAGATGCGCTCGGGCCCCGGCATCCATCACTGCCCTCACGAGGACCGCTGCCGCGGCTGGCGTCTCGTTGATCATGTCGACCGGCAGCGCTTTCGGGCTGGCCACAGCCTCCAGCACTCCAGCGATTTGCTACGCCAGTTCATAGAGCCTTGCCATGTCGCCTCGGTTTCTGCGGAAAGGTTCAGATCTCCGCGAGTCCGCCCTCGAGCTGCGCAAACCGTCCCTTGATGGCTGCCGTCACGCTTTCATGGATCTCGGTTGCGAAATCCGCAGGCATCCTAGCAAGTGCCCGCTCGGAAGCCGATACCGCATTGTCGAGCACGTCGCGAATTGCAGCGAAGATCATGGCGCGGCCCATTCCTCCTTCGAGACCGGTCTCAACGAAATGGCGACCGGAGATGTCGAGTATCTTGTATTTCCGGCTCGTTCCGGCCGACATCGCCAGCCTGAAGCTTCTGTGAGGGATCTGTCTTTTGTCGAAGGCGGGCTGTGCGGTAAGCACGTCGTAGAAGGGCGTCAGGGCATATCGACCGCCAGGGCGGAGAAAGATGCTGAAGTTCTTTCCGTGTCCGTCGGTCGCCCCGATAAGCCAGAACAGAATGATGGCCCTGAAGAACGCCGCCTGATCGTTGACGGGTTCGTCAGCCTGCTGCAGCAGCTTCAGAATGCTCGCTGCGCTGGGGCCGCCCTCGCTCTGATACTTGCGGGCAGGCGGAATGCCGAGGGCCTGACAACAGTCTTCCTGAGGCAGGCGCAGCAGCTCGGCGCCGCCCCGCCACAGGCGATCGAAACGCTCGACCACGAGGACCCGGCGCTTCCCAAACGTGTCGATGCGGGTCTGAGCGACCTTGAGGCCAAATTCCTCCAGAAGCGTCAGGCAGTAGTGCTCGTTGTCTACGCTCGCATCCATGTCGATCGGCCCGATCGCGGTCGGTATTAGTCCAAGCTGCGGTTTCAGGATGTGTGTGGTCGGGGTGGTGCCTCTGGGTCGCAGCCACCTGTCTCGATGGTGGAGCAGTGCCGTCTTCTCCTGCGCTCCGGCAATCGAGATGCGGAATTCCTGCCCGGCATCCATGCCGAGAGGCGCCCGTGCGAGATTAGCCAGGATCTTTTCGATTTCCTCGACCGAAATCCGCTCTCCCTGAACGTCGCTCAGGGCGCTCGGCTGTTCGCCTTTATGGAGAAACTGCATGGCGCCTGCGCAGTCCCGACCGATCTCCTCCAGAAGACTATATGCGTCAGTTCCCTCTGCACCGGTCCGCTCGGCAACCCGTCTGCGGATATCGGGATTGTCGGGGAGCAGGTTGTCGAAAACAGCGGCCACGGGTGCGCCGGCATATGGCGTAGGTCGCAGCGGCAGGGACAGCGAGACAGCGAAGGCATTCTGCCATTCGAGCCAACGGCTGTCGTAGCCGAACCGGACAGCACCGTCGTTCTCCTTGGCCAGATGGCCAACGAGCCGGTTGTTGATGAAGACGTCGAGCGGGACGTGTGCTCTCCTGCGTGGCATCAGAAGATGTCCTCGGTGCCTTGCGTATTGCGAGCGTTTCGTTCCTCGACGACTAGATCGAGGTCGAGCACTGCAAACAGCGCGTGGATCGACGAAAGTTTCGTGCCCTCGTGGCCTGTCTCGATCCTCGAGATGAGTTCCTGACGCAGGCCAGATAGGGCAGAGAGATCGTGCTGCGTCCATCCCCGCCCCTTGCGGGCGTTGCGGATGGCTGTTCCCAGTTGCAGCGGGGATCTGATGATCTGGAACATACCGGCCTCCACGAGCGTATATGCCATAAATCGCATAAGATAGTAGTATGCGCTTTCTCACATATAATCATGTTATGTCCAAACGCGCATAATATTGCTTTATGCTGTTAAACGCATAAAGCGATATTATGCTGTTTATCGCATCTCGAACGCCGTACGGGCAGCCGATCTGAAATGATCGGGCTCGGGATCAAGCGGTATAGGGACAAACGATCGCCAATCACGCTCGAGGCGCTGGCCGGTTCTCACCAGATTAATTCGCTCGCCGTAGCTGCCCTCACAGCGATATCTGTTACCCGCTGCCGAACTTAGCTGGGGCGGAGCGAAATTTGCCAATGATCTGAGTGCCCGGTTTCGTCCCCCGTGGGGCACCATTTTCCCGGCGCGCTTCGTCGCCGGGACCGTCGTTCCGATACCATCCGCCGAATCTTCAAATCGCTTCCGGCCGCGCATCTTGCGTGTCATGCTGCCGGGGATGAAGAAAGACGTCTATGAATTGCGGCTGCAGGCCTTGCAGCTGGCGCTCGTGCAGACCCAGATCGCGGCGGCGGAGAGTGGCGAGCGGGTGGTGATCCTGCTCGAAGGACGCGATGGGGCGGGCAAGGACGGCACGATCAAGCGGATGGTCGAGCATATCTGGACGCGCGCGACCCGCGTCGTGGCGCTGCCCAAGCCGTCCGACCGCGAACGGTCGCAATGGTATTTCCAGCGCTATGTCGCGCACTTGCCCGCGGCGGGCGAGCTCGTGATCCTCAACCGGTCGTGGTACAATCGCGCCGGGGTGGAGACGGTCATGGGGTTTTCGACCGCGGCCGAGCAGGAAGCGTTTCTGCGCGATGCCCCCGATTTCGAACGGATGCTGATCGAAAGCGGTATCCGGCTGGTCAAGCTGTGGCTCGACATCTCGCGCAAGGAGCAGAAGGACCGGCTGGATGCGCGGCGGACCGATCCGCTCAAGCAGCTGAAGGTATCGGACCTCGACGCGGTGGCGCAGGAACGCTGGGACGATTATTCCGCCGCGCGCGACCGGATGCTGTCGCGCACGCATACCGCGCTGTCGCCATGGCACTGCATCCGCGCCGACAGCAAAAAACCGGCACGGATCGCCGCGCTCGCCCATGTCGTCGCGCGGATCGCGCCGGACGCGATCGCGCGCGAGCACGACCTGCCCGACCCGAAGGTGCTGTTCGCGTTCGAGGAGAGCGCGACGACCGACGGACGGCTGGCGCGCTGATCCCGACGCTCGTTCAGAAGCTGTAGGCGACCCCGACCGCACCCAGCCACTGGTTGCTCGACCCGTTGCGCGCGACGAGCGGGCTGTCGGCGAAGTCGTTGAGCATTTTGCGATAGACGACCGTGCCGAACAGCTGCCAGCCCGAGCGCAGGTCGCCGCTGATCGAATGACCCGCCAGCGCGCCCAGCGTCCAGTTCTTCCACCCGCTGCGCGCGTTGTAGATCGGCAGGCCGCTGGCCAGCGACTGCGCCTGATTTACCGAGAAATACCGGTCGGCATAGCCTTCGCCGACCCGCTCGGCCGATACGAACACCCCGGCGATCGCGCGCAGGCTGAGCGGGGTGACATAGTTGATCGTCGGGGCGAGGACGGTCGACTTGTGGCCGCCGGCGACATCCTTGCGATAGCTGAGCGAGACCGAGAGGCGGTCGAACTGCGACGTGATGACGCCGGTCTTGCCGATGCCGACATAGCCGCCCAGTTCGATCGCGGTGCCGACGGTGCCGAGCGCGCGGACCTGCGCGTCATCGATGCCCCTGGTCGAGTTGCGGTTGAGGCCGACGACCGCGATCGGTCCGGCCTGGATGTCCCAGGTGGGGCCGACGCCGTCGCGGATCAGGTCGACGCTGGCGCGGTTGCCGGCCAGCAGGAAGTTGAACCCCGACACGCGTCCCGTCGCGGCGGGGACCGGCGAGAAGCTGTAATCGTCCGACCCTTCGTAATCGGGCAGCACGGCGGCACCCAGGCCGACGACGTAGAAATCGCCGCCGGTATCTTCATTGGGAACCGCTGACGCGGGCACCGCCGGCCCCGTCGCGTCCTGGGCAAGGGCGGGCGTGGCGAAGGTCGTGGCGAGGATGGCGGCGAGAATGGCGCGCAAGGGCGTGGCTCCGGATGAATGTTGCTGGAGCGTAACGCTGTCCCGAACGCTTCGGTCCGTATGGAAAACTACAGCAGGTAGCGAATCCGCACCTGTTGCATCGTTACATCACCTGCCAGCGGAAACTCGGCCGCGCTGAACTTGGGGGGCCCGAAGCGGATCGCAGGATTGCGCGAGAAGCCGAAGCCTTCGCGCGGGATGCCGGCAAAGGTGTCGAGCTTCGCATTGTTGTTTTCGTCGTGGATGATCGACACGGCATAATCGCCGCGCCCCAGCCCGGCGATACGCACACCGCGATCCCCTGCGGCGAAGGTGCGGGTCACGGCGTTGCGATCGTCGGTGCAGCCCGGAAAATTCTTGGGATCGGCGGTCAGGCACAGGCGGATCACGCCCTTTGTCGAACGCAGGTCGCTGACCCGGACGTCAAGCGTGCCCGTCGGCATGGCCCCCGGCAGCGTCGCCAGCACCAGCGCCGCCATGCCCGCGCGCCGTCCGACGCGCCAGGCGCGCGCGTTCCTTTTCGAAGTCGCCGAGCCCGCCGTCGGTGCCGCACACCCGGTCCCAGAAACGGAAGTACAGTCCGAAGTTGCAGCCATAGCGTTCATGATGCCTCTGATGATGGCTGGCGGTAATCAGCCAGCCGCCCAATCGCCCCGCCCACATGAACCGGGGGAACATCTCCCACCCCATGTGGTTCGTAACGCCCATAACCGTCATGATCGTCAGCACCAATGCCAGTGCGCCGATGTGGATCGGAATCACGAAAACCAGTAGCGGAATTACCACAGCGCCGGTCAGCGCCTCGATCGGGTGGAACGCCATCGCCGCCCATGCGGTGGGCGGGCGGCTGGCATGGTGGACGGCATGGGCGATCCGGAACCATTTCGGCCGGTGCATCCAGCGATGCGTCCAGTAGAACCAGCTGTCGTGCGCGAACAGGTACAACAGCACCGACAGCGGCAGATACCACAGCGGATATGCGTCGATCTGCGCATAGATTTGCGTCCAGCCGCGATGCTGCCACCCCCATGCGACGATACCGGCGGGAATGCCGTAGATCGCGGCGGACAGCAGCGACCAGCGGATTTCCTTCGCGATCTGCGCATCGAGGCCGCGGTACAGCCCGGGATGCCGCGCGCGCGTGGCAAAGGCGAAGCCGGCCGAGGCGAGCAGATAGCGTACGCCCACGATCAGCGTCATCGCCACGGCGGACAGCAGGATGGCCAGCGGGATCGACATGGCGGTCGTGTAGCGGATTGCGTGTCCGGATGACAGGAAATCCTCCCCGGCACGGGGTGGGGGACCATCCGCAGGATGGTGGAGGGGGCGTCCGCATACGATGTGGCTGCGCTATGGGGCGATCCCCCTCCACCATCGCCTTCGGCGACGGTCCCCCTCCCCGTGCCGGGGAGGATGTGAGTCGTGGCGTTGCTACTGCCGTCCCGCTCCCCTAGGGCGGGCCGATGCCCACCATCCATCAATGCGACCTCGCCATCGTCGGCGGGGGATTGTCCGGCGCGCTGATCGCGCTGGCGGCGGCGAAGCGGCGGCCCGATGCGCGCATCCGCCTGATCGACGGCGCGGCGCAGTTCGGCGGCAACCATGTCTGGTCGTTCTTCGGCAGCGACGTGTCGGATGCGCACCGTGCGCTGGTGGCGCCGCTGGTCGCGCATGGCTGGCGCGGCTACGACGTCGCCTTTCCCGCGCTCACCCGCACGCTCGACACCAGCTATTATTCGATCACCTCGGAACGGCTCGACACCGTGCTGCGCCAGAGCCTGTCGCCCGAATCGCTGATGCCGTCGACGCGGGTGCTCGGCACCAGCCCGACCGCGGTGGTGCTTGCCGATGGCGACCGGGTCGAGGCGCAGGGCGTGATCGACTGCCGCGGTCCCGGCGACGTGGCGCATCTCGACCTCGGCTGGCAGAAATTCATGGGGATGGAGCTGCGCACCGCCTATCCCCACGGCGTCGAACGCCCGATCGTGATGGACGGATCGGTCGAACAGATCGACGGCTATCGCTTCGTCTACACGCTGCCGTTCGACGCATCGACGCTGTTCGTCGAGGATACCTATTACAGCGACACCCCAGACCTCGATACGCAGGCGCTGGCCGCGCGCATCTCCGCCTATGCCGCGGCGCAGGGGTGGGACGCGGCGTCGGTCGGGCGCAGCGAGACCGGCGTGCTGCCGGTCGCGATGGGCGGCGATTTCGAAGCCTATTGGCGATCGGGCGGCAACCGCGTGGCGAAGGGCGGGATGCGCGCAGGGCTGTTCCATCCGCTGACCGGCTATTCGCTGCCCGACGCGGTGCGGCTGGCGCATCTGGTCGCCGATGCCGGCGACTGGAGCGGCGGGGCGCTGCACACGCTGACGCATGACTTCGCCGCGTCGCTGTGGAAGAAGCGGCGCTTCTACCGGATGCTGGCGACGATGTTGTTCCGTGCGGCGGAACCGGCGGAACGCTACCGCGTGCTCGAACGCTTCTACCGGCTGGACGCGGGGCTGATCGGGCGCTTCTATGCGGGACAATCGGTCCTGTTCGATCAGGCACGGGTATTGATCGGCAAACCGCCGGTGCCGGTCGGCCGGGCGATACGGGCCTTGATGGGGAGACGGGCGTGAAGACGGCAGTCGTTATCGGCGCAGGGTTCGGTGGCCTCGCGCTCGCCATCCGGCTGCAGTCGGCCGGCGTACAGACCACCCTGGTCGAAGGGCGCGACAAGCCCGGCGGCCGGGCCTATTACTGGGAACGCGACGGCTTCGTCTTCGACGCCGGCCCCACCGTCATCACCGCGCCCGAAGCATTGCAGGAATTGTGGCAGCTGACCGGCCGCGACATGGCCGATGACGTGACGCTGGAAGCGGTGTCGCCCTTCTACCGGCTCAACTGGCCCGACGGCACGAATTTCGACTATACCAACGACGACACGCTGCTGCGGTCGGAGATCGCCAAGCTCGATCCCGGCGACCTTGCCGGCTATGCCCGCTTCCTCGAATATTCGGCGGGCGTGTACGAGGAAGGCTATGTGAAGCTCGGCCATGTGCCGTTCCTCGACTTCGCCTCGATGATAAAAGCCGCGCCGGCGCTGGCGAAGTATCAGGCGTGGCGCTCGGTCTATTCGATCGTGTCGTCGTTCGTGAAGAACGAGAAGCTGCGGCAGGCGCTGTCGTTCCACACCCTGCTGGTCGGCGGCGATCCGATGAAGACCAGCAGCATCTATGCGCTGATCCACAAGCTGGAGCGCGACGGCGGCGTGTGGTTCGCGCAGGGCGGCACCAACAAGCTGGTCGCGGGGCTGGTGCGCCTGTTCGAGAAGCTGGGCGGCACGATCACGCTGGGCGATCCGGTCAGGAGCATCGACACGCTGGGCGACCGCGCGACCGGCGTCACGACCAAAAGCGGGGTGGTGATCGGCGCCGACATGGTCGCGACCAACGCCGATATCGTCCACAGCTATCGCGACCTGCTGTCCGGATCGCGCAGCGGCCAGCGCCGGGCGCAGAAGCTGGAGAAGAAGCGCTTCTCGCCATCGCTGTTCGTCGTCCATTTCGGCATCAAGGGCACGTGGCCGGGCATCCCGCACCACATGATCCTGTTCGGCCCGCGCTATAAGGGGCTGCTGGCCGACATCTACGACCATGGCGTGCTGTCGGAGGACTTCTCGCTCTATCTCCACCATCCGACCGTCACCGATCCGTCGATGGCGCCCGAAGGCCATTCGACCTTCTACGCGCTGTGCCCGGTTCCCCACACCGGCAAGTTCCCGGTCGACTGGGACCAGATCGGCCCGATCCTCGAAAAGCGCATCCTCGACGAGGTCGGCCGCCGGCTGATTCCCGACATCCACGAACGGATCGTGACGAAGTTCAGCTATATGCCGAGCGACTTCACCCACGACCTGAATGCCTATCACGGCTCGGCCTTCTCGCTGGAGCCGATCCTGACGCAGAGCGCCTATTTCCGCGCGCACAACCGCGACGACGATATCCCGAACCTGTACGTGGTGGGGGCGGGTACGCATCCGGGCGCGGGGATCCCGGGCGTGGTCGGCAGTGCGAAGGCGACGGCCGGGTTGATGCTGGGGGGGGAACAGTGAAAAAGATCGTGGTTGTTGGTGTTCTAGCGATGCATTGTCTAATCAGCGCGCCCGCTTCTGCCACAAGCTGGACTAAAGCTACATCCGGCACGGATGGTTCTATTTGGTATATCGACACAGATACGATCAAACGTGCCACTGGAACATTAGATCGAGACGCAATTAAAGTCTGGGTAAAAACGGATTACAGTGCAGTTAGGAATGAGCCTGCGCGAGAGGCAAAGGCATTAATCTTTATAAATTGCAATGAAGAGCAGGCAAAAACTACAACCCTCGTCAAGTATCGCGCCGATGGATCAATTTTGGTTGATTTATCCCCTTCTTACTCGTCTTATAAGCCAATTATTCCGGAAACCGTAATGCATGGCATCATGTTGGCCGCTTGCCCTTTCGAAGTGTTGATTGAAAAATGAAGCGTCTGGCCATCTATTGCGGGTCCGCGACCCCCGCCGATCCCGTCTATATCGATTCCGCCCGCGCCGTCGGCCGTGCCCTTGCCGAACGCGGCATCGGCGTCGTCTATGGCGGCGGCAGGCTGGGGCTGATGGGCGCGGTCGCCGATGGCGCGATCGAGGCCGGGGGCGAGGTGATCGGCGTGATCCCGACCGCGCTGGTGAAGGCGGAGGCCGCGCACCGGGGCCTCACCGAACTGCACGTCGTCGACACGATGCATCAGCGCAAGCAGGCGTTCACCGACCTGTCCGACGGCTTCGTCACCATTCCCGGCGGGACCGGCACGATGGATGAGTTGTGGGAGGCGATGAGCTGGGCGCAGCTCGGCTATCATGCCAAGCCCGTCGGGCTGCTCAACACCGCGGGCTATTACGACCACCTGATCGCGTTCGTCGACAAGATGGCCGAGGTCGGGTTCATGCGCCCCATGCACCGCGACATCCTGCTGATCGCCGATACGCTCGACATGCTGCTCGACAGGATGGCGGCGCATAGGCCGGTGCAGGCGATCATCCACATGGCCGCTACCGACCTTTGATCCCGCCCCGCGCCGACCTCGTCGCGCACGCCCGCGACACCATCGCGCGCGGATCGAAAAGTTTCGCGGCGGCGAGCAAGCTGTTCGACCGCCAGACCCGCGAACGCGCATGGCTGCTCTATGCGTGGTGCCGGGCGTGCGACGACCTCGCCGACGGGCAGGATCTGGGCCACGGGATGCAGCGGGTCGACGATGCGCAAGACCGGCTGGCGCTGATCCGGTCGCGCACCGCGCAGGCGCTGGCGGGCGAGCCGACCGGCGATCCGGCGTTCGACGCGCTGGGCGTGGTCGCGGCCGAGGTCGGGCTGCCGCCGGCGCTCGTGCATGACGTGATCGACGGGTTCCAGCTCGACGCCGATGGCTGGCAACCGGTGACCGAGGCCGATCTCTACCAATATTGCTATCACGTCGCCGGCGCGGTCGGCGGGCTGATGGCGGTGGTGATGGGGGTGCCGGCGCACGACACCGACACGCTCGACCGCGCCTGCGATCTGGGGCTGGCGTTCCAGCTCGCCAATATCGCGCGCGACGTGGCCGAGGATGCCGGCGCGGGCCGCTGCTACCTGCCGCGCGACTGGCTGGTCGAACAGGGTATCGACCCGGCCGATCCGATGGCGACACCGGACCGGGTAGCGGTGCTGGCCCGGCGGATGGCGGCGCGGGCCGCGCTCCACGAGGACAGCGCGCGCGTCGGTGCGGCGCGGCTGCCGTGGCGCTCGGCATGGGCGGTACTGGCTGCCGCCGACATCTATGGCGGCATCGCGCGCAAGGTCGCCACCGCCGGTCCCGCCGCATGGGACACGCGGCAGACGACGTCGAAGGCGGAAAAACTCGCCGCGATCGCCCGTGCCTTCGTCGCCGCCCGCTGGCGCCCCGTGCCCGATACGCCGCGCGCGCGCCTGCTATGGACGCGTCATTCCTGATCGGCCTTGTCGGTTGCGACGGTGATGTCGCGACCCAGCAGGTGCTGGACGTAGATGCGCTGCACCAGCACGAACATGACGATGGTCAGCGGCGCCGCCAGCAGCACGCCGATGAACCCGAACAACAGCCCCATGCCGATGACCGAGAACAGCAGCACCGCGGGCGGCACGTCGACCGCATGCTTCTGCACGATCGGCTGCAGGATATTGCCCTGGATCTGCTGTACGATCAGGAACAGCACGATCGTCCACAGCGCGGTGGAAGGCGACTGGGTGAACGCCAGCATCACCGCGGGCACGCCGGCGATGATCGGCCCGACGAACGGCACGATGTCCATCAGCCCGGCGATCAGCCCCAGCCCGATCGCGGCCGGCACGCCCAGCAGCCACAGCCCGCCGCCGGTCAGCACCGCGACGACGACGATCGCCACCGCCTCCCCCTTCATCCAGCCGCGCAGGCCGCCGGCGGCATCGTCGACCGCCTGTCGCGCCACCGGCTCGGCCGGCGGCGGCACCAGCTTCACCAGACCGCGGCGGTAGAGTTCGGGATCGGCCGCGAGGAAGATCGCGCCGACCAGGACCAGCACTGCATCCGACAGCCCCGACCCGATCGACAGGACATAGGTGCCCGCGCGCGACATGATCGTCGACAGGTCGCTGCTGCCCTGCGAGAGCAGATCGCGCGCCGGTTCGCCCAGCCCCCAGCCGTCCAGCTGCCGCTGGATCGCCTGCAACGCCGCCGGGATCTGCTGGCGGATCGTGTCGAACTGTTCGACCAGCTGCGCGCCGAAACCGAAGAAGATGCCGATCACCGTGCCCAGCAACAGCACGACCGACAGCGCGAGCGCGAGGCCGCGCGGCAGCTTCGTCCAGCGCTGAATGCGATTCGCGACCGCGCTGAACAGCACCGCGAGCACCGTCGCGGCGAATACCAGCAGCACGAGGCGCATCATGGTAATCAGGAGGAATCCGGTGCCGACGATCGCCACCACCATTACCGTCATCGCCGCGACCCGGCCATAGCCGGGCGTCGGTCGCTGCGCGTTGCTGTCCATGTCTTTTCCCCCTTTGGACCGTGAACGGACGGAACCGGACGACGTTCCGTCAGGCGCGACCGTGCGGCGCCCACGCGTCGATCGCCGCCCAGCCGGCGATGCCGAACGGTCGCAGCGCGCGGGCGCGCGGACCGGTCATGCCGCCCAGTGCGATCACCGGCACCCGGCATCCGCGCACCAGCACGCCGAACCGCACCCGGCCAAGGCTCCGCGCGCCGGGATGCGAAGCGGTGGCGAACACCGGCGAAACGAAGATCGCATCGACCCCCGCGCGTTCGGCGGCGATCCGTTCGGCGATCGAATGGACCGGCCGCGTCGCCAGCCCCCGCCCGCGCCGCGCGTCCCGCCCATGCACGCCATCGCCCCCGCGCAGCGGCGGTCCGGCGACCAGCAGCACATGGCCGCGCGCCCGCGCGATCCGCCGGACCCGGTCGAACAGCGCCCGGCGCGCCGGCGGCGGCGTGGCATAATGGCGGAACACGATCCCGCTGCCCCGCGGCAGCGCGGCGACGATCGCCGGCAACCGCGCACCGAGCCGCTCGTCGGTCATCAGCCAGCGATGCGGCAAAGGGTGGCGGCGATCCATGCCCGCCTCTATAGCGCGCGCGATGACCAAAACCGACACGCTTGCCGCCCTGCGCGACCGGATCGCCCATGCCGAATCGATCGCGCGCCGCGACCGGGGGGCGACCACGCTGATCGCGGTCAGCAAGACGCACGACGCCGCCGCCATCCAGCCGCTCATCGACGCCGGACAGCGCGTGTTCGGCGAGAATCGCGTACAGGAAGCGCAGGCGAAATGGCCCGCGCTGATGGATGCGACGCCGGGCATCGAACTGCACCTCGTCGGACAGCTTCAGTCGAACAAGGCCGAGGATGCCGTGCGGCTGTTCGACGCGATCCATTCGGTCGACCGCCCGTCGCTGGTCGCGGCGCTGGCCAAGGCGGTCGAAAAGGTCGGCCGCGCCCCCGCCTGCTTCATCCAGGTCGATATCGGCGAGGAACCGCAAAAGGGCGGCTGCGCCATTTCCGACCTGCCCGCCCTGCTCGCCGAGGCGCAGGCCGCCGGGCTGCCGATCGCCGGGCTGATGTGCGTGCCGCCCGCCGGCCTCGACGCCGCCCCCTATTTCGCGCTGACCGCCAGGCTGGCGCGCGACCATGGGCTGTCCGGGCTCAGCATGGGCATGTCGGACGATTTCGAAACCGCCGTGACGCTCGGCGCCACCCATGTCCGCGTCGGATCGGCGCTGTTCGGCGCGCGCGGCTGATAAGGAAGAGACCATGACCCGACCCCTCGCCCTGTTGTTCGATTTCGACGGCGTGCTGCTGGAAAGCGAATTCGCCGGCAACCGCCAGATCGCCGAGTTCCTGACCGCAGCCGGCCACCCCACCAGCGCCGCCGATTCGATGGCCAATTTCATGGGGCTGTCGGGCACGCACTTCACGCAGGCGATCGAACGCTGGGTCGGCGGGCCGATCCCCGACGGATTCCACGAATCGCGCGCGATCGAGGATGCACGGGTGCTGGAAGAGGGCGTCGCGGCGGTGGCCGGCGCGATCGCCTTCGTCCGTTCGCTTCCCGCCGGCCTGCCGCGCGCGATCGTGTCGTCCAGCACGACGCACTGGATCGCGACGCATCTCGACCATCTCGGGCTGCGCGATGCGTTCGGCGACCATATCTACAGCGGCAAGGAGCATGTCGCGAACGGCAAGCCCGCGCCCGACCTGTACCGCTACGGTGCCGCCCGTCTGGGCGTACCGATCGAACGCTGCGCGATCCTCGAGGATTCACCGGTCGGCGTCACCGGTGCGGTCGCCTCGGGCGCGCGCGTCATCGGGCTGTGCGCGGGCAGCCATTGCGGGATCGGCCATGACGACCGCCTGCGCGCGCTGGGCGTGACCGAGATCGCGCACGGGTTCGACGATGTGGCGCGGATGCTCGGGCTGGAGCCGGTCGGCGCCTGACCGTCGGGTCGCGCCGGAACGAAGACCGTTTTCACGCAAGGGCGCACAGACGCGCAGCGGTTGCCGTCCGCCGCCCGCCTGTCGCGAGGGCAGATCTACGTTCAGCCGTCCCCGCGGACCATCGGCGTTTGCGCCCGGACGATCCGCTTCTTCCGTCATCGCCGACATGATTCAGGACCGATCGACATTCAGCGAATTGGAGCGCCATCCAGCAGGATCAGGAGCCTTTCTGGTTCACGTACCCCAGCGCAGGCGGGGGTCCAGCTATCGCGGGGCGAAACGCATTGGACGAACATCGCGTACCCCCGCGCAGGCGGGGGTCCAGAGCCACGAATGTCGCCCTGCCGTTACTCTGGCCCCCCGCCTGCGCGGGGGTACGGCCTGAATGTCGATCGGCCCCAGGTCCCGCTTCCTCTCAACGGCGTCAGCGTTCAATCCATCCGTATGGAACCGTCACCCCAGCGAAGGCTGGGGTCTCCATCGGCGCCTGCTGTGCGCTACCACCGGGAGATTCCAGCCTTCGCTGGAGTGACGCCCGTTTCAATCGGGATGGATTAAACTCTGGAAAGCAGAACCCCCCGGTCACGCCCGGGGTGAAGCTGTCGTTCACCCGATTGCCGAATGGCGATGCGTCGTAGCCAAGGCTCAGAAGGAGTTGGTCGCGCGGAGGCGCGGAGGCGCGGAGAGGTTGCGCCCGTTGCAACCTTGTCCGCGCCAGCGGCCTTGTCTTCGACGCAGCCGGGTACAGATGTCTGCCGATCGCAAGGCAAGGTGGCAGCGAACGCCACCTCTCTGCGCCTCCGCGCCTCCGCGCGAAATCCAACTTTCGCCTTCTTCTTCGCCGCATCGCGCCTTCGCGCGAATCCAGTCACCGGACGCGACGCGACGTCAGGCCCGCGAAATCACTCGCCCTTCTTCGCCGCCTGTTCCGCCGCCGCCGGATCGACCGACGGTGCGCCCGAGGCCGGGGTCGCGGCGTTCACCACGTCGGCGGTGTTGGCGGTCGCCCCTTCGGCGACATTGCCCTCGGCCGCCGTCGCCGCCTCGGCACCGGCGGCGGGTTCCGCGCCGGCGGCAGGTGCGGTCGGGAGCGGCAGGTTCGAACCCTGCGCATTGAGATAGGCGATCACGTTCGCCCGGTCTTCCGCGCTGCCCAGACCGGCAAAGGTCATCTTGGTCCCCGATGCATATTTACGCGGGCTGGTCAGCCACGCGTTCATCGTGTCGAAGTCCCAGTTGCCCGGGATGCCGGTCAGCGCGCTCGAATAGGCGAAGCCGGGGATATGGCCGTGCTTCTTGCCCAGCACGCCCCACAGGTTCGGGCCGATGCCGTTCGCCCCGCCCTGGTTGACGGTGTGGCACGCGGCGCATTTCTTGAAGACCTCGGCGCCCTTGGTCACGTCGGCGCTGGCCAGCAGCGTCGCGATCGGCACGGCCGCCGCCGCGCCGCCGCCGGCTTCGGCGGCACCCTCGACCGGGTAGCCCGGCTTTTCGGGGGCGCCGGAATGGAACACCATTCCGCTGGCGATGCCCAGTCCGAGGGCGGCGGCGCAACCGGCCAATACCCAACCTGCGATGGTGTTCGTCCGGTCGTCCATGCCCTGAGCCGTCTCACCTAAGATGGTTTTGTTTGGGGCCATGCTTAGAGGCGGCTTCCGATACTGGCAAGACAGGCTTGCCGCTTGGGGCCCGGACCGATAATCGCCGACCCCCATGCACAAATATGCCGCTCCGGCGCGCCCGCTGGTGGCGCGGATGATCGAAGACGCCGCACGCGCCCCCCATCGCGCGGTCGCGTTCCAGGGCGCACCCGGCGCCAATTCGCACGTCGCGCTGGTGCAGGCGTTCCCCGACGCGCTGCCGCTGCCCTGTTTCGGTTTCGCCGATGCGATCGATGCGGTGCGCGCCGGACAGGCCGACTGCGCGATCATCCCGATCGAGAATTCGCTGCACGGCCGCGTCGCCGACATCCATTTCCTGCTGCCCGAATCGGGGCTGGTCATCACCGGCGAACATTTCCTGCCGATCCGCCACGCGCTGATGGGGCTGGGCCCGGTCGAGGGCATTCGCCAGGCGATGAGCCACGAACAGGCGCTGGGCCAGTGCCGCCACTGGCTCAGCGCCCGCGGGATCGAGCCGGTGGCGCACCCCGACACGGCGGGTGCTGCGGCATCGGTGGCGGCGATGGGCGACCCGGGCGTCGCGGCGCTGGCCCCGCCCGCCGCGGCCGGACTCTACGGGCTGCGACTGCTGGCTGACGACATCGCCGATGCCGACCACAATACGACGCGCTTCGTGGTGCTGGCCCGCGCCGCGCCGCCCGAACCGCCCGCCGGCCCGTGCATGACGACGCTGGTGTTCGAGGTGAAGAACGTGCCCGCCGCGCTCTACAAGGCGATGGGCGGTTTCGCGACCAACGGCGTCAACATGACGAAGCTGGAAAGCTACCAGCGCGGCGGCACCTTCGCCGCGACCGAATTCTTCTGCGATATCGAGGGACGCCCCGGCGAACCGCCTGTCGACCGCGCGCTGGAGGAACTGCGCTTCCACAGCAAATGGGTGCGGCTGCTGGGCAGCTACGGACGGGCGCGGGAGCGGGGCTGAAACTACATCCCCGTTCGTGCTGAGTAGGGATTGAGCTTGTCGAAAGCCCGTATCGAAGCATCTGGCGAGCGGTCCTTCGATACGCCGCTTCGACAGGCTCAGCGGCTACTCAGGACGAACGGATGATTGCGGATCGACCCACGCCACCAGCAGACTCCGCGCGATCGCATGCGCCGGCGGCGCGATGAACCGCCCCGTTTCGCCCGACAGCGCCGCGCGGACCTCGTCGCGCGTCGCCCAGAACGCATCCTCCAGCTCGGTCGTGTCGATCCGCAACGTGTCGTGCCCCGCCGTGGCGATACACGCGATCATCAGCTGCGACGGAAACGGCCAGGGCTGGCTGGCGACATAGCGTACCGTGCCGACCGGCACGCCCGCTTCCTCCATCACCTCGCGCGCGACCGCTTCCTCGATCGATTCGCCGACCTCGACGAACCCGGCCAGCGCCGAATAGCGGCCCTGCGGCCAGCCCGGCTGCCGCCCCAGCAGCACCCGGTCGCCATGTTCCACCGCCATGATGACCACCGGGTCGGTCCGCGGGAAATGCTGCGCATCGCACCCCGGACACGACCGGGCCCATCCCGCGCGATCGACCACGCTGCGCGTGCCGCAGCGCGCGCAGAAGCCGTGGCGCGCGTGCCAGTCGATCAGGCTGCGTGCGACGCCGTACAGCGCGGCATCGGCCGCGGGCATCGCCGCCAGCGCGGTCATCAGCGTCGGCGACCGCATCGCCGGGGCGGTCGCCACGCCGTCACCGATCGCGAACAGCGGTGCGCCATCCAGATAGCCGAGCAGCAGCGCATCGCCGCGCGCCGGGTCCATGGGGACGAGCACCAGCGATCCGTCCCCGGCCACCGGCGGTTCGAGCCCGGCGAGCGACAGGAGCCGCGCCGCCGGATCGGCCAGCGCTCGCGCGAACGCGGCCGGATCGTCGCGCTCGTGATCGGCGCGCACCAGCGCCGCGCCGGTGAACCCGATCATCGCAGCGGCTGCGCCAGGTCGCTGGCCAGTGCCTTCACCAGATCCTCGCGCAGCGGATATCTGTCGGCGGGAAAGTAATTTACCATCACCGTGCCGCGCAGCTGCCGCACCGGATCGACGAACCCGACGGTGCCGGCCGCGCCGCCCCAGCCATAGGTGCCCCTGGCCGGCCGTCCGGGCAGCGTTTCGAGATAGACCGAACCGCCCGCGCCGAAGCCCATCTTCGGCCCGGCCTGTCCGCCGGTCGCGCCATCGACCCCGCCGAAGGTGACACCGGCGGGCAGCAGGTTCGACATGCCCAGCGCAACCGTCTCGGGCTTCATCACCCGCCTGCCGTCCAGCGTCCCGCCATTTTGCAGCATGTGCAGGAAACGGTCGTAATCGCCGGCCGACATGACCAGCCCCGCCCCGCCATAGGGAAAGCTGGGCGGCGACAGCCACACCGACGTCGCCGCCGGATCCACGGGCACCAGATTGTCGCCTGCCCACGCGTAATTGGTCGCGAACCGCCCCTTTTCCGATTGCGGCACCGTCCAATAGGTCGACGTCATGCCCAGCGGGTTGAACATCCGCGTCTGCAAGAAGCGTTCAAACGACATACCCGACGCCACCTCGATCACCCGGCCCACCACGTCCAGCCCGATCGAATAGCTCCATTTCGTCCCCGGCTCGGCGATCAGCGGCAGCGTGGCGACGCGGTCGGCGAATTCCTTCAGCGACTTCGGCCGGGCCTGCGCCATCGCGACCTCGGCCTGCGCATTGACCGCGGCGGGGACGATGCCCAGCCGCTCATACTCCTTGAGCAGCGGCCCCTTGGTGACGATGCTGTAGCCGAGGCCCGCGGTATGGGTCAGCAGGTTGCGCACCGTGACCGGTTTCGTCGCCGGACGACTGGCAAGGCTGGTGTCGGGGTCGGTCAGCACCTGCATCGACTTGAAGCCGGGGATGAAGTCGCTGACCGGCTGGTCGAGCTTCAGCTTGCCGTCCTCTACCAGCATCATCGCCGCCATGCCAGTGATCGGCTTGGTCATCGAATAGACGCGCCACAGCGAATCGACGGTCGCCGGTGCCGCGGTCACTTCGGTGCCGAGTCGGCCGGCGGCATCCGCGCTGGTCCAGTCGGGGCCGCCGACGACCACGACCATGCCCGGCACCTTCTTTTGCGTGACATAGCTGCGCACCATCGCATCGGTCGCCGGCAGCGTCCGCGTCGCCGGGCGGGCCGGCGCGCGCGGCGGCGCGGCCTGTGCCCACAATGTCGCCGGTTGCACCAGCAGCAGCGCCGTCGTCAGGCCCAGGACATTCCGCATCCTGCCAGGCTTCGTCATCGCATTCCCTCCACGACCGATATCGCCCGCGCAAACAGCGTCGGCAGCCCAGCGGCGGCGATATCCGCGACCGGCCACCATTCGCCCGGCGCGGTGTCGTCCGCTGCATCCGCCACCATGACGGTGCAGGCAAGATCGAAATGGGTGAAGCCGTGGCGAACGACGCCGACGGTACGCCAGTCCGCGGCGAACGGCGCGCCTTGCACCCCCGGCGCCTGTTCGACCCACGGCCCGGTCGGCAGCGCGCGCATACCGCCCAGCAGCCCCTTGTCCGGACGCCGGACCAGCAGCACGCGTCCGTCGCGTTCTGCCCAGAACAACGTCCCATGGCGCCGCGGCTTCGCCTTCTTCGCCGGCTTTACTGGAAACGCGTCAGGCGTGCCGATCGTGTAGGCGGAACAGCCGTCGCGCAGCGGACACAACAGGCAGCGCGGTGATCGCGCGGTGCAGACCATCGACCCCAGATCCATCATCGCCTGCGCGAAATCGCCTGCCCGCTCGTCCGGCGTGATCGTGTCGGTGGCGGTGCGGATTGTTGGGCGGGCGTCGGGTTGCGGATGTTCAACCGCGAACAGGCGCGACACGACGCGTTCGACATTGGCGTCGACCACCACCGCCCGCCGCCCGAACGCGATCGCGGCGATGGCGGCGGCGGTATAGTCGCCGATGCCGGGCAGCCGGCGCAACTCGCCTTCGGTATCGGGCAGGGCGCCCCGCGCCGCGACGATCCGGGCGCAGGCCAGCAGGTTGCGCGCCCGCGCATAATAGCCAAGCCCCGCCCACGCCGCCATCACGTCGGCATCGTCGGCCGCCGCCAGCGCGGCGAACGACGGCCAGCGCGCGGTCCATTCGTCGAAATAGGGACGGACGCTCGCGACCTGCGTCTGTTGCAGCATCACCTCCGACAGCCACACCCGGTACGGATCGGGCGCGGGCGTGCCCGGCGGGCTGCGCCACGGCAGGCTGCGGTGGTTGCGGTCGTACCAGTCGAGCAACCGTTCGGCGACAGAGAGATGCTTGGCGTCCACGCCGGCTCTATGGCATGGAGTGCCGACAATGACGACGCGTCCCCGCCCCCATACGACGATTCCCGAACCCCGCCGCCGTGGCGGCGCGCGCGCCGTCGCCGAACTGCTGCCCGACATCGGCGGCGCGGCGTTCCGCAAGTTCGGTTTCGTGCAGTCGGCAGTGGTCAGCCGCTGGGGCGAGATCGTCGGCGAACGCTTCGCCCGCGTCTCCGCCCCCGAATCGATCCGCTTCCCGCCGGGCAAGCGCGGCGACGGCACGCTGACGCTGATCGTGTCGGGCGCGCACGGCACGATGATGCAGCATATCGCGCCCGAGATCGTCGAGCGGGTCAACCGCTTCTTCGGCTATCCGGCGGTCGCCCGGTTGCAGTTCCGCCATGGCGAGGTGCGCGCGCGGCGCGTGGCGCCGGTCCGGCGCGAACCGCCGCCGCTGCCCGCCGACATGCACGACAGCCTGCGCGACATCGCCGACCCCGAACTGCGCGCGGTGCTCACCGCGCTGGCGGGCGCGGTCGCCGCACCGCCTCCTCCTGCCATTCCGATCCTGGGCAAGGTCCGCTGATGCGTATCGTCATCCTCGTCGTTTCGTTCCTGTTCGCGCTGTTCGGCATGCCGCCGGCCAAGGCGCAGCCCGCCCGCAACTGGACCAACACGGTCGCGATGCTGCCGGGCGGCGGCGTGTCGGTCGGCAACCCGATGGCGCGGGTGCAGCTGGTCGAATGGGCCAGCTATACCTGTTCGCATTGCGCCACCTTCGCGCGCGAGGCGAAGCCCGAACTGACCGCGCTGATCCGTTCGGGCAAGGTGCGGGTCGAATATCGCACGCTGCCGCGCGACGCGCTGGACCTGACGGCGGTGGTGCTGGCGCGCTGCGGCGGGCCGAACCGGTTCCTAGCCGCGCACGACGCGATCTTCGCGCAGCAAAAGGCGATGCTCGACAAGGCCGAGGCCTTCGCCGCGACGCCGCCCGCGCAGCAGCCGACCGCGACGATCGGCAAGCGGCTGGAACAGCTGGCCGACGCCACCGGGCTGCGCGCGCTGCTGCGCGGCCACGGCGTCGACGATGCGCAGATGACCCGCTGCCTGAACGACGAAGCCGGACAGAAGCGCGCGATCGCCATCGCCGGGGCGGCGCAGGCCGCCGGGGTCGACGGCACGCCCGCCTTCGAAGTGAACGGCAAGAAGGTCGCCGCCCATGACTGGGCGACGCTCAAGCCGCTCCTGACCGCCTCCTGATCCTTCGCAACAGAGAGTCTATCCCATGCGTCTCGCACTCCCCCTGATCGCGCTCGGCCTGCTGACGGCCTGTGGCGGCGGCGATAGCGGCGCCAATGGCAGCGCCGCCGCGCCGGTCGCCAACGTCGCCGCCCCCGCCGGACAGAAATGGACCGACATGGTCGCCGTGACGCCCGAGGGCGGCTATCGCATCGGCAACCCCGATGCCGCGGTCAAGCTGGTCGAATACGGCTCGCGCACCTGCCCGACCTGCGGCGCGTTCGCGCGCGAGGGCAACGAACCGCTGATCGCCAACTATGTCTCGACCGGCAAGGTCAGCTTCGAATTCCGCGACTTCGCGGTCCACGGCGCCCCCGATCTCGCCGCCGCGGTGCTCGGCCGCTGCAACGGCACGGCGACCTTCTTCCCGCTGCTGGAGGCGATGTACCAGGACCAGCTGGCGACGCTGGACCGGATGCAGGCGATCCCGCAGGCCGAACAGGCGCGGCTCCAGTCGATCCCGCCGTTGCAGGCGGTGACCGGCTGGGCCGAAGCGGCGGGCTTCGTCGATTTCGTCAAGCAGCGCGGCGTGCCCGAGGCGAAGGCGCGCCAGTGCCTTGCCGACCAGAAGCTGCTGCAACAGGTGGTCAAGATCACCGAAGAGGGCGGCGCGACCGTCACCGGCACCCCGACCTTCCTCATCAACGGCGAGCGCGTCGAGAACGCCGTCACCTGGGCGCAGATCGAAGCGGCGCTCAAGGGCGCCGGCGCCTGACCCCATGGCCGCGGACGGGGACGCGGCCGACCTCGCCACGCCGGGGCTGACGCTCCGGCGACTGCGGCTCAGCGGGTTCAAGAGCTTCGTCGACCCCGCCGACCTCGTGATCGAGGCGGGCCTGACCGGGGTCGTCGGCCCCAATGGCTGCGGCAAGTCGAACCTGCTCGAGGCGCTGCGCTGGACCATGGGCGAGAACAGCGCGAAGTCGCTGCGCGGCGCCGGCATGGACGACGTCATCTTCGCCGGCACCGAAACCCGCCCGCAGCGCGACTTCGCCGAGGTCGCGATCCTCGCCGAGGATGCGGCAGGCGACGAGGTGGAGATCGTCCGCCGGATCGAACGCGGCGCGGGCTCCGCCTATCGCATCAACGGCCGCGACGTGCGGGCGAAGGACGTGTCGCTGCTGTTCGCCGATGCCGCGACCGGCGCACATTCGCCCGCGCTGGTCAGCCAGAACCGGATCGGCGCGGTCATCGCCGCCCGCCCCGCCGAACGCCGCGCGATGCTGGAGGAAGCCGCCGGCATCGCCGGGCTGCACGTCCGCCGCCGCGATGCCGAATCGAAACTGCGCGCGACCGAGGCCAATCTCGACCGGCTGGGCGAGATGGCGCAGGAACAGGACGCCCGCGCCGCGACGCTCAGGCGACAGGCGCGGGTCGCCGCGCGCTACCGCGAACTGACCGATGCGATCCGCGTGGCGGAAGCGCGGGCGATCTTCGCCCGCTGGCGCGACGCCGCCGCGGCCGGGGACCGGGCACGGGCCGAGGCGAAGGCGGCCGACGCGGCGGTGGCCGATCACGGCGCGGCACAGGGTGCCGCCATCGCCGAACAGGCCGCGGCGACGCAGGCACTCGCCGCCGCGCGTGCCGCCGCGCAGGACCTGCGGCAACGCGCCAGCGACGCCGGCCATGCACGCGAACGGTTGCAGGCACAGGCGCAGGCCGCCACCCGCCGCCTGACCGACCTGACGACGCAGGCCGCGCGGCTGGCCGAGGATCGCGCGCGCGAGGCGACACTGGCGGGCGATGCCACGTCCGCCATCGCGCGGCTGGCGGGCGAACGCCGTGCGCTGGCGGCGGCGCTGGCCGATGCCGCGACGCGCCTGCCGCTGCTCGATACGGCGCTGGCGGCGGTGACCGGCGCGGCGGCGCAGGCCGATGCCGCCCATGCCGATGCGCTGGCACGGCAGGCCGCCGAACTGGCCGAAACCCGCGTCGCCACCGCCGCGCGCGACGCGGCGCGGTCCCGCCTCGACCGGGTACAGCGCGACGAAGCGCGGTTGCTGGCCGAACAGGCGGCGCTGCCCGCGATCGGCCCGTTGACCGCCGAACGCGACGCCGCAGCGGCGAAGCGCGGCGAAGCACTGGCCGCCGCCGACGCCGCCCGGTCGGCGATCGCGACCGCCGACGCCGCCGAACGCGCGGCGCAGGAGGCGCGGGGCCGGGCACAGGCCGACCGCGCCACCGCCGCCGCCGAACTGGCGGCGATCGATGCGGAGATCGCCGCGCTCGACCGGGCGTTGCGGCGGACCGGCCGCGCGCGGATCATCGATTCGGTGGTGGTCGAACCGGGGTTCGAGGCGGCACTGGCCGCCGCGCTCGGCGACGATCTCGACGCCGGGACCGACCCTGCCGACGATCGCTACTGGGACGGCGCGCCCGCGACCGACGACGGCCCGGCGGTGCCGATCGGGGTCGGCCGGTTGTCGGCGCAGGTCGCCGCGCCGGCACTCGCCCGGCGACTGGCGCAGGTGCTGGTGGTCGAGCGCGACGACGGCACCCCGCTGGCGGTCGGGCAACGGCTGGTCACGCTGGACGGGGCGATGCGCCGCTGGGACGGGTTGCGCAGCCGCGCCGGATCGGGCGCGGCGGCGGCCGAGCGGCTGGCGCGCGCCAACCGGCTGCGCAGCCTGCACCAGGATCGCCCGACACGCCTCGCGCGCCGCGATGCCGCCGATGCCGCCTTGGCCGCTGCCGATGCCGCGATCGGCGCGGCGCGCGGGGCGCTGAGCGCAGCCCGCCGCTCGCTCGACCAAGCCGATGCGACCGCGCGCGAGGCGTTGCGCACCGAAGATCGCGCCGCCGCCGCGATCGAACGCGCGCAGGCCCGCGCCGACGATGTCTCGGCGCGGCTGACGCGCACCCGCAGCGACCGGATCGAGGCGGAGGACGAAGCCGAGCGTGCCGAAGCGGCCGTCGCCTGCCTCCCCGATCGCAGCGCCACCGCCGGGCGCGTCGCGACGCTGGCTGCCGATGCCGCCACGGCGCGGGCAACGGTCGCCGATGCCCGCGCCGCCCGCACCACGCTCGACACGGCACGCGCCCGCGACCGGGAGCGCGATGCCGCCGCAACGGCGGAGATCGCGTCGTGGCGAACGCGCGCCGCCGACGCCGACCGGCGGGTCGGCGATATCGACGCCCGGGTGGCGACGATCGCGGCCGATCGCGCCGCGCTGCAGGACCGCCCCGCGCAACTCGCCGCCGAACTGGCGCAGGTCGATGGCGCGCTGCGCGCGCTGCGCCAGCAGGTCGCCGACGCCACCACCGCCGAACAGGCCGCCGACGCGCGCCTGCGCACCGCCGAGCGACAGGCCAGCGGCCTTGCCGAAACCCTTGCCACCGCCCGCGAGGCGCGCGCCGGGGCCGGCGCCCGGGCCGAGGCGCAGGAACAGCGCCGGCTGGAGATGGGCCGGCTGTCGGGCGAACGCTTCCAATGTCCGCCGCCGCTGCTGCCGCGCATCGGCTTCGTCGGTGCCGAGGTCGGCGAGGCGGTGGCGGAGAGTGCCGCCTTCGACCGCCTGCTCGCCGACCGCGACCGGATCGGCCCGGTCAACCTGATCGCCGAGAGCGACCTCGCCGAACTCGAAGCCGCGCAGGGCGAAACCGCGGCGGAACGCGCCGAACTGGCCGAGGCGGTGCAGCGGCTGCGGGGATCGATCGGTACGCTGAACCGCGAGGGGCGGCAGCGGCTGCTGGCGGCGTTCGCGGCGGTCGATGCGCATTTCCGCCGGCTGTTCGCCGCCCTGTTCGAAGGGGGTGAGGCTCGGCTCGAACTGATCGATGCCGACGATCCGCTGGAGGCGGGCCTCGAAATCCTTGCCCAGCCGCCGGGCAAGCGGCTGCAATCGCTGACGCTGCTGTCGGGCGGCGAACAGGCGCTGACCGCCGTCGGGCTGATCTTCGCGCTCTTCCTGACCAACCCCGCGCCGATCTGTGTGCTGGACGAGGTCGATGCGCCGCTGGACGACGCCAATATCGACCGGTTCTGCGACCTGCTCGACCGGATGGCGGCCGATACCGACACCCGCTACCTGATCGTCACCCACAATGCCGCGACGATGAGCCGGATGCACCGGCTGTTCGGCGTGACGATGGTCGAACGCGGCGTCAGCCGGCTGGTGTCGGTCGACCTGGGCGGGGCGACGACGCTGCTTGGAGCCGACCCGGCTGCGCCGGATCGGCGCGGTGCCGGCCCGCTCCCCCTCCCCGCAACCCACAGCGTATCCTGACTGGGTGGCGGGGAGGGGGAGCGGGCCGGCACCGCATCCGCGCAAGCGGATCAAAGAACCCCTACTGCCCCGCCTTCACGATCGCGCGAAACTCCTCGCGGGTGATCCTGCCGTCCTTGTTCTGGTCCATCAGCGCGAAGGCGGTGGCAAGGCCGGCGGCGGCCTGCCCCTTTTGCGACGGGTCCTGCTTTGCCGCCTCCGCGTCGATCTTCAGGCTCATCGCGTCGAATTCGGCCTTGGCGATCGCGCCGTCCTTGTCGGTGTCGAACATCGCGAAGAACTCGGCCTCGTCATCCGCTGCCGGTTCGACGACCGGCGCGGGCGTCGGCTGCGCCGGGGCCGGCGTGGGGGCCGGGGCGGTCTGGAACGCGAGGGCGAGGAGCGCGAACAACATCGGGGCAGCTTCTTTCCGCTGGAGGACGATCGGCACAGGATCGCATCGCCCATGCCGAAGCGCAAGCGCGTGTCCTTGCGCGGCGCGGCTGCGTCGCCTAACCGCGCGCCGAACCGTTGCACATCAAGGAGCCTGCCCCATGGCCGAGTCCATCAACCGCGTCGTGCTCGCCTATTCGGGTGGCCTCGACACCAGCGTCATCCTGAAATGGCTGCAACAGGAATATAAGTGCGAGGTGGTGACCTTCACCGCCGATCTGGGGCAGGGCGAGGAGCTGGAGCCGGCGCGCAGGAAGGCCGAGCTGATGGGCATCAGGCCCGAGCATATCTTCATCGACGACCTGCGCGAGGAATTCGTCCGCGACTTCGTGTTCCCGATGATGCGCTCGAACGCCCTGTACGAGGGGCTGTACCTGCTCGGCACGTCGATCGCCCGCCCGCTGATCGCCAAGCGCCAGATCGAGATCGCGCGTCAGGTGAATGCCGACGCGGTCAGCCATGGCGCGACCGGCAAGGGCAACGATCAGGTCCGCTTCGAACTGGGCTATTACGCGCTGCAACCCGATATCAAGGTGATCGCGCCGTGGCGCGAATGGGACCTGACCAGCCGCAGCGCGCTGATCGCCTTTGCCGAACAGCACCAGATTCCGGTGCCCAGGGACAAGCGTGGCGAATCGCCCTTCTCGACCGATGCGAACCTCCTGCACACCTCCAGCGAGGGCAAGGTGCTGGAGGATCCGTGGGACGAGGTGCCCGAATACGTGTTCTCGCGCACGGTCAGCCCGGAGGACGCGCCCGACGCGCCGCAGGTCGTCACCGTCGCGTTCGAGCGCGGCGACGCGGTGGCGATCGATGGCGAGGGGATGTCGCCCGCCACGCTGCTGGCGAAGCTCAACGACCTCGGCCGCGCGCACGGCATCGGCCGGCTCGACCTGGTCGAGAACCGCTTCGTCGGCATGAAGTCGCGCGGCATGTACGAGACGCCGGGCGGCACGATCCTGCACGCCGCGCACCGCGCGATCGAACAGATCACGCTGGATCGCGGCGCCGCGCACCTGAAGGACGAACTGGCCCCGCGCTATGCCGAGCTGCTCTACAACGGCTTCTGGTTCTCGCCGGAGCGCGAGATGCTGCAGGCCGCGATCGACCACAGCCAGCTCAAGGTGTCGGGCGAAGTCCGGCTGAAGCTCTACAAGGGCGGGGTCCATGTCATCGGCCGGCGTTCGCCCAATTCGCTCTACAGCGAAAAGGTCGTGACGTTCGAGGACGATCAGGGCGCCTACGACCAGCGCGACGCGGCGGGCTTCATCAAGCTGAACGCGCTGCGCCTGCGCCTGCTGGGCCGCCGCGACCGGTAAGGACCGGACGGGCCGGGGCGACCCGGCCCGTTACCGTGCGCGCGGCTGGTCGAGCAGCGCGGCGAAGAAGGACGTGACCGCGACCTGTACGCCAAGGCAGGCGAGCAGCATCGACGGGATGGTCAGCCGCATCAGCTCCCCCGGCACCAGCGGCCCGAACCCGGCCTGCGCCCACAGCCAGGTCGAGGCCGCGGCGCCACCCAGCCCCGCCAGCAGCAGCACGCCCCCGCCGATGCAGCCGCGCTCGACGGTCAGCGCGCCGCGAATCCGCTGCATCGCCCCGCTTTCGGGCCACATGCCGGCAAGGATGCCGTACTGGCGCGCCAGCAGCGCCAGCCCGACCAGCTGCCCGCCAATGATCGCCGCCATCGCCGCGAAGATCATCGTGTGCGGCCCGAACTCGACGCCGCCGACGCGCACGTCGCCGGTCGCGAGAATGGCGGTCGCGAGCATCCCGGCGACCAGCAGCGCGAGGCCGGGGTAGAAGAACAGGAAGCGCGGCGCATAGAGCAGCAGGAACCGCAGATGCCGCCACCCGTCGCGCCATGTGCGCAGGTGCGGCGGGCGCGAACGGCCGTCGGGGACCAGCGTCGTCGGCACCTCGACGATGGCAAGGCGCGCGATCGATGCCTTGACCACCATCTCGCTCGCGAATTCCATCCCCGGCGCGGTGAGGCCCAGTTCCAGCGCGCGGTCGCGGCGGAACGCGCGCAGCCCGCAATGGAAATCGCCGACCGGCGTGCCGAAGAATGCGCGGCCGAGCAGGCTGAGCACCGGATTACCGAGGAAGCGGTGCAGCACCGGCATGGCACCGGGCGCGATCCCGCCCCGGAACCGGTTCCCCATCACCAGATCGGCACCGCCGCGCAGCCGTTCGACGAAGGGCAACAGGCTGCCGAAGTCGTAGCTGTCGTCGGCGTCCCCCATCGCCACGAACCGCCCGCGCGCCGCCGCGATCCCGCCGGCCAGCGCCGCGCCATAGCCGCGCACCGGTATCGCCACGATCCGCGCGCCCATCGCATTGGCGATCTGCAGCGATCCGTCGGTCGATCCGTTGTCGGCCACGATGACCTCGCCCGCGATGCCGTGCGTGTCGAGGAACGCCTTCGCCTTCTTGATGCACACCGCCAGCGTCTCGGCCTCGTTCAGACACGGCATGACGATCGACAGTTCGACGGCGGGGTCGGCGCGCTCGGCGTCGCTGGGGGCAAGGGGCAGGCGGACGGCGGACATCGGGCGCTCCATCGGGCGGGCTGATGCGACCGTTTTCGCCTCGAACGACGAAGACTCGGTTAACGCTATACCGGAAATTAAGCATGATCCGGGCATGTCGACGGCCATGACGCCCGCCAACGCCGCATCGCACCCCCGTTTCCCCTGGTCCGTGCTGCTGCTGGCACTGGGGCTGACCGTACTGCTGACGAGCGCGTGGACGATCAAGGACTGGGCGACGCTCAGCCTCCTGCGGCTGCCCGACAATGACGACATGATGCGCATCGCCGAGATCCGCGACTGGATCGGCGGACAGCGCTTCAACGACCTGATGCAATATCGCCTGGGCCCGCCCGGCGGCGCGCCGATGCACTGGTCGCGTCTTGCCGATGCCGTGCCCGCCGCCATGGTCCTCGTGCTGACGCCGCTGTTCGGCACCCATGCCGCCGAGCTGGCGATGGTGATCGCGTGGCCGGCGCTGCTGTTCCTGTGCTACCTGCTGCTCGCCGCCCGGATCGCGCATCGCCTGTCCGGCCCTGCCGCGCGGCCGGTCGCGGTGATCCTGGCCGCACTCGCCTTTCCGACGATCAGCCTGTTCATCCCCGGCCGGATCGACCATCACGCGTTGCAGATCGTGCTGATGCTCGCGCTGGTCGACGGCCTCGTCCGCCGGCCGTCGCTCGCGACCGGCGCGGCGATGGGCGTGATCGCGGCGGCCAGCCTCGCCATCGGCCTCGAATCGGCACCCGAGCTGGTCGCGGTGATGGCGGCACTGGGCTGGCTGTGGCTGACCGGCGACGCCGCCGGGGATCGCCGCGCGCTGGGCTTCGGCATCGCGCTGGCCGGCACGACCGGCCTCATGCTGGTGTTCATGCACCCCGATGCGTGGCCGCGCGAATGGTGCGACGGCTTCACCCCCGCCTCCACCCGTGCGACGCTGGCGCTGGGCGTGGGCTGGAGCGTGCTCGGCCTTGCCGGGGCACGCCTGCCGACCCTGCCCCGACGGCTCGCAGCGGGCGCAGCGGTCGGCATCGCCGTCCTGCTGTCGGTGTCGCAGACGTCGATGGTGTGCCTCGCCGGCCCGTACGACGCGCTCACCCCCTTTCTGAAGGAGGTGTGGATGAGCAACGTCAGCGAGGCACGCGGGCTGTTCGTCGGACAGGATACGCCTGGCACCATCCTCGCCTACGGCGCGCTGTCGCTGCTCGGCAGCGCGCTGGCGGTGATGCAGGCGGTGCGCGGCGGCTGGCGCGCGCGCCCGGCGGTCGCCTTCGCGATCGTGCTGGTCATCAGCGCGGTCGCGGCGATCCTCCAGATCCGCGTCACCTATATCCTCGCCGGGCTGGGATCGATCCCCTTCGCCGTCGCCATCGCCGGGGCGCAGGGACGACCCGAACGGATGGCGGCGCGGCTGATGCTCTGGGTGCTGGGCGCGGGCGTCACCTATCTGGCGATTTCACGGCAGATGGACCTTGCACTCGCCAAACCGATCGAGGCGGCACGCGTCGATGCACGCCGCTGCACCAACGCCGAACAATTCGTGGCGATCGCCCGCCAGCCCGCGGGGCTGGTCGCGGCACCGATCGACCTCGGTTCCTATCTGATCGGGATGACGCCGCACCGCGCGCTGGCGGCCGGCTATCACCGCAACAACGACGGCAACATGGCGGCCTATCGCTTCTTCCTGAGCCCACCAGCGCGGTCGGCGGCCATGGCGCGGCGGTTGGGCGTGGACTATGTCGCGCTGTGTCCCGCGAACATGCGCGAGAACGTCCTCGAACCCTATCGCCCCGGCAGTCTCGTCGAAGCGCTGCAATCCGGCCATGTTCCCGACTGGCTGGAACCGGTTCCCGTCGGCGGATCGATGCTGTTCTTCCGGTTACGCGAACGCTTGCCGGATCGTACCGACCGCCTCTAAAAGCGGCCGATGCAGGGGGACAGGCTCAACTGGTGGCAGACGCGGTGGTTCGTCGCGCTGATGGCGCTGCTGGCGGTCGTGCCGCTGGTATGGCCCGATATTCCGCCGATGGTCGACCTGCCCGGTCACATGGGCCGGTACCGCGTGCAGCAATTGTGGGACACCGGACAGGCACCGTGGTTCCACGACTGGTATAATTTCGACTGGAGCCTGATCGGCAATCTGGGCGTCGACCTGCTCGTCTGGCTGCTCGAACCGCTGATCGGCCTCGAACCCGCGGTCAAGCTCATCATCCTGACCATCCCGGCGCTGACCGCGGTCGGGCTGCTGTGGATCGCGCGCGAGGTGCATGGCCGCATCCCGGCGACCGCGCTGTTCGCGCTGCCGATCGTCTACAGCTTCCCGTTCCATTTCGGCTTCGCCAATTTCGTGCTGTCGATGGCGCTGGCGCTCAACGCCTTCGCACTTTGGCTGCGGCTGGGGCGGCAGGGGCGGCTGGTGCTGCGCGGGGTGGTGTTCGTGCCCATCGCCGGACTGGTGTGGCTGACGCACACCTTCGGCTGGGGAACGCTGGGCGTCCTCGCCGCCTCGGCCGAGCTGATCCGCGAACATGACAAACGGCGCAACTGGCTCGCCGCCGCCTTCCATGCCGGGCTCCACTGCCTCGTGCTGGCACCACCGGCGCTGCTGATGCTACTGTGGCGCTCGGGCGGGCATGTCGGTGGACAGACCGCCGACTGGTTCAACTGGCGCGCGAAGATGTTGTGGATGACCATGACCCTGCGGGACCGCTGGCAGCTCTACGACCTCGCCTCGGTCGCGGTCTTCTACCTCGTGCTGTTCAAGGGGTTGCGCGACCCGAATATCGGCTATTCGCGCAATCTGGGCCTGTCGGCGCTGTTCCTGATCGCGGTCTATATCCTGCTGCCGCGCATCGTGTTCGGATCGGCCTATGCCGACATGCGGCTGGTCCCGTATCTGTTCGGCATCTGCCTGATCGCGCTCAGGCCGAAACCCGGCACGTCGATCCGCCATGCGTCGGTGCTGGCCGGCATCGGCCTTGCCATCTTCGTCGGGCGGATCGGCGCGACGACCGCCAGCTTCTGGCTGTACGACCGTGAATACGATCGCGAGCTGGCGGCGCTCGACCATGTGCCGGTCGGTGCCCGGCTGGTCACCTTCGTGGGCGAGACGTGCTACAACGAATGGCGCATGACCCGGCTGCAGCACCTGCCCGGCATGGCGCTGACCCGGCGGCTGGCCTATGCCAACGACCAGTGGTCGATGGCCGGCGGACAGCTGCTGACCGTGAGGTACAAGGCGGCGCGCGGCTTCTCGCACGACCCGTCCGAGCTGGTCACCGACGTCAAATGCCCGCGCGAATATTGGCGGCCGATCGCCGGCGCGCTGTACAAGTTCCCGCGCGACGCGTTCGACTATGTCTGGCTGATCCGGCCGCCGAAATACGACCGCCGGCTCGAACAGGGGCTGGTGCCGGTGTGGCGCAGCGGCACCAGCGCGGTGTTCCGCATCGACCACCGCGTGCCGCCGCCCGACCTGACATGGAGCGATCTGGGCAATCGTCCGTTCGCAAAGCCCCGCCGCCGCGCGTCGCGACAGATGGCGGCAAACGATCCGGTAAGGAGACGCTGATGGACCTGTCGAACAATGCCCTGAACCTTGCCGGGCGCGTCGACCTGCCCGCCATCGCCGAAAAGGCGGGAATCTCGGCCGAACAGGTGCAGACGGTGCTCGGCCTGCTCGCCAAATTCGCCGGCCATGCCGATCCGGCGCAGGAAGCCGCCGACCATAGCGGCGTGTCGCGCCATCAGATCGAGGCGATCCTGTCGGAAGTCGGCGGCCCCGACGCGCTGGGCCAGTTTGCGCAGGCGTTCGGCCTCGACGTCGACCCCGCAGCGCGCGGCGGCATCGGGGATGTGTTGCCGGGCGGGCTAGGCGGGCTGCCGGGGCGCAAATAGCCGCCCCCTTTGCCGTTCGTCCCGAGTAGCCATCGAGCTTGTCGAACTGGCGTATCGAAGGACCGTTTGGGGCAGGTGCTTCGATACGGGTCTTCGACAAGCTCAGCCCCTACTCGGCACAAACGGCCTGTTGGCCGGGATCAAACATCTAGCCCCGCCGGAACGGCGTCATTTCCTGCAGGAACGCCTGTTCCTGTCCGACCGCCGCCCGTTCGCGCTCCAGATAGTCGGCGACCGCTGCACGAAATCCGGGGTCGGGCAGGAAATGCGCCGACCATGTCGGGACGGGCACATAGCCGCGCGCCAGCTTGTGCTCGCCCTGCGCCCCGGCCTCGACCCGTTGCAATCCCCGTGCGATCGCGGCGTCGATCGCCTGATAATAGCACAGCTCGAAATGGAGGAACGGCACCTCCTCCACCGCGCCCCAGTAGCGCCCGTACAGCGCATCGTCGCCGATCAGGTTCAGCGCCCCGGCGACCGGCCGCCCGTCGCGCTCGGCAAGGATCAGCAGCACCCGGTCCGCCATCGTCTGCGACAGCAGCGAAAAGAACCGCCGCGTCAGGTACGGCCGGCCCCATTTGCGGTTGCCGGTATCCTGATAGAAGGCCCAGAACGCATCCCAATGCGCCTCGGTCAGCGCGCGGCCGGTCAGGTGGCGGACCGTCAGCCCGTCGAGCGCGGCGGCGCGTTCCTTGCGGATCGCCTTGCGCTTGCGGCTGGCGAGGTCGTTCAGGAAATCGTCGAAGCCGGCATAGCCGCGATTGGCCCAGTGGAACTGCGTACCCGATCGTACCAGCCACCCCGCCGCCCGGAACGCCGCCAGCTGCGCGTCGTCGACGAAGGTCGCATGGGCCGACGACAATCCGTTCTGTCGCACCACCGTCTCGATCGCACCGATCAGCGCGGGCGCCTGTGCCGCGTCGCGCAGCAGCAGCCGGGGGCCGGGCACCGGGGTAAACGGCACCGCGACCTGCAACTTCGGGTAATAATCGCCCCCGGCACGCTCCCATGCGTCGGCCCAGGCGTGGTCGAACACATATTCGCCCTGGCTGTGCCCCTTGGCATAGGCCGGCGCGATCGCTTGCGGCACGCCATGCGCATCGTCGACGATGATCGGCAGCGGTTGCCAGCCGGACGCGCCGCCGACGCTGCCCGATTCTTCGAGCGCCGACAGGAAGGCGTGCGACAGGAACGGATTGCCCGTGCCCGCACAGGCATCCCACTGGTCGGCGGGAACGGCGCGGACGCCCTCGGCGATGCGGGCGGTGATGGTCGTCACGGGAGGGAAGATAGGGGGTGCGGCGTGGGTCCGGTAGTCCCCTCGCTTCGATACGTCACCCCAGACGGTCTACCCCTTCGTCACCTTCAGCCCGTCGTGAAACATCACCTCCCGCCGCGGCACCGGAATCCTGATCCCATGCTCCGCGAACAGGTCCCACAGCCGGTTGAGCACGTCGGACCGCACATTGCCGACGCCGGATTCGGGATCGCTGATCCACGCCAGTATCTCGTGCTCCACGGCATATTCGCCGTAGGAGATCAGCCAGACGTTGGGCGCCGGGCTGCGCAGCACGCGCGGGCTTTCGGTCGCGGCCTGCAACATCAGCTTCTGCGCCAGCCGCAGGTCGGTCTCATAGCCGATCCCCACCGGGATGCGGATGCGGACGTTGCGGTCGGAAAAGGACCAGTTCTCCACCTCCTGCGTCATCAGGTTTTCGTTGGGGATCAGGTGTTCCTTGCCGTCGCGGGTGATGACCGACACCGCGCGCACCCCGATCTTGTTGACCCAGCCGAAGCTGTCGCCGACGACGATCACGTCCCCCGGCTTGATCGACCGGTCCATCAACAGGATGATGCCCGCGATCAGGTTGCCGACCGTCTTCTGCAACCCGAACCCGACCGCGAGCCCCAGCCCGCCCGAAAAGATCGCAAAGGTCGTCAGGTCGATGCCGAGCAGGTCGATCCCGAAGAAGAACGCGGTGATGATGACCGCGATCGACGCCAGCTTCTGCGCCAGCAGTTTCTGCGCGGGGTCGAGGCCTTTCGCCTGCCCGACGCCATGTTCGACCAGCTTGTTGGCGATGCGGACCACGGCGTAGAGCACGACCGCGGTCAGCAGCGTGCTGACCAGCGCCAGCAGCGACAATCGCCAGCGCCCGACCGAGAAACCGATCGCATCGAGCGTCGCGGTGATCGGTTTCAGCCCACCGACCGATCCCGACAGGACGGCGACGAACAGGATGGCGGCGACCGCCCATGCCAGCCACCGCGTCAGGTTCACCCCGCGCAAGAGCTGCATCGCCAGCCGCGCGACCGCCGCGCCCAGCGCGACGCCGACGACGATATCGGCCAGCGCCCCCCAGTCGCGCCCGTGCGCCACCAGCGCGAGCGCCAGCACCGCGACCAGATGGCGGACGATGTCGCACATCCGCGTGGCGAGGCCGACGGCATGGTCGGGCACCCGCTCGCGCCACAGCGCGGTCAGATGCGGCCCGGCCCAGCGCCCGGCGAACCAGCCGAGCGCGAGCGACAGCAGCACGAGGGCGAACGCGATGCCGCCCTCGGCCAGCTGCCATCCATCCCCCACCGGCAGGCCGCGCGCGGCCAGCCATGCGGCGGCCTCGCTCACCGCGCCGCCCGGTAACAGGCGAGCCCGGCGGCGAGATCGGCGATCAGGTCGTCGGTGTCCTCCAGCCCGATCTGCAACCGGATCATCGGCCCTTCCGGTTCGGCGCGGGTGACGCTGCGATAGCGATGCGGATCGATCGGCAGCGCAAGGCTTTCGAACCCGCCCCAGCTATAGCCGATGCCGAACAGGTCGAGCCCGTCGATCAGCGCGACGCGCCCCGCATCGCTGCCCCCATCAAGGACGAAGGCGAACAGCCCGGCGCTCCCCCGGAAATCGCGCGTGAAGATGTCGTGTCCCGGACAGCCGGGCAGCGCCGGGTGCAGCACCCGCGCGACGCCGTCCTGTCCGGCCAGCCACTTCGCGATGCGGATCGACGATTCGCCATGCTGCTTCAGCCGCACCGCCATGGTGCGCAGCCCCCGCGCGCCCAATGCGGCATCGTCCGGGCCGACATGCTGCCCCAGCTGATAGGTCGCGTCGCGCAAGGCCTGCCAGTGCGACGCGACCGCCGTCGCCGATCCCAACATCGCGTCCGAATGGCCGACGACATATTTGGTACAGGCCATGATCGTCACATCGACACCGTGCGCCATCGCCGGGAACAGCAGCGGCGTCGCCCACGTATTGTCGAGGATCGTGGTGATGCCGCGTTCGCGCGCGATCCGCGTCATCGCCGGCACGTCCTGCACCTCGAAGGTGAGGCTGCCGGGGCTTTCGAGGAACAGCACTCTGGTCGCCGGGGTCATCAACCCGGCGATGCCCGCGCCGATCACCGGATCGTACAGCGTCGTCGTCACCCCGATGGTGCGCAGCATCCCCAGCGCGAACGCCCGCGTCGGGTCATAGGCGCTGTCGGGCAGCAACAGGTGATCGCCGGGCTTCAGGAAGGCGAGCAGCGCGGTGGTGATCGCCGCCACCCCCGACGGATAGAGCAGCGTGCCCTCCGCCCCCGGCTCCAGTTCGGTCAGCGCCTCGGCCAGCGACCATTGCGTCGGCGTGCCGCGCCGGCCGTAATACAGCTTGTGATGCGTGTCCGCGCCGGCCGCCGCACGCAGCGCGGCGACGTCGTCGTACAGGATCGTCGACGCGCGCCAGACGGGGACGTTGACCACGCCCGCGGTCCATGCGTCGCGCCGCCCGCCGGTGACGACGCGGGTCGCGGGCGATCGCGGCGTGTCGGACGCGCTCATGCCGTCACCTTCGGCGTCTGCGGATCGGCGGCCCATTCGCCCCAGCTGCCGTCGTACAGCGCGGCATCGCGGCCGAGCAGGTGCAGCGCGAAGGCGGGGATCGCCGCGGTGATGCCCGACCCGCAGGTCGTCGTGACCGGCCGGTCGAGATCGACGCCCGCAGCCGCGAACAGCGCCGCCAGTTCCCCGGGCGACCGCCACGTCCCGTCGTCGCGGAAGAAGCGCGCGTAATGCAGGTTGATGCTCCCCGGAATATGCCCCGACGGCAGCCCGCGCGGATCGGCCTCGCTGCCGTCGAACCGCGCCGGCGATCGTGCATCGACCAGCTGCGCCCCGTCCTTGTCGAGGGCCGCCAGCACCATCGCCCTGGTCCGGACGGCGGCAAGGTCGGGATCGGCGCCGAAGCGGGTCGGTGTCGGCCGATCGACGCCGGCCTCCACCGGCCGCCCCTCGGCCCGCCATCGGGCGAAACCGCCATCTAGAATGGCGACCGGCAGTCCGCGCGCGAACCGGCGCAGCAGCCACCATGCCCGCGCCGCGCTATGGTGCGGCGAGTTGTCGTACAGCACGACCTGCGCATCGTCGCCCACCCCGATCGCCCCCAGCCGCCCGGCCAGCTTGTCGGCGGCGGGCAGCGACGTCGCCTGCCCGGTCGACAGCGCCCGCAGGTCGAGGAAACGCGCGCGGGGAATATGACCGCTGCGATATTCGGCGGCCTCGTCGCGCGGCGGATCGGGCTGGACGGGAACGAAGGTCGCATCGAGGACGATCAGCCCGGGGGTGCCGAGCCGGTCGGCGAGCCATGCGGTGGAGACGAGCGATTGCATGGGGCAAGGCTTAGGCCGCGCCACCCGAGGGTCAAGCGCCGGGTTGTGCTTCGCCGCCTGACGGCAGCTGTCGTTCGTCATTCCCGCGGAGGCGGGAATCCATATGCGCCGGCCTTTCGGCTGGAGCGGTGAGCGTTGCGGCTATGGATTCCCGCCTTCGCGGGAATGACGAAGGGGGGTGAACTCACCCTTCGTACCGCGGCAATTCGTCCAGCGCCTTCAGGAACCCCTTCGCCTGCCCACGCAATTCGCGCTGCGTATCCCCGGCCATCTTGTCCCACGTCCGGTACGGCATCGCCATCCGCGGATTGTTGCCGAACTTCCCGCGATTGCGGACGAGGAAGTCCCAGTACAACGCATTGAACGGACATGCATCGGGCCCGGTGCGCTGCTTCACGTCGTAGCGGCAATGCCCGCAATAATCCGACATCCGGTCGATATAAGCGCCCGACGACGCATAGGGTTTCGACCCCAGCAGCCCGCCATCGCCGAACTGGCTCATCCCCAGCGTGTTGGGCAGCTCGACCCATTCATAGGCGTCGGCATAGACCTCCAGATACCAGCGGTGCACCTGCTGCGGCTCGGCACCGATCAGCAGCGCGAAATTGCCGGTCACCATCAACCGCTGGATATGATGGGCATAGGCGTTCGACAGCGTCTGCCCGATCGCCTGCGAAAGGCAGTGCATGTCGGTCTCGCCGGTCCAGTAGAAGCCCGGCAGGTCGCGCTTCGCGTTCAGGAAGTTGCGCGTCACATAGTCCGGCCCCTCGCGCCAGTAGATGCCGCGCACGAACTCGCGCCAGCCGATGATCTGGCGGATGAAGCCTTCCGCCGCGTTGATCGGCACCTTGCCCGTGGCATATTCCTTCTCGACCGCACGACACAGGTCGATCGGATCGAGCAGCCCGGCATTGATGTAGGGGGAGAGGACCGCGTGCCACAGATACGGCTCGTCGGTCAGCATCGCGTCCTGATTGTCGCCGAAACCGGGCAGGGCATGGGCGAGGAACGCGCGCTGCTGGCGCAGGGCGTCCTTGCGCGTCACCGCGAAGTCGAACCCGTCGAGCGTCCCGGCATGGTGCCCGAACCGTTCGCCGACCAGCGCCAGCACCTCCTGCGTCACGTCGTCCGGCTTGAACGACAGCGGGCGGGGCATCAGCAGGTCGCGCGTGGCCGGCTTGCGGTTGTCGTGGTCGAAATTCCACTTGCCCCCGACCGGCTTGTCCCCGTCCATCAGCAGCCCGGTCTCGCGCCGCATCTCGCGGTAGAAGAATTCCATGCGCAGCTCGCGCCGGTCGTCGGCCCACTGGGTGAAGCGGTCGTGCGAACACAGGAACCGGGTGTCGGGGCGGATCGACACCGGTATGCCGAAGAGCGTCTCCCACGCGTCCAGCATCGCCTGTACGCGCCATTCGCCGGCTTCGGTGACGACGATCCGGCTCGGATCATGGCGCTCGACCGCGCGCGCGACCTCGGCGGTGAAGCTGCCGGCATTGTCGGGATCGTCCAGCCGGACATAATCCACGCTCCAGCCCTTTTCGCTGAGCGCCGCGGCATGATGGCGCATCGCGGCGAACAGGAACGCGATCTTCCTGGGATGATGGCGGACATAGGTCGCTTCCTCGACCACCTCCATCATCAGGATCGTCGTGTGTTCGGGGTCGGCATCGGCCAGCGACGACAGTCCCGGCGACAATTGATCGCCCAGCACCGGGATCAGCACCCGTTCCATTCGTGCGCCGTCCCTTCTACATGGGGGCCATGGACCCGAAATTCCTTGGCCAGGCCAGCCCGCTTCCCGCAACTCCGGAAGCCGCCGAACTCGATTATGTTCCCAATCCGCGCGCCTCGCCCTATCTGGTGCGCTTCACCGCGCCCGAATTCACCTCGCTCTGCCCGGTCACCGGCCAGCCCGATTTCGCGCATCTGGTGATCGATTACGTACCGGCCGCGACGATCGTCGAATCGAAATCGCTGAAGCTGTTCCTCGGCAGCTTCCGCAACCACGCCGCGTTCCACGAGGATTGCACCGTCGGCATCGCCGAGCGGCTGGTCGCGGAGATGCGGCCGGTGTGGCTGCGCATCGGCGGCTATTGGTATCCGCGGGGCGGCATCCCGATCGACGTGTTCTGGCAATCGGGCGAACCGCCCCGGGCGGTATGGATTCCCGATCAGGACGTGCCGGGATATCGCGGGCGCGGCTGATCGTCGCACGCCCGGGGCAACTCGCCACGCGAATCGTGTCGCACTGCACAATTATTGCAACCATTCAGCGTGTCGAAATGTTTCCATTTGCGGACACCGCGCTTTGCCGGTCGTTCCCGCAACGCCACAAAAGGAACGCAGATGGACCGGACGGTCGCCTCGGAATCGCTCGATCGCATCGCGCTGATCGGTAATTTCCTGCCTCGCAAGTGCGGGCTCGCGACCTTCACCACCGACACGTTCAATGCGCTGCGCGATCGTTACCCCGATCTTGCCGTCGACGTCTATGCGATGGACGACCGCCCCGGCGCCTATGCCTATCCGCCCGAAGTCACCCATGCCATCGCGCAGGACGATCGCATCGCCTATCTCGACGCCGCCCGCCGGATCGAGGCGAGCGGTGCGCAGGCGGTGTGGGTGCAGCACGAATACGGCATCTATGGCGGGTCGGCGGGCGAACATATCGTCGCGTTGCTCGACCGGGTGAACGTCCCCGTCGTCATCACGCTGCACACCATCCTCGAACATCCCAATGCCGACGAGCGTCGCGTGCTCGAAGCGTTGCTGCGCCGCGCCGCGAAGGTGATCGTGATGGCCGACAAGGGCCGCGAGATCCTGATGCGCGTCCATGGCACCGACGCGCGCAAGATCGTGACGATCCCGCACGGCGTCCACGACCGCCCGTTCGTCGAACCCGGATCGATGAAGGGCCGCTTCGGCTGGACCGATCGCCCGGTCATCCTGACCTTCGGCCTGCTTGCCCCGAACAAGGGGATCGAAACGATGATCGAGGCGATGCCGACCGTCGCCGCATCGCACCCCGACGCGCTCTACGTCGTACTGGGCGCGACCCATCCGCATCTGGTAGCGCATGAGGGCGAGGCGTATCGCGACCGGCTGAAGGCGCAGGCCGCCGAACTGGGCGTCGCCGACAATGTCTGTTTCCTCGACGGTTTCGTCGAACAGGACGAACTGCTCGACTATCTCCAGGCGGCCGACCTGTACGTCACGCCGTACAGCAACCCGGCGCAGATCACGTCGGGCACGCTGTCCTATGCGGTGGGCGTGGGCAAGGTCGTGGTATCGACCCCCTATGTCCATGCGACCGAAATCCTTGCCGACGGGCACGGGGTGATCGTCGACTTCGGCGATGCCGCCGCCTTCGCGCGCGAGATCGTCGACCTGCTGGGCAATGACGCACGCCGCAACACGCTGGCATCGCGCGCCTATGCCCGCGGCCGGACGATGCTGTTCCCGTGCCTTGCTCACGCGGCGATGACCGAAATCGTGCAGGCGGTGGCCACCCGCCCCCGGCGGGTGCGCCCCGGCACCGACCTGACCGCGCTCAAGCCCGATTTCGCCGCCGTCGAACGGATGAGCGACGCGACCGGCATGTTGCAGCATTCGATCTATTCGGTGCCCGATCGTCGCCACGGCTATTGCATCGACGACAATGCCCGCGCGCTGATCCTGATGTCGCAGATCGAGGATATCGATCCCGTCCTGCGCGACAAGTGGACGACGATCTACGCCTCGTTCCTGCAATATGCGTGGAACCCCGATCGCCGCCGCTTCCGCAACTTCATGAATTTCGACCGTACCTGGTGCGAGGACGAGGGGTCGGAGGATTCCAACGGCCGTACGCTGTGGGCGCTGGCGATCACCGCGCGCGATGCGCAGTCGCGCAAGCACCGCGACTGGGCGATGTCGCTGTACGAACAGACCGCATCGATCGCGCTCGACCTCGGCAGCCCGCGCGCGCGCGCCTTTGCGATGCTGGGCGCCGTCGCGATGCTCGACATCAATCCCGGCCATGCGCTCTCGACCGAGATCGCGACCCGCTTCGGCGACGAACTGGTGACGCTGCTGGATGCCGCGCGGCGGCCCGAATGGCGCTGGTTCGAAATCGTGCTGGCCTATGACAATGCCCGCCTGCCCGAAGCGATGATCCGTGCGGGCAAGGCGCTCGGGCGCGACGATTTCCTGCAGGTCGGGCTCGACACGCTCGACTGGATCGTCGAGCGCCAGACCTCGCCCGAGGGCCGTTTCCGCGCGGTCGGGACCGAGAGCTTCGGCCGCCCCTATGCCGAGCCGCTGCCCTTCGACCAGCAGCCGCTGGAGGCACAGGCGACCGTCGAAACCTGCGCCGCCGCATGGGAAGCGACCGGCGACGTCCGCTGGCGCGACGAGGCGATCAAGGCGTATAACTGGTATCTCGGCGCCAACGATCTCGACCTGCCGCTGGCGACGGTCGGCGACGGCGGCTGTTTCGACGGGCTGATGCCCACCGGATTGAACCGCAATCAGGGGGCGGAGTCGATTCTGGCGCTGCAATTGGCGTCCTGTGCGATTTCCGCCCTTTCAAAGGGACGCGCATCCGTGGCAGACCCGCGCCGCGCCGTGGCCTGACCGGCCGCGGCATTTGCCGGGACTATTGGACGCGCGAATGCTGGATATCTACAACCACCCCATGCGGCTCTACGCCGACCCTTCGCGCGTGGTGGTGCGCCCGTTTCATATCGCATGGCAGCGCAACGGTTCGGCCCCCAGCCGGACCGAACGGCTGGTGGGCGAAGTGCTGGCCATGTCGGCCCAGGAAACCCGCGCCCAGCTCGAAACCGTGCTCAAGGACTTCGAGGCGCGCCATTGGCAGACGCGCCGCGTGTTCATGACCCGCTATGACGAGATCGAGACGGTGCTCGGCCTCGACGGCAGCACGATCAGCGACGAGAAGCGCCAGCTGATCGGTGCCTATTTCTGCCACGAATACAGCTATGCCGCCGCCGCGCTGATGAACCCCAGCGCGGTGCCGCATTTCGACCAGACCGGCATGCCCGACGGATCCCTGCGCATCCTGATGTCGCTGCGCGCGGTCGGCGAAGGGCATATCTCGTCGGTCGCCTTCCGCGAAGGCATCATCACCGACGAGAACGAACTGGTGCTGGCGCCCGAGCCGCCCTTCGCCACCGCCGCCGACGCGATCGGCGAGGAGGACGAGGCGCCCGAGGGCGAGGTCACCGTCTTCCGCCACCGCGATTCGACGCTGTCGGGCACGGTGATCTTCCCGATCACGCAGGCGCAGTCGAAGGGGCTGGAGGACATGCGCCTCGTCCACTTCACCCATGACGACGGCACGTCCGAATGGCTCGGCACCTACACCGCCTATAATGGCTCGATGATCCAGTCGGAGCTGCTGCGCACCCGCGACTTCCGCGCGTTCGACCTCGTCCCGATGACTGGCAGCGCCGCGCGGAACAAGGGCATGGGCCTGTTCCCGCGCAAGGTGAACGGCCAGTACATGATGATCGGCCGGCAGGACGGCGAAAACCTGTTCCTCATCAAATCCGACACGCTGACCCATTGGGACGAGGGCGAGCTGCTGCTCAAGCCCGTCTATCCGTGGGAGCTGGTGCAGATCGGCAATTGCGGCCCGCCGATCGAGATCGACCAGGGCTGGCTGCTGCTGACCCATGGCGTCGGCGCGATGCGCAAATATGCGATCGGCGCGGTGCTGCTCGACAAGGACGATCCGTCGAGGGTGATCGGCCGCACCCGCGAACCGATCCTCGCGGCGGCGAACGAGGACCGCGAGGGCTACGTCCCCAACGTCGTCTATTCATGCGGCGCGCTGCGCCACGGCGACCGCATATTCATTCCCTATGGCGTGGCAGACAGCTCGGTAGCCTTCGCCTTCGTCACGATCGAGGCGCTGCTGGCGGCGATGTGACGCGGGGCGAGCGGGTCACGCCGTCCCTTCCATTGCAACGCACGTCATCCCAGCGCAGGCTGGGATATCCCCGTTGCAAGGGCGGTCTGCCTGCCACGGGAGATTCCAGCCTGCGCTGGAATGACGTTTGTGGACAGAAGGTAAGAACTCGCCCCTACAACCGGTGCAACGCCTGCGTCGCGCTGCCCAGCACCGCCGCCCGCGCCCGCAGGCTCGCCACCAGGAACTCGGTCTGCGCATGCAGGAACCGGCGCGGCGTCGTCCCCAGCACGGCATGGGCATCGCGCAGGAAGTGCGATGCGCTGACATAGCCCGGATCGATGTTCGAATAGTCGATCTCGCCCTTCGCCTCGATCAGCGGCACCAGCGAACGCAGGAAGCGCGACCGGATCAGCAGCGTCTTGGGCACGAAGCCGAAATGCCGCTTGCACAGTCGCCGCAGCCGCTCGGGCGACATCCCCCAGCGTTCCGCCACCTCGGCGATCGCATCGGGGGTGTCGTCGGTCACCAGCCGCGCGATCGCCCGGATCTGCTCCTCGTCCGCGGAGGGCGGACCGATCTCGTCCAGCAGGAACCGGTCGAGCGTCGGCTTCACCCCCCGTTCGTCGCGCACCGCCGACAGCGTCGCGACCAGCCGCTGCCCGAACCCCGGCGCCGCATCGTCGAGCGGCACGATCCGGTCGGCATGGCGATCCGCCCCGCCGTCGAAGAATCGCGACCAGCCCAGCGCACTGATGCCGAACCCGATCATCACCCCGCCGTTCGTGACAGTGTGGATCGCATGGCTGGTCGGCCCGAACAGACTGGCCTGCGGAAGGGATTCGCATGTGAAGCGCCCGATCGACACCGCGATCGGCCCGGCGTCCAGCGTCACGCGGACATTGGCGGTGCCCGGCAGGAACCAGTTCTCCAGTCCCGTCGCCGCCGGCCCGCTGGCGGCATAGAGGTGATAGCCGGTGATGTAATCGGCCAGCCGCGCATCGGGCTGGTCGTAGCGGATCGCCATGCCCGGCGGCATCGCGAACAGCGTGCGCGGGATGCCGGGCGTCTCGGTCCCGCCGGTTACATGCTGGATCGTCACGCCGTGCTACCCGCGGAACAATCCGCCCAGCACGCCGCGCAGCAGCCCGCCGACGACTCCGCCACCCTTCGCCCGGCCGCCGCGCGTCGTGCCGAACACCTGCTTGCCGATCTCGTTGACGACGATCCGCCCGACCGCCGACCCGGCCGACCGCGTCGCCGACTGGGTGGCGCGGCTCCACGGATTGTTCGCCGCCTCGCGTTCGGCGGCACGCGCCGCCTTTTCGTCCTCGCGCCTCGCCCGGTCGGCGTCACGCTGTTCGGCAAGGCGCTGGCGCTCGGCCTCCTTGGCGGCGCGCGCGTCTTCCCTCGCCCGGAGCGCCGCCTCCTTGTCCGCCGCGACCTGCGCCCTGGCGGCGGCAGCGGCAGCGGCGGCTTCCTCGGCCTTGGCACCCAGCAGTTCGGCCGCCGATTCGCGGTCGATCGCGGTGTCGTAGCGCTCGCCGATCGCGTCGGTCTGGGTAAGCACGCCGCGCTCGACCGGGGTGACCGGCCCGACGCGCGACCGCGGCGGGCGGATCAGCGTGCGTTCGACCGGGCTCGGCGATCCGTCGGCCTGCAACACCGACACCAGCGCCTCGCCGGTCTTCAACTCGGTGATCGCCTGCGCGACGTCCAGCTTCGGATTGGGGCGAAAGGTTTCGGCGGCGGCCCTGATCGCGCGCGCTTCCTTGGGCGTAAACGCGCGCAGCGCGTGCTGCACCCGGTTGCCAAGCTGCCCGGCGATCGCATCGGGAATGTCGATCGGGTTCTGCGTCACGAAATAGATGCCGACCCCCTTCGACCGGATCAGCCGCACGACCTGTTCGACCTTGTCGACCAGGGCGTCCGACGCATCGTCGAACAGCAGATGCGCCTCGTCGAAGAAGAAGACGAGCTTCGGCTTGTCGGGATCGCCCACCTCGGGCAGCGTCTCGAACAATTCGGACAGCAGCCACAACAGGAAGGTGGCGTAGAGCTGCGGCGACGCCATCAGCTTGTCGGCGGCGAGCACCGACACGATGCCGCGCCCGTCATCGGCGACCCGCATGAAATCGGCGAGGTCGAGCGCCGGTTCGCCGAAGAAGCGGTCGCCCCCCTGCGTCCGCAACTGCAACAGCGCGCGCTGGATCGCGCCGACCGACTGCTTGCCGACATTGCCGTATCTGGTGGTCAGTTCGTCGGCGCGCTCGGCGCAATGCGCCAGCATCGCCTGAAGATCGTCGAGGTCGAGCAGCAGCAGCCCGTCCGCGTCGGCGACGTGGAAGGCGATGTTGAGCACCCCTTCCTGCACGTCGTTCAGGTTGAGCATCCGCGCCAGCAGCAGCGGCCCCATTTCCGACACCGTCGCCCGGATCGGATGGCCGCTCTCGCCGAACAGGTCCCAGAACACGACCGGCGTGTCGCGATATTGCCAGTCGCCGTCACCGATCGCCGCGGCCCGCTCTGCAAAGGCGGCGTGCGCCTTGGCCGTCGCGCTGCCCGCCATGGCGATGCCCGACAGGTCGCCCTTCACGTCCGCCACGAACACCGGCACCCCGGCGGCGGAGAAATTCTCGGCCAGCCCCTGCAACGTCACGGTCTTGCCGGTACCGGTCGCGCCCGCGATCAACCCGTGGCGATTGGCACGTTTCAGCACCAGCGACTGGCGGAGGCCGTCTGCGGTAGCGCCGAGGAAGAGTTCGGTGTCGGTCATGGCCTGTCCCAGATCATGCACGGGATATGGACCGGGTTTCAGGTACAGGCAATCTTCGCAGCGGACGCAGGAAAAAGGGCGGTGGAATTTCCACCGCCCTCGTTGCTGTCGTTACTTGGCCTCGATGCCGATCGGCACGAACTGGGCGAATGGCGATCCGGGCAGCTGTGCGTATATCAGCACCTGCTTGGCACCACTCGCGCGTGCCTGCTGGATCGCACGGATCAGTTCGGCTTCGGTCGTGACCGGCTGGCGGTTGACGCTCTGGATCACAACGCCACGGCGCAGCCCCTTGGTCGCCGCGTCGCTGTTGGGATCGACATCGGCGACGACGACGCCGCGGATGGTCGAATCGAGCCGCAGCTGCCGCGCGATCTGCGGGGTCAGCGGCTGCACGACCAGCCCGGCGGTCGCCGCCAGGTTGGTGGTCGCCCGCGGCGTCGTCGGCGCGGTATCGGGATCGAACCGCTCGTTCTGCGCCGCCAGCTGGTCGTTGGTCGGACGCGTACCCAGCGTGACGGGGATCTGCTGCCGCTTGCCGTCGCGCAGCACGTCCAGCGTGACGCGGCTGCCCGGCGCCTCGTTGCCGACCAGATAGGTCAGCGACTGCTGGGCGGTGATCTCCTTGCCGTTGACGGTCAGGATGACGTCGCCCGGACGGACGCCGGCACGCGCCGCCGGCTCGCCCGGCGACACGCCGTTGACCAGCGCGCCGCGATCCTTGGTGATGTTCAGCGCGGCGGCGATGTCGGCGGTAATCTCCTGCTGCGTCAGGCCCAGATAGCCGCGCGAGACCGACTGCCCCTTCATCAGCTTGTCGACGATCGGCTTGGCCTGTTCGGCGGGAATCGCGAAGCCGATGCCGATATTGCCGCCGGTCGGCGACAGGATCTGCGAATTGATGCCGATGACGTTGCCCTGCATGTCGAACATCGGGCCGCCCGAATTGCCGCGGTTGATCGCGGCATCGGTCTGGATGAAGCGGTCGTACGGACCCTGCCCGACGCGGTTCAGCGCGGAGACGATGCCGGCGGTGACCGTGCCCGACTGGCCCAGCGGGTTGCCGATCGTCAGGATCCAGTCGCCGACGCGGGTCTGGCGCGAATCGCCGAAGCGCACGTACGGGAAGTTCGCGCCGTCGATCTTGAGCACCGCAAGGTCGGACAGTTCGTCGCGCCCGATCAGCCGCGCCTTGTATTCCTTCTGGTCGGCCAGCGTGACCGTGATCGATTCGACCGTCGCGCCTTCCGCACCGGCCGACACGACATGGTTGTTGGTGACGATATAGCCGTCGTTGGAGATCAGGAATCCCGACCCCAGCGACTGCGCCTCCTGCGTGCGCGGGGCCGCACCGCCGCCGCCGCCGCGACCGCCGAAGAACTGTTCGAACGGCGTGCCCGAGAACGGATTGGCCTGCTGCGCCACGGTGATGCGCTGCGTGGTCGAGATGTTGACGACCGCCGGCGACAGCCGCGCGACCATGTCGGCAAAGCTCATCGGCGCGCCCGCGCGCGGCGCGGAGATCGCATTGATCGCGCCCGGCTCGTTCTGCGCGGTCTGCGCATCCGACGGGTTGAGCGTCAGGGTGGCGGCAGCGCCGCCCAGCAAAAGTGCGGATGTAATGGCGTAGGCGTAACGCACGGTTGGATGGTCCTCTCGAATTTGGCTCACAACCCCTTCGGGGGCGAACCTGCCACTACGTTGCTGAACGCGGATTGAATGTCCGGAAGCGCCTCAGCGTTCCCGGCCACCGAATTCGCGCAGATACCCGTTCTCCGGCGACAGGATGATCGACGTCGATCCGCCCTGTCCCGGCGCCCCGGCAAAGGTGGTGCGATACGACTGCATCGCCCGCCAGAACGCATAGAAATCGGCGTCCTTGCCAAAGCTCGCGGCATAGATGCGCGCGGCTTCCGCCTCGGCATTGGCGCGTACGACCTGTGCGTCGCGCTGCCCCTGCGCCCGGATCGTCGCCGCCTCCTGTTCGCGCGCCGAGCGCATCCGCGTCAGCGCCGATTGCAGCGGGCTGCCATCGGGCAGGTCGGCATGCTTGATCCGCACGTCGACGATTTCCGCGCCATATTGCCGCGCGGTCCGCTGCAGCGCATTCTGGATATTGTCCATCACCGCACCGCGTTCGGGAGTGAGCAGCGACGCGAACGTCCGCCGGCCCAGTTCGGCGCGCAGCGCCGACGACAGCAGCGGTTCGAGCTGGTTGGCGACGCGCTCCTCGGTATTCGCGGTCGAACCGGTGGAAATCACCGCCTGCAACGGATCGACGATGCGGAACCGGGCAAAGGCGTCGACCTCCAGCCGCAGCTGGTCGGTCGACAGCACCGGCTGGTTGTTCAGCTCGATGTCGAGCACGCGCTTGTCGATCCACACCACCCGGTCGAGGAACGGGATCTTCGCGACCAGTCCCGCCCCGGTCCGCCCGAACGGCTGGTCGGCGCGATAGGGGTTGAGGATGCCGACCGGCTTCTGGAAGCGCAGGATCACCGCCTGCCGCGTTTCCGGCACGATCACCACGGTACTGAACAACAGGATGACCAGCACCAGCAGGGCGATGCCGATCCCCATCGGATTGCGTAGCGTACGGTTCATCGTGCCGCTCCCGCTGCCTGCGAGGTCTGGGGCTGCGAACCCTGTGCCTGTGGCGCCGGGGCCGGCGCCTCCGGTTCGGGCGTCGCCTGTTGCTGGCGGCGCACTTCGGGCAGCGGCAGATAGGCCTGCACGCCGGGCTGGACGATCGTCTTGTCGGCGCGGTTCAACACCTGCTCCATGGTCTCGTAATAAAGCCGCCGCCGGGTGACGTCGGGCGCCAGGCGATATTGTTCGTACAGCTTGTCGAATTCGGTCGCGTCGCCCTGTGCCCGCGCGATCACCTGCTGCGCATAGCCGCGCGAGGTGTTGAGGTTCGACTGCGCCTCCTGCTGCGCCGCCGTCACCGCCTTGAACGCGTCGTCGACCTCGGCCGGGGCCGCCGCCTTCTGGATGCTGACGCCCAGCACGCGCACGCCCGACTGATATTCGTCGAGCAGGGTCTGCATCCGCACCTGCACGTCGCTCTCGATCTCGCCGCGTCCCGATCCGATCGCCTCGGTCAGCGTCTTGCTCGCCACCGCCGCGCGCATCGCGCTCTCGGCGACGGCGCGGACGGTTTCCTGCGGGTTCTTGATCTCGAACACGTAATCTTCCGGCGACTTGATGTTCCAGCGCACCGAATAGGCGAGGTCGACGATGTTCTGGTCGCCGGTCAGCATCAGGTTCGCCTGGTTGCCGCTTGCCGGAAAGCCTTCGGTCCGGGTGTTCTGCACATCCTCCACCTGCACGCGCATGATGGGTGCGGGCAGGGTGAACTGGATGCCGGGATTGAGCGTGCCGGCATATTTTCCGAACATGGTCACGACGCCGCGTTCCTGCGGGCCGATCGAATGGAAGCTGGTGAAGGCGATCCACACCAGCACCAGCGCCGCCACCGCGGCCAGCCACAGCCGCCCGGCATTGGCCGGAAACGACGGCCCGCCGCCGGGCCCGCCGGTGCGCGCCCGCTTCAGGAAATCGTCGAGCGAGGTCGATCCGCCGATCTTGCCCCGCTTGCCCGCGGGCGGCATCGACCACGGGTTGCGCGGGCCGTCATCGCCCCCGCCACCGCCCGACCCGTTCCCGGAATCGCCGCCGCCGCCCCATGGGCCCTTGTCGCTCATCCCCAGCACCTGCGCGCGCACGCGCCGCCCCATGATCCATCGCATCTATCCTTTATAGGGGGCATCCGTCCGTTTTACAGTGGTAACGCGCTTGGGCGACGCTACATCGCCGCCATGGCTTCCGCTTCGAACCCCGCCGCCGCGCTCGATGCGCTGCTTGGCCCCGTCGCCGCCGGGCGCGCCACGGCGCGCGTGACCGGCGACCAGGCGAGCATCATCCTCGACGTCAACGGCCTGCCGCCCGCCGCGCGCGACGCGCTGGAGGCCGATGTCCGCGCCGCCGCCGCCGCCGCTCCCGGCATCGCCACCGTGCGCATCGCCCAGACCAGCGAGCGCGTCGCACAGCGCATCGTCGCGGTGGCCAGCGGCAAGGGCGGGGTCGGCAAATCGACGCTGTCGGCCAACCTCGCCATCGCGCTGGCCCGATCGGGACGCAAGGTCGGGATGGTCGACGCCGACATCTACGGCCCCTCGCAACCGCGCCTGCTGGGCGTCGAGGGGATCAAGGCCGAGGCGCACGACAAGAAACTGGTGCCGGTCGCCACCCCGTACGGCGTGCCGCTGCTGTCGATGGGACAGCTGGTGCCGGCGGGACAGGCGATCGCATGGCGCGGGCCGATGGCGGCCGGCGCGCTGACCCAGCTGGTCGACGCGCATTGGCAGGGCGCCGACACGCTGGTCGTCGACATGCCGCCGGGCACCGGCGACGTGCAGCTCACCATGATGCAGAAACACCGCCCCGCCGGCGCGGTGATCGTATCGACGCCGCAGGATCTCGCGCTGATCGACGCCACCCGCGCGATCGACCTGTTCGTGAAGGCCGGCGTGCCGATCATTGGACTGGTCGAGAACATGGCCGGCTATGTCTGCCCCCATTGCGGCGAGGCGTCCGACCCGTTCGGCAATGGCGGCGCGGAGGCGAAGGCGCAGGCGCTCGGCATCCCGTTCCTCGGCCGCGTGCCGCTGACGCTGGCGATCCGCACCGCCTCCGACGCCGGCGTGCCGCCCGCCGCCGGGAACGGTGCCGACGCCGATCCGTTCATGTCGATCGCCGCGAAGGTCGGCGACTGGCTGACGAGGAACTGACATGCTGGACGATGACGGCATCCGCACCCTGCTGACGCAAGCGCGCACCATCGCGCTGGTCGGCGCCTCGGACCGCCCCGACCGCGCCTCTTACGGCGTGATGGCGTTCCTCCAGTCGCAGGGCTACCGCGTGATCCCGGTCAATCCGCAGATCACCGGCGAGCATCTCCACGGCGAATTCGTCTTTCGCGACCTCGACCAGATCGGGGAGCCGATCGACATCGTCGACATTTTCCGCAACTCCGCCGCCGCCGGCGAGGTCGTCGACGCCGCGATCGCGGCGGGGGCGAAGGCGGTGTGGATGCAGCTGGGCGTCGTCAACGAAGCCGCCGCCGAACGCGCCGAGGCGGTGGGGTTGCAGGTGGTGATGGACCGCTGCCCGAAGATCGAAATCCCGCGGCTGGGCGTCGCGGCGGTCGGGTAGGATAAGGAGGCTATCCCTGATACCCCACCGTTCGTGCTGAGTAGGGGCTGAGCGCAGTCGAAGACCCGTATCGAAGCACCGGGTCACCCACGGTCCTTCGATACGCCCTTTCGACAAGCTCAATGGCTACTCAGGACGAACGGTTTGGGGAATCCAAAACTGATTTCGATCCGTTTGGTTCGAGCAGCTTCGAGCTTGTCGAGAAGCGGCAGTCGAGAACGGGGCCTTTGGGGCAACTACTTCTCGACTTCGGTTCTCGACAGGCTCGAAGCAAACGGAGCAGATGACTGGGACCGCCTCAAACCCGCCCGCCCAGCACCCGCGCGAACAACGCCAGCATCCACCCTGTCGCCGTCACAAACAACGCCGGGTCATAGCGCGGCCCCTCGTCGCGCAGAAACGCATGCTGCGCATTCACCTCGTGCCATGCGTAGCTGGTCCCCGCCGCCTCCAGCGCAGCCCGAATGGCTTCCCGCCCGGCATAGGGCACATGCGGGTCCTGCCGCCCCCACACGAACAGCATCTCGGCACCGATCTCCCCGATGCGCGACAAACTGTCGTCGGAGCGACCCGCGCCCAGCGTCCCCGAATGAATGTCGGTCGGATAGAAGCAGGCCGCCGCCAGGACCCGCCGATCGAGCGCCGCGCGAAAGGCGAGATGCCCGCCGAGACACACGCCCGCCACCCCGATCCGCCCCGAACACGCCGGATGCGCCGTCAGCCAGTCGATCACCCGCGTCGCGTCGGCATCGAACCCGGCCACCGGTTTGGTGAACTTCAGGTCGTTGCCGCGATCGGTGCCGTCCTTGTCATAGGCCAGCACCGTCCCCGGCGCTTCATATTCATGATACACCTCGGGCACCGCCACGACATAGCCGTGCCCGGCGATGAACGCCGCCAGCCGCCGGATCGGCGCGGTCACCTGATAGATTTCGGAATACAGCACCACGCCCGGAAACCGGCCTTCCGCGACCGGGCGAAAGACGTGGGTGCGCATCACGCCACTTGTCGCGGCGGGCAGGTCGGTGAATTCGTGCGCGTGCAGGATCATGGCTGCCCTGTGCCGGGCGCCGGTGCAGCCGGCAAGGGCGGAACCGGATCGCCCGGCGACGTCACCAGCTCCAGCCGCTGCGGCACCGTGCCCATCTCGATCCCCCCGTCGCGGAACCGGGTGAGTAGTTCGAGCAGGATGTTGCTGCGCGCGCCATAGGCGGCGCGCGGCGACGCGACATGCGCGAAGCAGTTGAACGCGATCTTGCCGTCGGTGATCGCGTCGACGAACGCCGACGGCGCCGGATCGGCCAGCACCGCCTCCTCGCGGGCGAAGGCGTCGAGCACCAGCTGCCGCACCCGCGCGGCATCGGTCCCCAGCGGCACCGAGAACTGGATCTGGATACGCCCCAGCGGACTGGCCAGCGTCTTGTTCAGCACCGACTTCGTGATGAGTTCCGAATTGGGCACGATCAGCGTCGAATGATCGGCCAGCGTGATCTCGGTCGATCGCACGCTGATGCGCTTCACGTCGCCCTCGTCGGTGCCGACGCGGATCAGGTCGCCGATCTTGATCGGCCGTTCCGCCAGCAGGATCAGGCCCGACACGAAATTCTGCGTGATCGCCTGCAACCCGAAGCCGATGCCGACCGACAATGCGGACAGCAGCAGCGCGATCCGTTCGATCCCGATGCCGAGCGACGCCAATGCCCAGATCACCGCCAGCGCGATCCCGACATAGCGCGCGACGAGGCTGACCGAATTGCGCCCGCTGCCGTCGAGGTCGGTCGCGGGCAGATACCGCCCCTCCAGCCAGCGCATGAACGCGCGCACCAGCGTCAGCCCGATCGCCAGCACCGCGACCGAGCGCAGGATCGCGCCGGGCGAGATCGTCACCCCGCCGACCTGCACCCCGCGCGCCAGATCGCCCAGCCGGGTGAACATGTCGGCGACGCCGCTGCCCCCCAGCGGCAACAGCCACAGCGCCAGCGCCAGCACCGCCAGCAGCACGCGCAGCACGCCCGACAGCAGCACCCCGAACTGGTCGACCGTCCCGCCGCGCAGCCCCAGCCCCCGGGTCAGCGCCTGCCCCAGCCGGCTGCCGCGTTCGAACACCGACGTCGCCACGTCGTCGATCGCGACCAGCACGATATAGACCGCCGCGCCCAGCACCAGCGTCCACGCCGCCATCTGCCCGACCGACAGGCTGAACCCGATATAGCCCGCCGCCAGCGCCAGCAGCGCGACCCCGGCAATGCCCCACGCGAACAGCGTGATCGCCGCCAGCCCGGTCTGCGCCGGGGCATCGTCGGCCGTATTCGCCTCGGCGCGCATCCGGCCCAGCGCGAACAGGCCGCCGGCGATCAGCAGGATATGCGCCAGCGCCTCCAGCGCGGCGGTGGCGGCACGCGCGGCGGCGCTGGTCCCGATCGCGACATTGGCGGCATCGAGCGCGATGGCCGCCCCCGCCAGCAGCGCGAGCAGGAACGAATAGGGCCGCAACCGGCTGGCCACGGCATCGCCGATCGGCGCGATCCTCCAGCTGGGACTGCCGCGCATCAGCACCGCGCCCAGCACCGAGCTGGAAAAGGCGGCGATGCCGACCGCCACCCACCACTGGTTCAGCATCATGTCCCAGCCCGGCGCGACCCACCCCGCCCAGCGCAGCCCGGTCAGCAGCGCCGCGGCGGCCAGCGGCGGCGCCAGCGTGCCGACCACCACCCGGCCCAGCGCGTTGGCCGAACGCCGCACCCGGCGGCCCGGCGCACCCTCGATCAGCAGCCGCTGCGCCGCCCGCCCCGCCGCCAGCCGCGCCGGCCCCAGCAACAGGATCGCAACCGCGAAGCCCAGCAGCGCGGGCCATATCCGCCCCGGCGCGGCGCCGCCGATCGCGTCGACCCCGGCGGCGACGAAGCGTTCGACGCGGTGGACGTCGCGCGGCACGGCGCGCAGGATCGCGCTCCAGAACGCCGGGGTCAGCGGCGAATTGCCGCGCCCGAACCATTTCTGGCTCAGCTCGGCCGCCTGCCCCTCCTGAATCTCGTCGATCAGCTGCTGGGCCTCGACCGACAGCAGCTTGGCACGCTTGGTCGCCGAATCCAGCGCGGTGCGCTGCCTCGCCAGCGCGGTGCGCTCGTCGCGGATCGCCGGGTCCTCGCCCGACGCCGCCGGGCCCAGCTGCGCCAGCCGCGCATCGATCCGCGCGAGGTCGCCGGTCAGCTGCTGCGCGGCGTCGAGCGTCGTCGCGCGCACCGCCTGCGCCCGGCTGCGCAGGTCGTCGCGCTGCCCGCGTTCCAGCCGCGCGTCCAGCGCGCCGTCGACCAGCCCCAGCTCGCTGGTCGCCTTGTCGAGCTGCGCGGCCTGGTCGGGCGCGCCGCCCGCCTGCGCGAAGGCGGGAACCGCCGCCACGATCAGCAGCAGCGACGACAGGCTACGGAGCAGCGACCGGATCATCGCCCCCGCCTATCGTGCTTCGACTACGACGACAAGAATCGCCCCCATGGCGATCCGCCCGGACCGGCGTTACAGGAGGCGATGCTTCGTATCGCCGAACTGAAATTGCCGCTGAACCATCCCGAGGAAGCGCTGGCGGCCGCGATCCGCGAACGGTTGCGGATCACCCCGCGCGACCTCGTCCGCTACACCATCGCGCGCCGCGCGCACGATGCCCGCGACAAGGACGATATCCAGCTCGTCTATTCGGTCGACGTGACGGTGAAGAACGAGGGGCAGGTGCTCGCCCGCACCCGCCGCGACCGCAATGTCGGGCCGACGCCCGATACCGGTTACCGCCTCGTCGCGAAGATGCCGGCCGACTATGCCGGCCCGCGCCCGATCGTCGTCGGCGCCGGCCCGTGCGGGCTGTTCGCCGGCCTCATCCTCGCGCAGATGGGGTTTCGCCCGATCATCCTCGACCGCGGCAAGGTGGTGCGCGAACGAACGCAGGACACGTGGGGCCTGTGGCGCCGCAGCGAGCTGAACCCCGAATCGAACGTGCAGTTCGGCGAAGGGGGTGCCGGCACCTTTTCCGACGGCAAGCTGTGGAGCCAGATCAAGGATCCGCGCCATCTGGGCCGCAAGGTGCTGACCGAATTCGTGAAGGCCGGCGCGCCGCCGGAAATCCTGACCGAGGCGCATCCGCATATCGGCACCTTCCGCCTCGTGCAGATGGTCGAATCGATGCGCGCGACCGTCGAGGAACTGGGCGGCGAATATCGCTTCTCGCACCGGGTCGACGATCTGGAACTGGAGGAGCGCGCCGACGGTACGCGGCGGTTGACCGGGCTGAGGCTGTCGACCGGCGAGACGCTGGCGGCGGACGGTCCGGTCGTGCTGGCGCTGGGGCACAGCGCACGCGACACGTTCCACATGCTCCACGACCGCGGCGTCGCGCTGGAGGCGAAGCCGTTCTCGATCGGGGTGCGGGTCGAACATCCGCAAAGCTGGATCGACAACGCCCGCTTCGGCGCGTGCGCCGGCCATCCCGACCTCGGGGCGGCGGCCTATACGCTGTCGCACCACTGCGCCAACCAGCGCACCGTCTACAGCTTCTGCATGTGTCCCGGCGGCACCGTCGTCGCCGCGACCTCCGAACCCGGCCGCGTCGCGACCAACGGCATGAGCCAGTATTCGCGCAACGAACGCAACGCCAATTCCGGCATCGTCGTCGGCATCGACCCGGCGCGCGACTATCCCGGCCATCCGCTGGCCGGCATCGCGTTCCAGCGCCATTGGGAAGAGCGCGCCTATGTCGCGGGCGGCGGCGACTACCACGCGCCGGCGCAGCTCGTCGGCGACTTCCTCGCCGGCCGGCCCTCGACGGCTTTGCGCAGCGTGATCCCGTCCTACCGCCCCGGCGTACACCCGACCGACCTCGGCACCTGCCTGCCGGAATTCGCGGTTACGGCGATGCGCGAGGCGCTGGTCGCGTTCGGGCGGACGATCCCGGGCTACGACCATCCGGATGCGGTGATGACCGGCGTCGAGACCCGGACGTCGTCCCCGGTGCGCATCACGCGCGGCGAGGATTTCCAGAGCATCAATACCGCCAACCTGTTTCCTGCGGGCGAAGGCGCGGGCTATGCCGGCGGCATCCTGTCGGCGGCGGTCGACGGGATCAAGGTCGCCGAGGCGGCGGCCCGCGCCATGATCGCGGCCTGAACGGCCGTTCGCAGATGCGTCGAGACGGATTGCGCGGCACCCGAACTCGCGCTTTCGTGCGTTTTCGAACAACCCCGACGCATCAGGCGATCGGCATGACCGGCGCGGCGGCCGACAGCAGGACGGCGGAAACGAACAGTGCCCCGAAAACGGCGGCGACATGCTGGCGAAGGGCTGGGGTACGGATCATGGGGTCACTCCCTGTTACCGTGCGAACCATCTCGCCGGCTATGCCAGGAGCTTTGCAGGGGGCGTGCCAGTTGATTAAGTTTGTGTTTTAACAGGCATTTTCAAACCGGAGATATCCGGATTGGTAAGATTTACCGGTACGAACCACCACGGATCAGCAAATTTCGCCAATCATCCGGTCGCGTCCCTGCCGCTTCGCCGCATACAGCAGCGCATCGGCACGGGCGATCGCATCGCGCAGCGCTTCGCCGGGCAGGATCGTCACCAGTCCGGCCGACAGGGTGATGCCCTGGATCAGCGTATCGCTTTCGCGCAGCCGATAGCGCCGCTCGCCGACCGCCCGCCGCGCCTGTTCGAGCAGCGCCTGCGCGTCGGCGGCGTCGATTCCGCCCAGCAGCAGCGCGAATTCCTCGCCGCCATATCGCGCGACCAGATGCCCCGCGCATTCGCGCGCCAGCGTGCCGGCGATCGCCTTGAGCACCCGGTCGCCGACCGGATGGCCGTGCTGGTCGTTGACCGTCTTGAAATGGTCGACGTCGCACATCGCGACATGGAACGGTCCGTCCTCGCGGTTGTCGAGCGCTTCCTCGAACGCGCGACGGTTGGGCAGGGCGGTCAGCGGGTCGCGCCGGGCATCGTCGTGCGCCTCGGCCAGCTGGCGGCGCAGGTCGCTCGCCTCGCGCGTCGCCTGTTCCAGTCGCGCCTCGGCGATCTCGACCCGGGCGCGCATCGCCGCGGCGATCCGCGCCAGTTCGGAGCCGGGAATGTCGGTGCCGGCGGCGGGTGCCGACCGGCGCAGCGCGTCTTCGCTCGCCGCGAGATCGCGACCGAAATCGCGCGTTTCGCTGCGCATCGCCGATACCATCGTCTCGAACCCGGCGACCTGCCGCCGGGTTTCGACCACCAGCGCCGCGGCGACCGCGGCGGCCTCCACCGCCGGATCGACCGGTTCGGCCGGGCGGGCGGGATCGACCAGCATGGCGACGACCGGCGGGAAGGGATCGGGCTGGATCGTCGATGCCACGGTTACCGGTGCATGAGCCGCCCCCTCGATCAGGATGCCCAGCGCCTCGACCTCGCCGCTGGTCAGGCGGATGCCGCCATCGGTCCGCCGCGCGACCTCCTGCGCCAGCGGCCCCGCCGGATCGTGCATCACGGCATAGGCAAAGCTGTAGTTGAGCGGCGTCGGCTCCAGCCGCTGGTCCTCGAGAAAGGCGAGGATCGCGTGGATCAGGCCGCCCGCGACCGATACCTGCCCCTCGCCGATCTTTTCGATATACACGCCGTCCTCCGCCGCCCTTCTGCGCGCCCCGCACAGGTTGATGACGCCGGACTAATCCCGCGAGTGCTAAAATCGCGTTGCGACGACGTTAATCCCCCATCCACGATTGGCGGACGGCGGTCAGCGGGGGGCGGCGAGCCCGCGCACCGCCGCCAGCGTGGTCCGCACATGGTCCGCCGGGTTCATGTCCGAATGGACGAACGCGATCCGTCCCGTCCGGTCAATGACATAGCTGGTGCGGGTGGTCATGGTGCGTGCCTTGCCATCGGTGCCCGCCGGCCGGTTCAGCGCCACGTCGAACCCCTCGATCACGCGCGGCGTGGCGCTGGCGACGGCGAAGCGGCCCGCACAATGGGCCTTGGAAAATTCCTGCAATTTGTCGATTCCGTCGGCGGACATGCCGATCACGGTCGCACCCGCCGCCTTGAAGTCGTCGACCGCGTCGGCGAACGCCTTCGCTTCGGCATTGCAGCCGCCGGTGAACGCCGCCGGGAAGAAGTACAGGACCACCGGCCCCTTGCGCAGCTGCGAGCGCAGGTTGAGCGTGAACGCCTTGCCCCCGATCGCCGCCCGGGTGGTGAAATCGGGTGCCCGTGCCCCCGGTGCCAGCGCGGCGGACAGCGGGGCGGCGAACGGCAGGGTCAGGGCGGCGGCGAACAGGGCGATACGCATCGGCGGTTCCTTAGATCGAAAGTCGCCGCACCCTACCAGCTTCGGTGACCCGCGCCAGCGGATGTACGTCAACGGGTAAAGGCGATCCCCAGCCGCGCCGACGAACTGCGCAGCGCGTAATCGTCGATCGCCTCGCCATAGCCGGTGAACGCCTGTCCGAAGAGGTAGAAGCCGGTGCCCGCCCCGATTCGCGCCAGCGGATAGGACAGGTACAGCTCGCCCGCCCGCCGCTGTCCGGTCGGGTTGCGCAGCGTCGCGGCGACGCGCAGCCCGTCGACCTGCCCGATCGCCGCCCCCAGCGACATGTTGCCCCAATACCGGTCGAGGTCGCGATAGCCGGTGCCGACATAGGTCCACAGCCTGGGCGTCGCCTCCACCTGCCAGCCATCGCCGACCGGCAGCGTGTAGGTCACCGCGGCGAAGAGGCGGTTCACGTCGATCGACCCGGCATCGCGCCCGTTCGAATCATGCGCATAGCCGCCGCCCGCCACGATCCGGTCGGTGACGCGGCGCTGATAATAGACCTCGGGGCTGTAGTTGGTGCTGCGGAACGGCCCCGACGACCGGTCGATCGCCCAGAACATCGTCTGCGTCCACGCAAGGCGCACATCGTCGAGCAGCCCCGCCCCGTCGAACGGGCGGAAGGCGAGGCTGACCTGCAGCTTCGCCCCGTCCGATCCCGTCCCGAACGCGCCATAGATCGGCTCGTGCGCCTCGAAGCGGTCGAGCAGCCCCGCCCGGCTCCCCTGCGCGGTGGCGACCTGCGTCTCGCCCGCCGGTGTCGGCCGAACCGGCGCGCCGGTCGCGGCCTGCTGCACCGGAACGATGCGATAGCGCAGCTTCGCGAAGCCGCCCGGCGCGATCCGGGTCGGGGCGGCGTCGACCGGCTCGATCCGGAGCGTGGCGCGATCGGCGGTCACCACCTCCATCGCTCTCGGTTCGGCGTCGGCGGGCGTCGTCCCTTCGTTCAGCACGAAGACGCTCACCCCCGCCTCGGCAGCGGCGGCGGAGGCCGGCGGTTCGGCGACGATGCGCAGTTGCGGTTGCGCGGCGAGCAGCAGGGCGAGGGCGATCATGCCCCTGCATGTGCCAGCCATTCGCGACGATCGCGAGCATCGTTTGCGCTTTGGCGGTCGCTCCGCCTATCTGACGCCGATCCCCAGCCAGAGGCCCGCTCATGCCCGTCACCGCCGCCGACCTGACCCTTGCCGCCCTGCTGGCCGATGCCGCCGGCGCGGCGATCCGCCCGCGCTTCCGCAACAGCCTTGGCCTCGAGATCAAGGACGACGCCTCGCCCGTCACCCTTGCCGACCGCGAGGCGGAGGCGGCGATGCGCCGCATCCTCGAACGCGAACGCCCGGCGGACGGCATTCAGGGCGAGGAATATGGCGTGCGCGAGGGGACCAGCGGCCGCGTGTGGGTGCTCGACCCGATCGACGGCACGCGGTCGTTCATCGCCGGCCGGCCGATCTTCGGCACGCTGATCGCGCTGGTCGAGGATGGCTGGCCGGTGCTGGGCGTCATCGACCAGCCGATCCTGCACGAGCGCTGGGTCGGCGCGGTCGGGCGGGCGACGACCTTCAACGGCCAGCCGGCACGGACCCGCCGCTGCCGCACCCTTGCCGATGCGCTGCTGGCGACGACCAGCCCGGCGCTGTTCGACGACGGCCAGCTCCACGGGTTCGAACATGTCGAGGCGAAGGTGCAGTCGACCGTGCTGGGCGGCGACTGCTATTCCTATGGCACGCTCGCGTCGGGCCATATCGACCTGGTGGTCGAGGCCGGGCTGAAGCTCCACGATTTCGCCGCGCTGGTGCCGGTGGTCGAGGGGGCGGGCGGCACGATGAGCGACTGGTCGGGCGACCCGCTCCACGCCGGCAGCATCGGCGAGGTCATCGCGCTGGGCGATGCGGCGCGACTCGAGGATGTCGTCGAACTGCTCGGGTGTCGCGACCACTGACCATTTTCTTCGCAACCGGGGCGGGTGCGCATCGTTGGGGATGCACGTCACCCATCAAGCGAAGGAATACCCATGGGACTGTTTTCCAAGGACATCGCGACGCTCGACGACCTGTTCGTCCACCAGTTGCAGGACGTCTATTACGCCGAGAACCAGATCCTCAAGGCGCTACCCAGGATGATCGAGAAGGCGACCGATCCCGAGCTGAAGGCCGGGTTCGAACAGCATCTGGGCGAGACCGAAGGCCAGATCCGCCGGCTGGAGCAGGTGTTCCAGCTGCATGGCGCGACCAAGAAGGCGGTGACCTGCCCGGCGATCGACGGCATTATCAAAGAAGCGAACGAGGTCGCGGGCGAGATCGCCGACAAGAAGGTGCTCGACGCGGCGCTGATCGCCTCGGCGCAGGCGGTCGAGCATTATGAGATCACGCGCTACGGCACGCTGATCGCATGGGCGCGCCAGCTGGGCCGCGAGGATTGCGCCGCGCTGCTCGCCGAAACGCTGGCCGAGGAACGCGCGACCGACGAAAAGCTGACGACGATGGCCGAGCACAAGGTCAATGCGCAGGCCGAACTGGCCGAGGCGTAACGCCCGGGCGGGGCGGCGTGGTGCCGCCCCGTTCTTGTGCATGCAACATGGAAACGTCACCCCAGCGAAGGCTGGGGTCTCCATCGGCTCCTGCTGCGCGCTACCACCGGGAGATCCCGGTCTTCGCCGGGATAACGCCCGTTTCCATACGGATGGATCAAACCCTATCCCGTCGGCGCCGACAGGATCGTGCGCGGCTTGCGGGTGCAATATTGTTGCGACCCCAGCAGCCCGCATTGCCGGCCGTCCTGCTTCAGCCCGTCCGCCTTGCGATCGAACGCCGGTTCGTCGTCGTCGCCCAGCCGGAAACGCTCGCTGCGCCGTTCGGGGCAGCCCAGGGCGCGCGGCGTCAGCACGCAATTTACCGGATCGGCGACCCCCAGCTTCGTCGGCGCGGGCGCCGCCTGCACCATCAGCAGCAGCAACAGTGCGGACATAAGGCTTCCCCCCTGCAAGTACCGTTCGTTCCGAACGATCCTGCCCGCCATAGGTTGCCCGGCGGTTACCGCGCCAGCGGCCGCGCCCGGCCGACGGTCCCGCCGCGTCTGGTCGAGCCGGTGACGCCGACGAAGCCGCAGCCTTGCAGGAACGCTCCCGTGCCGCACGACGCCGTCGGCACCGCCAGCAACCGTTCGCGCTCGCCCGCCGCGTCGACCGCCTTCGGATCGCCCTCGACCGGCGGCAGGACCAGCGGCGCGCGGTAACGGTCGGCGTTCCGCGCCGCGCATACCACGATCTCGTCGGCCTCGGCATCGCTGCGGCACGGCTGGACGACCTGCGTCGCCGCACGGGCGCGGGCGATCATCGCCGTCGCGGCGGTCGCGTCCTGCGCCATCGCCAATAGCAGCATCCATGCCGTCATGCCTGTGCCTTCCGGGAACGATAGGCGCCACTTATCCTACGAGGCGACTTGCCCGGCAAGACCATGTCGCCTATCGCGCGTTTAATCCGTTTAACGGCTAGGAGCTTCGACCCATGCAGCCTGTCAGCAACACCCTCGACCGCGTGCTCGTCCTCGAAATGGTGCGCGTCACCGAAGCGGCGGCGATCGCCGCATCGACGCTGGTCGGGCGGGGCGACGAAAAGGCTGCCGACGCCGCCGCGGTAGAGGCGATGCGCGCCGCGCTGAACGAGCTCTACATGGACGGCACCGTCGTGATCGGCGAGGGCGAGCGCGACGAGGCGCCGATGCTGTTCATCGGCGAGAAGGTCGGCATCGGCAAGGGACCGGAGATCGACATCGCGCTCGACCCGCTGGAGGGCACCACCATCTGCGCCACCGCCGGTCCGAACAGCCTCGCGGTACTGGCGATCGCCGAAAAGGGCGGCCTGCTGAACGCCCCCGACGTGTATATGGACAAGATCGCCTGCGGTCCGGGCTATCCGGACGGGATCATCGATCTCGACCGGTCGCCGACCGAGAACGTCACCGCCATCGCGAAGGCCAAGGGCGTCGACCCGCACGACATCATCGTCTGCGTCCTCAACCGCCCGCGCCACGAGGCGATGATCGCCGAGTTGCGCGCGGTCGGCTGCGGCGTGATGCTGATCGGCGACGGCGACGTCGCGGGCGTCATCGCGACCAGCGACCCGGCCACCACCATCGACCTGTATATGGGTCAGGGCGGCGCGCCCGAGGGCGTGCTGGCCGCCGCGGCGCTGCGCTGCGTCGGCGGGCAGTTCAAGGGGCGGTTGCTGTTCCGCAACGACGACGAACGCGCCCGTGCGGCGAAATGGGGCGTCACCGACCTCGACAAGCAGTACGACCTGACCGAACTGGCGCGCGGCGACTGCATCTTCGCCGCGACCGGCGTCACCGACGGCTCGCTGCTCGCCGGCGTCAAGCGCCTCGCCGGCAAGATGACCACGGAAAGCGTCGTGATGCGCGCCAGCTCGGGCACGGTGCGCTGGGTGAAGGGCGAGCATCGGCTGTAAGGGTCGGGAGCGAGCCCCACGGACGCCGTACCCCCGCGAAGGCGGGGGTCCAGGGCCACGAACGCAACGCTGCGGGTGAAGCCCTGGACCCCGGACTGCGCCGGGGTACGCTAATTGCGTAGCGCGACGCTCCAACTTCCGTCATCCCCGCGCAGGCGGGGATCAATGGACGCCAAGGGTCGCGACCCCTGCACAGACGGCGGCGCATATGGATTCCCGCCTGCGCGGGAATGACGACGTCGGGGAAGGTGCGAGCCGAGCGTTACGGCGCGCCCCACGCAACCCGCGGGTTCACCCCGCGTTCAATGGCGCGAACCTACCCCGACTGCATGACCTGGAGACGTCCCATCCGCCCGATCGCCCTCGCGCTCGCCCCCGTGCTCGCTTTCTCCGCGTCGGTCGCGCTGCATGCGCAGGCACCGCAGAACGACCTCGCGTCGGTCCAGCGCCATCTGGCCGCGACGCAGACGATGACCGCCGATTTCACCCAGACCGACCGCAACGGGCGCGTCCTGTCGGGACAGCTCACGCTGAAGAAGCCGGGCAAGATCCGTTTCCAGTATGAAAAGAACGTGCCGATCCTGCTCGTGTCGGACGGCAAGTCGCTCTACTTCCTCGACTATCAGGTCGGACAGAAGCAGCGCTGGCCGATCGGCAATTCGCCGCTCGGCATCCTGCTCAACCCCGAACGCGATGCGTCGAAATTCGCGCGGGTCGTGCCGTCGAACGATCCGCGCATCGTCAGCGTCGAGGCGTACGACCCGAAGCGTCCCGAGTATGGCCGGATCACGATGATCTTCGCCCGCCAGCCCTCCGCCCCCGCCGGGCTGATGCTGCAAGGCTGGGTCGCGCTCGATGCGCAGGCGAACCGGACGACGGTGCGGCTGACCAACCAGCGCTTCAACGTGCCCGTCGCCGACAGCGCGTTCCGCTTCAACGAACCGCGCCGCGTCCGGCGCTGACGATCCGTGGTCGGAATGCGACCAATCGAATACGGAATTTCAAGAAAACCGTATGCGTTCATGTTGGCGACAGGTTCGCGGCCCTATTGCTGCTGACGCGGCGTTGGGGCGCGTCCGGGATTTTCCCCCCTGTTGCCCGGGTCTCCAACGCCCGCCTGCGTGACCAACGCTAGGTCGGCCCTCGCTCCATGCCCCCGGAGCGGGGGCCTTTCCATGTCCGGCCCCACGGCGCCGGTCCGGCCTGCCGCCCGCCATCTGGCGCCGCCGCGCTGACGACGATACAGGCATCGCCATGGACACGCTTTCGGTCGCTTCGTGGAACATCAATTCGGTCCGCTTCCGCATGGACATCGTCGAACAGTTCCTGCGCGACGCGCAACCCGACATCCTGTGCCTGCAGGAAACGAAGGTCGAGAACCGCGACTTCCCGCACGATCCGTTGCGCCGGCTGGGCTATACGCACATTGCGATCAACGGGCAGCGGATGCATCACGGCGTCGCCGTCGTGTCGAAGGTGCCGCTGGCGCAGGACGACCGGTTCGACTGGCAGGCCAATGGCGAGGCGCGCCACATCGGCGTGCGGCTGGCGAACGGCCTGCGGATCGAGAACGTCTATATCCCGGCGGGCGGCGACGTGCCGGACCGGCAGGTGAATCCGAAATTCGGCCAGAAGCTCGACTTTCTGGAGCGGATGACGACGTGGTCGGCGGGGCTGGCGGGCGTGCCCACGCTGCTGGTCGGCGACTTCAACGTCGCCCCGCTCGAAAGCGACGTGTGGAGCCACAAGCAGCTGCTCGACGTCGTCAGCCATACGCCGGTCGAGGTCGCGGCGCTGGCGAGGTTGCAGGCGGCGAACGACTGGGTCGATCTCGGCCGCCATTTCGTGCCCGCACCGGCGCGGCTCTATACCTGGTGGAGCTACCGCGCGAAGGACTGGGCGGCGTCGGACCGCGGGCGGCGACTCGACCATATGTGGGCCAGCCGCGACGTGGCCGCCCGCGCGACCGCGCACCGCGTGTACGAACATGCGCGCAGCTGGCTCAAACCCAGCGACCATATCCCGATCGTCACGGAGTTCCGGTTTTGAGTGAAACCCGCGACGTTGCCCGTGCGATAGACGCCCTGCGCCGCGGCTGGGCCATCGCGATCCATGCGCCGGGCGAGCCGCCGCTGACGCTGCTGCCGATCGAGACCGCCGATGCGACCCGGCTCGATGCGTTCGATCCGGCGGGGACGGCGCATGTTCTGCTGTCGTTCGGCCGCGCGGAAACGCTGCGCATCGTCAACCAGCGCGCGGCGGCCGAGCCCGACCAGCCGGTGTCGATCCGGCGCGAGCGCTGGACCGACTTCGCCGCCGCGACCGCGCTGGCCGATCCGCAGCTCGACCTCGCCACGCCGATGAAGGGGCCGTTCCGCGGGATCGACTCGCCCGCCCCGCTCGCCGCCGCCGCCGCGCTGCGCCTTGCGCGGATCGCCGGGTTGCTGCCGGCGTTCGTCGCAGGGGGCACGGGTGCGGAGGTGACGATCACGCCGGCGGCGATCGACGCGCACGAGGATGCGAACCGTCTGACCATCGTCGCGCGCGCGAAGCTGCCGGTCGCCGGAGCCGAACACAGCCAGATCGTGGCGTTCCGCACCCCCGATGCGGCGGGCGAGCATGTCGCGCTGGTCATCGGCCAGCCCGACGGGCGCGAACCGCTGGTCCGGCTGCACAGCGAATGCCTGACCGGCGATGTGCTGGGCAGCCTGAAATGCGATTGCGGGCCGCAGCTGCATGCCGCGATCCATGCCATCGCCGATGCTGGCTGGGGCATCCTGCTGTACCTGCGGCAGGAAGGGCGCGGCATCGGGCTGGTCAACAAGTTGCGCGCCTATGCCTTGCAGGACCAGGGGTTCGATACGGTCGATGCGAACATCAGGCTGGGCTTCGCGATCGATGCGCGCGATTTCGGCGTGGCCGGGCGGATGCTGACGCTGCTGGGACAGGACCGCATCCGCCTGCTGACCAACAACCCGGCGAAGGTCGCGGGGCTGGCCACGGCCGGCATCACCGTGGTCGAACGGGTGCCACATCACCTGCCGCCCAACCCGCACAACATTGAATATCTGGCGACCAAACGCAACCGCACCGGCCACCAGTTTTAGGATGCGAGCGTCATCCCGGCGCAGGCCGGTGACGTATCGGGCGAGTGGTGCGCCTACCGACTCTCCGACCGGAGATGGGCGATGAGGTCGGCGCGCTCCATTGGGTCGCGCACGCCGGCGAACGCCATGCGCGTGCCCGGCACCACCTGCATCGGCGCGGCGAGCCATGCGTCCATCCGCGCATCGTCCCAGCGCCCGCCATGGTCCTTGAGCGCCTGGGTATAGCCAAAGCGCGGATCTCCCGCGACCGCGCGGCCGAGGATGCCGTGCAGATTGGGGCCGGCCAGCGCCTGCCGCCCCTTGCCGATGGTATGGCAGGCGGCGCACTGTCCGAATGCCCGCCGCCCGGCACCGACATCGGCGGCGCGCAGCAGCGCGGGCAGGTCTGGGTTCGGACCGGCACTGGCCAGCCGGGCCGCGCGATCACCGTCGCCAGCGCCGCACCCCGCCAGCAACAACGCCGCGACCACGACCCGCATCAACGGTGTGCGCGCAGGGTCTTCCACGCGATCCGTTGCAGCGCCACCGCCTGATCGCCGGTCAGGCCGAGGTCGGCGGCGGCGCGCTCGCCGGTGCCCAGCCGACGGACGTCGTAGCCGGTGACGCTGCCGAAGATCGTCAGCGCCTGGAGATAATAGCCCGCGCTGCTGCCATGATAATGATCGTCGGCCCAGAGGCCGAGCTTGCCCGGATCGATCCCGTCATAAGGATTGGCGTCGGCCACCCGGCGCGCGATCGCGCGGTTCCACGCGCTGCCGACGGGGATCGTACCGGCGATGCCGGGCGTGGTCCGGGCGACCTGCCGGTTGGCGTCGGCCAGGTCCTGCGCCATGGCCACGATCGGCCTGCCCGACCAGCGGCTGCCGGGGCGATAGGTCAGGTCGGCGCGCGACCAGGTTTCGACCAGCTTCACCGACGCCTGCGGATTGCGCGCCCGCACCAATGCCGCGAGCCTTCCCGCCGCCTCGCCATGGCGGGTGGCATCGCCCGGACGTTCGGCATCGAGCGTCGAATAGCCCTGCAGGATTACCACGTCCCAGCGCCGGTCGATCGCGGCGCGCTTGCGGGCATAGTGGAACGCCAGGTCCTTGCCCGGCGAGGTTTCGAGCGACACCGTCCAGTCGAGCCCGGACTGTTCGGCGAAGGCACGGAACAGTGCCGGCACGCCGCCGATCCCCTCGCCGTTCAGGTCGGTGACACTGTCGGGTCGGTAGCGCTCGACCGGAGAGCCCGCGCCGAAGGTGAAGCTGTTGCCGACGAACAGGATGTCGCGTGCCGCGGCGGGGGCGGCGGCAAGCGACAGCGCGAAGAGGCTGAGGACGAAACGGACCATGGGCACCCCCTACCCGATCGATCGCACCCCGCCCACCCGCAGGTCAGGCGGCAGCGGCGGCGAATTCGCTGCGCAGGTCCTCGATCGTCATCAGCAGGTGACGGGTGAGCATCGCCCGCACCGCATCGGCATCGCGGGCGAGCCACGCGTCGAGCAGCGCGCGGTGTTCGGTGTGGGCGCGGTTGTTGCGGCCTGCGGGACGCAGATGTGCAACCACATAGCGTTCGGCAAGCACCGACAGGCGCTGCACCAGCTCGATCGTCAGGTCGCGCCCGGCCGCGGCGACCAGCGCCGCATGGAACGCCCGGTTGCGTGCCGCGGCGTCGAGCAGGTCGTCGCCCGCCCCCTCCCCGATCCGCTCGAACGCCTCGACGGCGGCCGCGCGGTACCGGTCGTCGGCATGGCGCGCGGCATAGGCGGCGGCACTGGGTTCGACGGCGAGGCGCAGCTCGTAGATCTCGTCGGCCTGCGACGCCGACATCGGCCGTACGGTATAGCCGCGATTCGCCTGTCCGGCGACCAGCCCTTCCTGTTCCAGCCGCGCCAGCGCCTCGCGCAGCGGGATCTTGCTGACACCCAATTCGCTGGCGAGCGCGTCCTGCCGGATCGGCACGGTTTCGGCGAGCGCCCCGCTGACGATCCGCTCCCGCACGATCTCGAACACACGGTCAGACAGGGTTCGAACGACGATGGTCACGCTGCATTCCCTTTGCGAAGCGGTCCGTTGCCGGAACGTGGAGGTGAGGATGGCGACCCGCTGCCGGGTCATACGAAAGTAGTACATATTCAAAAACTACTAGTGCGAGCAATCCTTTCCGTGACAGCGGTTACCTTATTCGTGTTCCACCGGGGGAAAGCACGATCCGTCGCATCGCCGCTTGCCGGTCGCGACGCGACGTGGGAGCCGGCCATCCGATGACCCTGCCGCGCCGGCTGCTCCTGTCCTGCTGCCTGATTCTGGCGAGCTGCGTCGGTGGCGACGACCGCCGCGCGGCACCGCCGCCGCGTGCCCGGCCGGCAGCCCCGCGGCCACCCGGGCCGGTGACGCTGCCGACGATCACCTCGCGCGATACGCAGCAATGCTTCGCCGACCTGTCGAAGGCCGATGTCCGTTTCAGCCCGTTGCCCGACCGCGATTACGGGTCGGGCTGCGTCGTGCTGGGCGCGGTGCAGCTGCTCGACATCGGCGTGCCGGTAAACGGTCTCAAGGCGATTCGCTGCCCCGCCGCCCGTGCGTTGGTCGGCTGGGTCCGCCACGGCGTGCGCCCCGCCGCGCGACAGATACTGGGCAGCGAGGTGACGCGCATCGACAGCTACGGCACCTATGCCTGTCGCGGGATCATCGGCGGCGGTGCGCGCTCGGCCGGGCGGGTGTCCGAACACGGCCTTGCCAACGCGATCGATATCGGCGGCTTCACGCTGGCCGACGGACGGCGGATCGTGCTGGAACGCGACTGGAACAGCGCCGACCCGCAGGTCCGCGAATTCCTGCGCATCGTCCACCGGTCGGCGTGCAAGCGGTTCGTCACCACGCTCGGTCCCGACTACAACGCCGCGCACCACAACCATTTTCATTTCGACATGGGCGGGCGGCCATTGTGCCGCTGATCTGCCACCGACGCATCCCGCTTGCCGGTTTTCGCGGCCGTGCCTACAACCCTGTCACCTATGACCGATACAAAAGTACCGTCCCGCGTGTTCCGCGGGGCCAAGCAGGAAGCCGAAGCGGCCCGCGCGCAGCTGTCGACCCCCCAGACCGAACACCCCGCCTATCGACTGGCGTTCCAGGACATGGAGTTCCTGTTGCGCGAGGACCTGCGGCCGGTGCGGTTCCAGCTGGAGCTGTTGAAACCCTCGCTGCTGCTCGACGAGGCGAACATCGCCTCGACCTTCGTCATCTATGGCTCGGCGCGCATTCCCGAGCCCGACAAGGCCGAGATGCTGCTCGACCTGGCGCAGGACGACGCATCGCGCGCCATCGCCGAACGGATCGTCGCCAAGGCGCATTATTACGACGTGGCACGCGAACTGGCGTTCCATGCCAGCCAGTTTCCCAACGACGTCAACGGCAAGCGGCACTTCGTCGTGTGTTCGGGCGGCGGCCCGTCGATCATGGAAGCCGCCAATCGCGGCGCGAACGAGGCCGGTGCCGAATCGATCGGGCTGAACATCGTCCTGCCGCACGAACAGGCGCCCAATCCGTACGTCACCCCGGCGCTGTCGATGCAGTTCCACTATTTCGCGCTGCGCAAGATGCATTTCCTGCTGCGCGCCCGCGCGGTCGCGGTGTTCCCCGGCGGGTTCGGCACGTTCGATGAAAGCTTCGAGCTGCTGACGCTGATCCAGACCGGCAAGATCGAACCGATCCCGGTGCTGTTCTACGGCCGCGAATTCTGGGAGCGGGTGGTGAACTGGGACGCGCTGGTCGAAGAGGGGGTGATCTCGGCCCGCGACCTCGACCTCATCACCTTCGTCGAGACGGCGGAGGAAGGGTGGAATGTCGTGAAGACGTTCTACGAGGAGCGGAAGTAGGGGGCTCTTCCCGCCCCAACGTCACCCCGGCGCAGGCTGGGGTCTCCGTGTAAGAGGGCACCGCAGGAGCCGCGGGAGACCCCAGCCTGCGCTGGGGTGACGATTCCGGGGGCTCCCCCTCTCCTTCGCCAACCGCGTCACTCCCGCGCAGGCGGGAGTCCATATGCACTGTCGTCGCGAATCGAGCCGAAACCTCGGCGGCTAAGGATTCCCGCCTGCGCGGGAATGACGACAATCGAACGGCATCGCCGGGATTGCCCCGGCCCCTACCGCGCCAGTGCCTCCGCGATCAGTTTCCGGCTATTGTCGATGCCGTAGAGCGCGATGAAGCTGCCCATGCGCGGGCCCTGGGGCGTGCCGAGCAGCGTTTCGTAGCAGGCCCTGAACCAGTCTCGCAAACTGTCGAACCCGGCGGTCTTGCCGATCTCGTACACCGCGTTCTGGATATCCTCGGGCGTGGCGTCCGCCGGCATCGCCGCGAGGTCGGCATCGAGCCGTTCCAGCGCGGCGCGCTCGACCCCGGTCGGGGCGCGGCGCTCGGGCTTGTCGGCGACGTCGCGGACATAGGCCAGCGCATGGTCGATCAGCGCGTCGAGCGCCGGATAACGCCCGGCCGACGCATCCGCGACATAGTTGGCGAGATAGCCCCACACCTGCGCCTTGGTCGCGTCGCCCATCACGCCGACGAGGTTGAGCAGCAACCCGAACGTCACCGGCAGCGTCTCGGCCGGCGGCGGACCGCCATGGATGTGGTGGACCGGGTTGCCGAGCCGCTGTTCGACCGGCTGGCCGGCATAGTTGGCGCGGAACTGCCAGTATTCGTCGATCGCGCGCGGGATCACGCCCAGATGGAGCTGCTTGGCCTTTTTCGGTTCGCGATATGCGTAGAAGGCGACGCTTTCGGGCGGGCCATAGGTCAGCCATTGTTCGAGGCTGAGGCCGTTGCCCTTCGACTTCGAAATCTTCTGGCCCTGTTCGTCGAGGAACATCTCGTAATTGAAGCCCTCGGGCGGGCGTGCGCCCAGCACGCGGGCGATCTTCGACGATTGCGTGACCGAATCGATCAGGTCCTTGCCCGCCATCTCGTAATCGACGCCGAGCGCCGCCCAGCGCATCGCCCAGTCGACCTTCCATTGCAGCTTGGCCCCACCCGACAGGACCGATCGTTCGACGCGGGTGTCGCCGTCCATGAACGCCACCATGCCGGTGTCGGCGTCGAGCACCTCGACAGGCACCTGCAGCACGATGCCGCTGGTCGGCGAGATCGGCAGCACCGGCGAATAGGTTTCGCGGCGTTCGGCACCCAGCGTCGGCAGCATGATGTCGAGGATCGCAGCCATGTTGCGCAGGACGTTCCGCAGCGCATCGTCGAACCGGCCGCCCCGATAATAGTCGGTCGACGACGCGAATTCATAGTCGAAGCCGTACTGGTCGAGAAACGCGCGGAGCCGGGCGTTGTTGTGCGCGGCGAAACTGCCATGCGTGCCGAACGGATCGGGGATTTCGCTGAGCGGCTTGCCGAGATGTTCGCGCAGCAGGTCGCCGTTCGGCACATTGTCCGGCACCTTGCGCAGGCCGTCCATGTCGTCCGAAAACGCGATCAGCCGGGTCGGCTGGTCCGACAGTTCCATGAACGCCTTGCGCACCATCGTCGTGCGCAGCACTTCGTTGAACGTGCCGATATGCGGCAAACCGGACGGCCCATAACCGGTTTCGAACAGGACCGGCGCGCCGCCCGGCTTTCCGTCGGGATAGCGCTTCAGGAGCTTGCGCGCCTCTTCATACGGCCAAGCCTTTGAAACCAATGCTGCATCGCGGATATCGGGGTCGGTCATCGCTTTCCGATACGCGGTCGGGCGCATAATTTCCACCTGTTGCGATGCAACCTATTGCCGCGCTGGACGTAGGCGTGGTCGATGATCGTATCCGACGCACCCCGCCTGTCCCGCATCGTTTCGGAAGTCTGGAAGCCCGCACTGGGCCTGTTCATCTGGGACGTGATCGTCACCGTCATCTTCCTCGTATGGCCGTTCAAGGCACCATCGTTGCCGCTGACGCTGTTCGGTTCGGCATTGGCGCTGTTCCTCGGCTTTCGCGTCAATTCGGCCTATGCGCGCTGGTGGGAGGGCCGATCGCTGTGGGGCCTGATGATAAACGCGTCGCGCAACCTGGCGCGTGCCGCGATCGCGTTCATCGGGCCGGAGGACAGCGGACAGAAGCGCGATCTCAAGCGGTCGATCGTGCTGCGCCACATCGCCTATGTCCACGCGCTGCGTTGCCAGTTGCGGCGGCAGGATTCGAAGGACGAGGTCCACCGCTTCCTGTCGCGGGACGAGGCGGGCGATCCGCTGGGCCGGACAAACGTCGCCAACGGGCTGCTCGACGGGACCGGCGAGCGCGTCGCGGAGGCGCAGCGCCGCGGCTGGATCGACAGCATCCAGCAGACCAGCCTCGAAAGCGTGATGATCGACATCGCCAATGCGCAAGGTGGCATGGAGCGGATCAAGAACACGCCGCTGCCGGTGCAATATCGCTTCCTGCCGTCGCTGTTCACCCGGCTGTTCTGTGTCGTGCTGCCCATCGGCCTGGTCGAGACGCTGGGCATCGCCACGCCGCTGGGTTCCGGGCTGGCGGGACTGATGTTCCTCGCCGTGTTGCAGATCGGCGAAGACCTGGCCGATCCGTTCGCCGATACGGTGCACGACCTGCCGCTGACCGCGATGTGCCGGACGATCGAGATCGACCTGTTGCAGGCGATCGGCGATCCGGCGCCCGAACCGCTCAAACCGGTCAAGGGCGTGCTGTGGTGAGTGCGCGCTGAATCCTCCCCCTGATATGGGATGGATCCGGCGCGTTCCACTTCCGTTCCCGAGCGCGTGGCGGTAAGGCAGTTCGATGCTCCCCTACCCTGCCCTCCACGCCAGCCATTCGGGCGTCTGGATCGCGACCGCCGACGGCACGCGCGAAGTCAGCCGGGGGGAAGCGATCGCGTGCGTGGCGGACACGCCGACGATCGTGCTCAACGCCGCGCTGATCGGGCAGCGGCTGGGCTATGCCGAGCTGTCGGGGCTCGACCTGCTCGAACTGTTCGCCTTCGTCCATCCCGCGCGATTCGCGGTGCCGACGCCCAAGGGGATCGCGCAGGCGCTGGCGCTGCCCCCGCCCACCGACGAGGCGCATGTGGCCGAATTGCTGCGCCGGGCGGCGGCGGCGCTGATCGCGACCGCGTCGAAGCCATGGCCCGAACAGGAAGGGGCGTGGACCGCGGCGCAATCGCTGTTCCGCCTGCGCTGGCCATGGGCGCCGGCGCTGGGGCAGGTGCTGCCCAAACCGGAGACCGCCGAGCGCTGGCTGTTCAGCAAGCTGCCCGAATGGGAAGAGGCGCCGCCGCGCGCCAACCCGCGCACGGTGACGCTGGCGCCCGACGCGGTCGCCGCACGGCTGGCCGAGCTGACCGGCAGCACGGCCGAGGCGCGGCCGGGGCAACGCGCCTTCGCCGCCGCCGCGTCGCAGGCATTCGCGCCGCGCGCCGCGCGCGATACGCCCAACATGGTGCTGGCGGAGGCTGGAACTGGCATCGGCAAGACGCTTGGCTATCTGGCGCCGACCTCGCTGTGGGCGGCGGCGGCGGATGGCGCGGTGTGGGTGTCGACCTTTACCAAGGCGTTGCAACGCCAGCTGGCGCAGGAAAGCGTCCGCGTGTTTCCCGACGACGCCGAGCGCCGTGCCAAGGTGGTGACGCGCAAGGGACGCGAGAATTATCTGTGCCTGCTCAACCTCGAGGATGCCCTGCAGGGCGGGTTCCAGGGGCGGGCGGCGGTGCTGGCGCAGCTGGTCGCGCGCTGGGCGGCATACAGCGCCGATGGCGACATGATCGGCGGCGACCTGCCCGGATGGCTGCCGACGCTGTTCCGCCGCAACGGATCGACCGCGCTGACCGACCGGCGCGGCGAGTGCATCTATGCCGGTTGCCCGCATTACCGCAAATGCTTCATCGAACGCGCGGCCCGGGCGTCGGCGCAGGCCGATATCGTCATCGCCAACCATGCGCTGGTGATGGTCAACGCCGCGCGGGGGCGGGAAACCGGCACGCGCCCGACCCGCTACGTCTTCGACGAGGGCCATCATCTGTTCGAGGCGGCCGACGCGATGTTCTCCGCCGCGCTGACCGGCATGGAGGCGATCGAGATCCGCCGCTGGGTGCTGGGCCCCGAAGGCGGCGGGCGCGGGCGGCGACGGGGCCTTGCCGCGCGGCTGTCCGACGTCGCCAGCTATGATGCGGCGGGGGGCGAGGCGGTCGCCGCCGCCGTCGATGCCGCGCGCGCGCTGCCCGCCGATGGCTGGCTGGCGCGGATTCAGGAGGGCGATCCGTTCGGTCCGGTCGAGGAATTGCTGGCGTGCGTGCGCGGCGCGGTGTTCGCGCGGGCCAAGGATGGCGAGGCGGGCTATGGGCTGGAAACCGAACTGAGCGAACCGCCGGCCGAGCTGATCGACGCCGCCGGCCCGGCCGCACAGGCGCTGGATGCGCTGCTGCGCCCGCTGATCGCGCTCGGCAAGCGGCTGGAGGCAGTACTGACCGAGGGGCCGGACTGGATGGACGGTCCCGCGCGCGCCCGGATCGAAGGCGCGATCGCGTCGCTGGGCTGGCGGGCGGAAACGGTCGCGGCATGGGGCCGGCTGCTCGCGCGGATCGGCGGGCCGGTCGATCCCGATTTCGTCGACTGGCTGACGGTCGACCGGGTCGAGGGCCGCGAATACGACATGGGGCTGCACCGCCACTGGCTCGACCCCACCCGCCCGTTCGCCGAAACGGTGCTCAAACCGGCGCATGGCGTGCTGGTGACGTCGGCGACGCTGCGTGCCGGCGGCGACTGGGACATGGCCGATGCGCGGGTCGGCGCGCCGCACCTGATGCGTCCGCCGAGCCATTTCGAGGCGGCGAGCCCGTTCGCCTATGCCGCCCAGGCCGAGGTGCTGATCGTCACCGACGTGAAGCGCGGCGACCTGCCCGCGCTCGCCAATGCCTATGGCCGGCTGATCGTCGCGGCGGGCGGCGGCACGCTGGGGCTGTTCACCGCGATCCGGCGGCTGCGCGGCGTCCATGCGCGGATCGCCGACCGCCTCGCCCGCGACGGGCTGCCGCTCTATGCCCAGCATGTCGACCCGATCGATACCGGCACGCTGGTCGACATCTTTCGCGACGATCCGCGCGCGTCGCTGATCGGGACCGATGCGCTGCGCGACGGGGTGGACGTGCCCGGCCATTCGCTGCGGATGGTGGTGATGGAGGGGGTGCCGTGGGTGAAGCCGGGCGTGCTCCACGCCGCGCGGCGGCTGGCGGGCGGGGGCAGCGCCTATGACGACCGGATGGTGCGCGCGCGCCTCGCGCAGGCGTTCGGCCGGCTGATCCGCCGCGCCGACGATCGCGGGCTGTTCGTGCTGCTGTCCGCCGCCATGCCGTCGCGGCTGCTGGGCGCGTTTCCGGAAGGAACGCCGATCACGCGCTGCACGCTGGACGAAGCGGTCGCGCGCGCCCTTTCCTTGGACGCCGAAGTCGGGCATGGCGCTCACGCCCTGCCGATGGAGCCGCCCATATGAAGACGCTGACGCTGCTGCGCCATGCCAAGTCGGGCTGGGACGATCCGGCACTCAGCGACCACGAACGGCCGCTGAATGCCAAGGGCGCGCGCGCCGCGACCGCGATGGGCGCGCAGGTCCGGCATCTGGGCCTGAAATTCGATCATCTCGCGGCCAGCTCGGCCCGTCGCGTAGTCGAGACGCTCGACCATTTCCGCCGCGGGTACGGCACGTTGCCCGAGGCGCGGCACGACCGCACGCTCTACCTCGCTTCTGCCGGCACGCTGCTCGACGCGATCCGCGCGCTGCCGGCGGACGCCGACCGCGCGCTGCTGGTCGGGCATAATCCGGGGCTCGAGGACCTCGTGCTGCTGCTGTCGGCGGAGAGCAATCCGCTGCGCGGCGCGGTGGAGGAGAAATTCCCGACCGCCAGCGTCGCGGTGCTCGAACTCGACGGCGACTGGGCGAGCGCCTGCGACGGATGCGGACACCTGACGACCTTCGTCCGCCCGCGCGACCTCGACCCGTCGCTCGGGCCGGGGCACGATTGAAGGCGGATTCCGAAAGCGTGCTGCATGGGCGGCTGCGAACTGGACGAACGTCTGCGTTGCCCCGTCCGACCCGTTACAGACCCCGAACGCCGCCGCAGCAGACGTCTTGCAACGTTCCCGAAACGCCATGTCCGACGCGGCATTTCGGGAAAGTGGAACCCGCAGGCGACCGTCAACGCGATCGGTGCGACCGGGGTCCCGTCACGGGTTCCCAATCGGGAAAGGTCGGTAAGCAGCTGCCGGATACAAACTAGACGACCACGCCCCAATCAATCGATCATCGGAGTGCGTCTGCAATCAAAAGGGATCATGCGTCTGCTCGCCTAACGGAGTTTTCAATGTCACTGGAAGAGTGGGGATGTTGCGTACTTCGTCATGTGTATTCACTTCGATGTGGGGATCAAGAACCCATACGTCGCCCTTTCCCCACAGTAAAAAGCCATAGCTGATATGATCGGCGCCGAGTGGAACCGGTCCAACCACGATATCGGCCTGAAGCCACCTAAATGTTCCATGCACTGGTGTCTGATTCGTATCGCCACCCATCACGCGTGCGCCAGTTCCGCCTATAGCGACCCAAAATCGGATCAAGTCTGCGTCCCGCGCTGCAACGAGAGTCGTGAAATGCACATAACGACCACGCATGTCCCTCGTAGTCTTTAAGATCTGGCGTAGCTGCCCCCATCCGTCAGGTTTGATTTTGGCCGCACCGATACACATAGGTGTTCCGTCATCGGTAACTCTAAAGACGTATTGGCCTACACCAGTGCCAGCACGCTGCCAGATAGGTCCGGATATCTCCTCCCCTGTCATCTCGCAAAGCCAGTATGCCTTTGCGATCAGGAGCAATCACACGCTGAGATGTTTTGGACAGGCTGACCTGCACCAGATCGGCAGGATCACCGGGTCTCTTCACGCAGCGAGGCGGGACCGGAGGTGAAGCGACGTTCGCGCCGGGGCGCTTTCCCACGACAACGATATCTACCTGCTCAGACGCGGCATCAGCACGCGACGTGCGGTCAGGATCTTGCGTTACAATTGCCGCGTTTGATGCCGGCCGGTCTGTGGCATTTTGGGCGAACGCTGCCATCGTTGAAGACAGAAGAGCACACAAGGCGATGGAAAATCGAACCATATCAGCCCCAGCTCCATTGAATCGGACACGTTGCTAAAGTGGCATCAAACCACAGGGTGAATACGTATCAATACCGTTCATTACGCCCCAGACCATTCCCGTTTCACCATCCTTTCCGGGAAACCGCCTGCGTCAACGCGCCGCCAGCCGCCGCGCGAAATACACCTCGACAGCGCGTTCCACGCTCCTGGCGATGGCGCGGCGGCCTTCGGCGGAATCGAGCCGACGGGCATCGGCATCGTTCGACAGATAGCCGGTTTCGAACAGGATGGAGGGCAGGTCGGGGGCTTTCAGCACCATCAGCGACGCCATGCGGTGATAGTTCGGTTTGAGCGGGATGACCCCGGTCGCCTCGCGCCCCAGCAGCCGGGCGAACCCGGCCGAGGCGTTCATCGTCTCGCGCTGGGTCAGGTCGATCAGGATCGACGAGATGTCGGCGCTCTGCCGGCCGAGATCGACCCCGGCGAGGATATCGGCCTTGTTCTTGCGCGCGGCCAGCCGGGCGGCCGCCTGTTCGAACCGACCCAGCGTGAAACAGCGAAATCGCGTGACCCCGTTCGGCGTTGCGCCGCCGCCCCCCGCGTGGCGGCAGCTTCAAACGGTTCCACGGTGAGGCCATTCCGAGACGCCCAGGCGCGGTCGATCACCGTCGTTGGTGCGCCCGTGTCGACGACGGCATCGAGCGGGCGACCGTCCACCATGATCCTTACGATGATTGCGTCAGTGGAATCATCGAAGGGTATCCAGCCTTCCCCGGTGGCCGGCGTCACAAGCGGCGCATCGGGCTGTGCGATGGCGGGCGCGCCACAGACCAAGGCGAGCAGCGCAATGAGTCGCATCCCGGTGCTGCCAGCCACGTGATCGCCCCTCCAAACTCCTCGTCGAAGCTAGCGCCTCGACCGGCAGTTTCAACCATCGCTCTCCGCCCGGGTGTTAGGCGGCCTCGCTGCCGCTCGACCGGCGTCGATCGCGATCCAGAAGCGCAGTTAATGCTGATAATGCACAGCCTCAGACGTTCCCGAAATTCGATCCCAACTTAGAGTGGCAGCTACCACGCTTATCCATAGGCAGCAGGCCTGAGCGTACCGGTTGCCCGAAGCAACGCCGCCTGTGCCACGAGAACATCGGCACGGGATGACGCGACCGAGAGTTGTGCGGCACGCAGGCTCTGGTCGGCGACCAGGATGTCGATGGTCGAGCGCAGGCCGAAACCATATTCGGCGCGCACACCCTGAAGCGCGAGCTCGGCCGCCGCCAGCCCGTCAATCGAGGCGCGCAGGCGGCCTTGCGCGGCGGTGAAGGCGGCCCAGGCGGTATCGGCGTCGCGGCGGGCCTCGCGGGAAGCGGCATCGGCCTGATACCGTTCGGCGCGTGCGGTCGCCTGCGCCTGGCGCACGCGGGAGGAGACGAGGCCGCCGGTAAGCAGTGGCACGCGCAGGACCAACCCCGCCGAGGTGGCGGCCGGAAAGCCACGCATGTCGCCATCGACGAGCCCTGTGCCGCGACCGTAGCTGCCCGTCAGATCGAGCGACGGCGCACGTTCGGCGCGTGCCAGATCGATGCGGGCACCGGCCGCTGCGACGATGCGGCGCTGGCGCATCAGCAACGGATTATTCGTTTCGGCCTGCGCGCGCGCATCCGCCAGCGTCGTTGGCAGCGCGGTCGGCGCCGCCACCTCCGCCGACAAGGTGCCGGCATCCTGCCCCACCGTCGCGCGATAGACGGCCGCTGCCGTTGCCAGCGCGCCCTCCGCATCGGCCAGGTTGGCGACGACGCTGGCACGCTGTGCTTCCAGCTGGGCGACGTCGGTCCGTGTCGATTGCCCCAGGCCGAAGCGCGAGCGGGCCTCGGCGACCTGGCGATCGAGCCGCTCGATCCCGACCCGCGCCACGTCGACGGCCTGCTGGCTGAACAACAGATCGGCATAGGCGCCGACGACGCGCTGAAGGATCACCGCCTCGACATCGCGCAGGGCTTCCGCCCCCGCCGCCACGTCGCCGTTCGCGGCACGTACCGCCGACAACACACGCCCGCCGGTCCAGATCGGCATCGTGCCGGTGACCGTGGCGGAGGCGGCGGACCCCAGGCCCAGTCGATCGTAACCGCCGTTCCCCGTCACCGCCACGACGGGGCGGCCGCCGGCGCGGGCCTGTTCGGGTGTCTCTTCCAATGCCTCCTGCCGGGCGCGGGCGGCGGCGAGCTCGGGATTGCTGACATATGCCTGCGCAATCGCCTCGCGCAGCGTCTGCGCCGATGCGGGGGCGGCGCATAGCAGCAGCGCCGCCACGAACAGCCAGCGCCTAGTCATGGCGCAGCGCCCAGGCGGGGGCGGCGCGGCTCGCGCGCAGCGCCTGGCCGAGCACGGTCACGACCGCGATGACGAGCGCGAGCAGCCCCGCCCCGACGAAGAACAGTGGCGACAGCGCGATCCGGTCGTCGAACCCCGTCAGCCATGTCCGCATCGCGACGAAGGCGAGCGGCCAGGCAACGAGGTTGGCGATCAGCACCGGTCGCAGGAACTGGCCGACGAGCAGCTTCACGATGTCCGCCGACGACGCGCCGAGCGTCTTGCGGATGCCGATCTCCTTGACGCGTCGCGCGGTGTTGAACGAGGCGAGACCCCACAGCCCGACGCAGCCGATCAGCACGGCAAGTCCTGCGCCGATCCCGAACAGCCGTGTTGCGCGGTCGTCGTCGGCGTACATCTGGGCGACCCGGCGGTCGGCATAGGCGGCCTCGAATGGCACCGCCGGTGCCAGTTGCCGCCACTTGGCGCGAATGCGGTCCATGACGGCGCGAGGGTCACCGTGAACACGCAGCGTCGCGATCGCCCAGTCGGGCAGGCGCGCCTTGTAGGCATAGAAGGTCGGGTCGATCGCGACGCGCGGCGACAGGAAGCGGGCATCGTCGACCACGCCCACGATGGTGCGGAGCCGGTCGCCCGCACCCACCGTCCTGCCGATCGCCGCCTGCGGCGAGGCGAAGCCCAGCGCGGACACCGCCTTGCGGCTGATGATGATGTTGTAGGATCCGCCGTCATTCTTGTCGGTGGAGTCGTCACCGCCGTAGCGCGGATCGAAAACCCGGCCCGCGAGCAGGCGCATGCCGTAGGTGTCGAAGAAGTCCGGACCGACCTCGATCATCCTGAGGGTCGGGCCGTCGCCGGGACGCCCGGGCACCGGCATGTTGACCGCCGCATGGCTGAACGACCCCCCGGCCGCGATCGTGGCGGCGGTGACCTTGGTAACGTTCGGCATCTCGCGGAACGCCGCCATCAGCGAGGCGCGGTCGGCGGGGGTCAGACCGGAATCGGTCATCGCGGGAACGACGATCAATCCCTCGCGATCGAAGCCCAGGTCGGTCTGGCGAACGTGGTGCATCTGCGCGAACAGCACCGCCGTTCCGATCATGAAGGCGATGGCGAGCGCGAACTGGAAGACGACCAGCGCTTCGCGTGTCCGGGTGCCCGCGCGACCACCGCCCGGCGTGCGGGAAGAGGCAAGTACGCTGGCGGCGGGAAAGCGCGACAGCAGCAACGCCGGATAGAAGCCCGCGAGCAGCCCGACCACGATCGTCAGAGCGACGAGCCCCGGCACCACGACGCCATAGGGCATGGACAGCGACAGCCCGCCCGCGGCGTTGACAAGCGGCAACCCGAGCTCTGCAAGGATGCCGCCGATCAGCGCGGCGACGCCGACCATCAGCATCGCCTCGCCGAGGAACTGGCGCACGAGCGCCGCCCGGTCGGCCCCCAGCACCTTGCGCATCGCTACCTCTCGCGCGCGCAGGCCGGCGCGCGCGGTCGCGAGATTCACATAGTTGACGATCGCGATCAGGAGAGTGAGCATGCCGACGATCCCCAGCGTCGCCACCGTCAGCCGCCGGCTGTCCTGCCCCTTGCCGACCGGCGCGAGGTGCATGTCGGCGATGGGCGTGAGCGGCAGGCGGAGCGTATCGGACGGCGCCTTCCCGAGATCGGCGCCGTGGCGGTCGACGAAACCGGGCAGTTTCCGTGCGAAGGCACGCGCGGCGTCGGGCGTGTCGAACCGCAGCCAGGTTTCCAGGCTGGGTGCGCCGAGATTGCGCCACAGCGCCTGTCCGGCGGGTGGCGGCTGCCTGATCGGGATCAGGATCGCGACGTCGAGGTCGGTGTTCGCGGGCAGGTCGCGGACGACCGCGACCGCGCGGTAGACGGCAGGCTCCTTGCCCGTCTGGATCGTCAGCGTGCGACCGATCGGGTCCGCCGATCCGAAATACCGGCGCGCCGCGGCCTGCGTCAGCACCATGTCCGAGGGCTGGCGCAGCGCGCTGCGCGCATCACCCTGCACCACGTCGAGGCGGAACACGTCGAGGAAATCGGGATCGACGCGGGCGATCTTCTCCTCCGCACCGATCCCACCCCGGATGACCTTGCCGCCCGTGCTGATGCGCGTTCCCCGGAGGCCGGGAAAATCCTCCTTCATCATGTCGAGCACCCCGCCCGCCGTCTGCGGCGTCACCCCGTCGAAGGGGCTGCCAGGAATGTTCCACTCGCTCCGGACGCGGTAGATCCCGTCGTGATCGGGCAGCCATTTCTCGTAGCCGGTCTCGAACCGGACGTAGAGCGACAGGACGAGGAAGACGGCGATCCCCACCGCCAGTCCGCCGATGTTCAGCGCGGAATAGAGCTTGTGGCGAGTGAGCGAGCGGTAGAGCGAGGTCAGGGCGAAGCGGTTCATCGCGAATATCCGGACAGGAGGAAGGTCAGCCGCACGTGACGCGCGTGGTCGCGCCGCCTTCGACGGTGCAGCGCGCGCCGTCGGTGATGGCGACGCGATCGGAGCCGGTCGCCGGTACGCGCGCGTCATCGCCGCGTGACGCCGACGAGGCATCGGTTCGTTCCGATCCGGTGACGACCAGCCGTCCCGTCCCCGCCATCTCGCCGGCGAACGGTTGCCCCTTCGCGACCACGACGGTGACGACGCCCGCCCCGGCAGCCCGGACGGACGCCAGGTCCGGCACCGTCACGGCGACGCGAACGCCGCGCCGATGCGCCCCGGCACCGCGCGGGATGAACAACGTGTCGTCGCGTACTGCGACGTTCACGTCGCGCAGTATATCGGGCGGGCCGTTCGCCACGACCGATGCGGTCGGGCCGCGGCGGATCGTCACGTCATCGGCGCTGGCGACATCCACGGTCCGGAACGACGTCACGGGATAGCGTCGCTCTTCACTGGCGAAGGTCGCGGCGATGAGCGCGAGCGCGGGCAGGATGACGGGGGGAGGAATCTTCATGTCCTTGCTCCTTTCAGATCGCGCGCAGGGCGCTGGCGACGATGCGACCGTCGAGCATGTCGATGCGGCGCTTCGCCATGTCGGCGTGGCTGGGCGAGTGGGTGACCATCACGATCGTCGCGCCTTCCTCGTTGAGGCCGGCGAGGATGTTCATCACCTGCTCGCCATTTGCGGTGTCGAGGTTGCCGGTCGGCTCGTCCGCCAGGATCAGCCTCGGCGCGCCGACGATCGCGCGGGCGATGGCGGCGCGCTGCTGCTGGCCGCCCGACAGCTGGTGCGGATAGTGACGGGCGCGGTGGGCGATGCCGACCTTGTCCATCGCCGCGGCGACACGCGTGCGTCGGTCCCCAGCGTCGGCGCGATAGGCGAGGCCGAGCGCGACATTCTCCTCGATCGTCAGTTCGTCGATCAGGTTGAAGCTCTGGAACACGAAGCCGAGCGTGCTGCCGCGGAACTTCGCCAGTTCCTTCTCGTCCATGGCGGCCAAGTCGCGCTCGCCGAACAGGTAACGTCCGCCGGTCGGGCGATCGACCGTGCCCAGCGTGTTGAGCAGCGTCGACTTGCCGCAGCCCGACGGCCCCATGATGGCGAGGAATTCGCCTTCCGCGACATGCAGGTCGATATCGTGGAGCGCGGTGGTCTGCACTTCGTCGGAGACGTAGCGGCGCTGGATGTTCTCGAGACGGATCATGGACGGGCCTTTCAGCGGAGGTTGAGGGTGTCACCTTTCACGGACGACAGGTTCGAGGTGACGATGCGGTCGCCCGGCGCGAGGCCGGACAGGATTTCGACCTGGTCGGGGTTGCGGCGTCCGGTGCGGATGGTCCGGCGACGCGCATGGTCACCACCATCGACGACCACGAAGGCGGACGCGCCGCCGCCGGTCTCCAGCCAGCCACCGACCGGCACCACGATCGCGCGTGATGCGGCGCCGAGCGTGATACGGATGTCCAGCGTCTGCCCCCGGTTCAGCCCGGTCGGAGCGCGACCATCGAAGGTCAGCTCGACGCGAAAGCGTCCGTCCTTGACCGCCGGCAGCACCTTGCTGACCGTCGCGCGCGTATCGCCCGCCCGCGCGCTTTGCCCCACGGCGACGCGGCCCAGATAATATTCGTCGACATCGGCGGTCAGCTTCCACGCGCCTTCGCTGTCGACCTGGCCGGCGGGATCGCCGGGTTTGAGCGTCTGGCCCGGTTGCAGTGTGAAGTTGGTCAGGCGGCCGGTCGCCGGCGCGCGGACCGTCAGCGCGTCGAGCCCCGCGCGGACCGCCGCAAGATTGCCCGACAGGCGCCGTTGCGTATCGGCCAGCCGCCGCCCCTGCGTGGCGGTGATCCCGGCCTCGGTACTGCGGCCTGCGCGAAGCTGATTCAGCCGCTTCTCCTGATAGGCTGCCTCTTCCTGGAAGCTCTTCACCCCGGTGTCGGACAGGAAGCCCTGATCGTGGAGCTGCTGACGGATGGCGAGGTCGCGGCGGGCCTTGATGAGGTCGTACTCGGCCTGTGCCACCTGCCCCGCCCGGTCGAGGCGATTGCGCTCGATCCCCAGCCCCTCGCCAGCGACCTGGCCCAGCTGGCTGGCGATCTGCGCCTCGCGAGTCAGCACGTCGAGTTTCAGTTCGGGATTGGCGAGCGTCGCAAGCGAATCCCCTGCCGTCACGATCGCGCCGTCCTGCACCAGCAGCCGCTCGACCTGTCCGCCCGACAGCACGCCGACCAGCGTGGTAATCTCGGGCGCGACCGTGGCCCGCACCGGCAGGTAATCGTCGAACGGCGCCCGCACAACCGCGCCCGTCTCCACGTCGGCGGCGGCGATGTCGGTCGATCCGCTTTCGGGAAGGAAGCGCCAGATCGCGAGCGCGACGATCGACAGGACCAGCAGGATGATCGCCGGTCGACCCCGCCACCACGGCCGCCGGGTGCGTTGGATCCTGCTATCCATCGCGGCGCCGGGTGCGGGTGTTGCGTATGCGGGCTGTTCGGTCATGATGGGGAACATGTCACTGCCCACGAAACAAAAAGCCAAGTCGTTATGAATGAACCGATTTCACCGGCGTCGCGGACAGATGATCGATCGCCGTTGAACAATATGTCCGCCGGCGGACACGCCGATCGCGAGTCAAGCCCCCGCGAGATCTTGCTGATCGAGGACGATGCGGTCGTCGCACGCACAACGGAGATTCTCTTCCGCCTTGCCGGGCACCGTCTCGAGATCGTGACCGACCCCGCCGGTGCCTTCTCGCTGCTCGCGCGGCGTCGCTACGACGCGATCCTGCTCGACATGAACTTCACGCCGGGGCGGTCGGACGGCGAGGAGGGGCTGGCCTGTCTCGCCCGGATCGTCGCGGACGACCCCCACGCCTGCGTCGTGGTCATCACGGCGCACAGCGGCATCAGGATCGCCGTGGCGGCGATGCAGGCTGGCGCGCGCGATTTCATCATGAAGCCGTGGCGCAAGGACGATCTGCTCGCCAAGGTCGATGCCGCGATCATGCGCAGCGTCGGCGGTGGCGCGGTACACCGACCCGCCGCCGTCGGCACGTCGGGGGGCAGCGCCCTGCTCGGTACGTCGGCTGCGATCGAGCGGGTCCGTGCGCTCGTACGACGGGTCGGACCGACGGTCGCCTCGGTATGCATCACCGGGGTATCCGGCGTCGGACGCTCGCTGGTCGCCGAGGCGCTGCACGCGGTGTCGCCGACCGCCGGAACCATTGCGGCACGGATCGACCTGACCGATCCCGATCAATGGTCCGCGCTGGACCATGCCGCCGATACGATCGTGTTGCGCCACGTCGATCGCCTGGACGCGCAGGCACAAGCGCGGCTGCTCGACCGGCTGGTGCCAGGCCTGCGCTGCATCACCATCGTCGATAGCGTCATGCCGCTCTCGCCCGCGCTGCGCCGGCGGCTCTGTACGGTCGAGATCGCGATGCCGCCGCTCGCGGAACGACGCGACGACGCGGTGCTGCTCGCGCGACACTTCGCCAGCGTCGCCGGTGAAACCTACGGCCGCGCCACGCCGCGGCTCACGCCGGCGGCGGAGGCGTTCGTCGCCATCGCCGACTGGCCCGATGAGGTCCGCGGACTGGCGCTGGCGATCGAGCGCGCGGTACTGCTGTCCGACGACGGCATGATCGACGTCGCCGCGATCCGACCGGCCACGCAGGTCATCGATCCAGTGGGCGAAGCCACATCGACGTTCGCGATGCAGGATGCCGAGAAGCTGATGATCGAGGCTGCGCTGAAGGAGCATCGCCACAACGTGTCCCGGGCAGCTGCGGCATTGGGACTGAGCCGGGGCACCCTCTACCGACGCATGGCGCAGCATGGTCTCTAGGCGGGATCGTAACGCCCTCCTGATAGCGTCGGCGCTGGGCCTGTGTGGAGCCGCGACCGGGGCGGCTGCGGCGCATGGTCTGTGGCTGGCGTTGTGCGGCACGATCCTGCTGCTGCTGTGGCTGATCGCCGCCAACCTACTGCTGGTCAGGCATCACCAGGCGGTGCCGGTTACGCGGCCAGGCCCGCCCGACGAAGCGCAGATCGCGCATCACTTGCTGCTCGATGCCTCGCCTACCCCGCTCGTACTGGTCAACGGAGCTACCGCGCGTACGATGAACCGGGCGGCACGCCGGCTCTTCGCGACCGACGATCGCATATTGCCACCCCCCGCACCGCTGTTCGATCGCGACGCGACGCACCTGAGCCACGCCGGAAGGAACTGGCGCACCGACAGGGTCGAGGTTGGCGATCGATCGGTGGTGGCGCTGATCGATGTTGAAAGCGAGGAGCGCACCGCCGAGGCACGCGCCAGCGCCGAGATGATCCAGGTGCTCGGCCATGAAATGCTCAACGGGCTGGTGCCCATCGTGTCGCTGGCCGAGTGCGGCATCGCAGCGGCTGAAGCCCGTGACAACGATCCGGCACTGCTGTCAGAGATCCTCACGACGCTTGCCCGGCGAGCCGACGGGCTGCGACGGTTTACCGAAGCCTATCGCGAACTCGCGCGCCTGCCGCCTCCCATGCGCCAGATCGTGTCGATCGGAGAGATGATCGACGATCTTGCCCGGCTGTTCGCCAGCCGTTGGCCGGAAATCGGTCTTTCGATCGAGATCGAACCCGGCTTGTCCGGCGAGATCGACCGCGACCAGATGAACCAGGCGCTGTGGGCATTGTTGCAGAATGCCGTCGAGGCGATCGAGCAGGGCACCGTATCATCCGGAAAGGTCGACATCCAAGTCAACTCAAACGATGCCGTTCTCACAATCGAGATAAGTGATAACGGACCTGGCGTTCCGGCGGATCGCACACATGGCATATTCCGCCCGTTCTACACCTCCAAACTCAGTGGGAGCGGTATCGGACTTAGCTTGGCGCGTCAGGTCTTGCAGGCACATGGCGGTACGCTGACACTGGTTCACCCGTTTCCGGCGACGTTCCGCGCGCAAGTGCCTGGCGCACGGCCTTAGATGTTTGGTCCCGGCGATATTCTCATGCACTGGCATGAACGGCTTTTGAAAAGCCTTCTGTTTCCCCGAAATAGCATCCTCAATCGAGAAACAGCGCGTCACTCCTTCCGAAGCCGTCATCGCGTCAGAAGGTGGTGGCGGCCGACAGGAAGACCTCGCGTGTGCGTCCTACGTCGAGGCCGCCGAACGACACACCGGGATAGTAATAGGCGTTGGTCAGGTTCTTACCGTGAAGCCGGACGTTCACCGGAGTGCCACCGATGCGCGTGTCGTAGGCGATCCCCGCGTCCCATGTCGCATATCGCGGGACAAAGCCGCTGTTCTGCGCGTCCACCGGGCGCCGGCCGACATAGTTGACCAGGGTATCGACCGACAGGCCGGGTGCCGCGGTGATCGCGTGACGGGCGCCGAGCGACCATTTCCACCGCGGCGCGCCCTCGCTGCGCTTGTCCAGTGTCGTCGGGTCGATCACGTCGCGAAGCCGGGTGTCGAGGAAGGCGAGACCGCCCAGTATCGTCAGGTCGGACGTCACCTGTCCGTTGATGTCCACCTCGACACCGCGATGGCGGAAGCGACCGTCGTTCACGAAGACGTTCGCACCGTTGAGGTAGCTCGCGTCGCGCTCGATCCGGAACAGTGCGATGCCGGCGTTCAGGCCTTCGCGAAGCGTCGCCTTGAACCCGAGTTCGACCTGGTTGGATTCGATCGTACCGGTGGGCTGGTTGGCGTTTACGGCGTTGAAGGGAGCGTAGTCGCCCTTTTCGAGACCACGCGAGTAACTGCCGTACGCCATGACGCCGCGTGCCGGGCGGTACAAGACGGCACCGGTCGGAACGAACACGGTCCTGTCCTGCGGCGCCGCGGTCGCGGACAGGTCGCGCGCCTTGTACCAGATGTTTCGTCCCCCCAGCAGCACCTCGAATTGCGGGGTCAGCCTGATGAGGTCGCTGGCGAAGATCGACGTCTCTTCGATGCGCGAGTGGAACTCGATCGTGTTGCGGGGACCGAAATTCCAGGATGGCGGCTGCACCGGGCGCAGCACGTTGCCGACCGAGATGCGGCTTACCGGAATGCCGTTGCCGCTCTCGATGAAGTCCCAGAACGGGCTCTTGTCGCGGAATTGGCGATGGGAAGCGCCGGCGAAGATCTGGTGGGAGACCGGGCCGATATCGAACCGCCCTAACAGATACGACTGGACCGACCAGGTGGTGAAGACCTCCCCTCGCGACTGGTACAGACTGGCGCGACCGATCGCGCCGTCGGCACGAATGTCGAACAGGTCCATGTAGCCGCCGTGGCGATTGACCTGCGAATAATTTGCCTGGGTGATCGAGGTCCAGCCACCGCCGAGGTCGTAATCGAACTTGCCCTCGACGTTGTAGGCTTCGGTCCGATGCCGATACCATGAGGGTGACAACGAATCGCGGCGATCGATGCGCGGCGGCAGGATATAGGTGGCAGGATCGAGCGGGTCGGCACGCGGGCTCTGGTCGGCGCGCAGCAGCGGATCGCTCATGTTGCTCTTGCGCGCCCAGTCGGCGTTGAGCTGGAGCAGCGCCCGCTCACCAAGCCGTACGTCCGCGGCGACGCCGACGAAACTCCGTTCGAGGTCGCCCAGATGGTCGAAACCGCCGACCTTCTCATGGCCAGCGTTGATGCGCACGCCAAGCGCCCCGCCTAGGGTCGAACCGCTGGCATCCAGCGCGACATAGCCGCTGCGCAGCGTGGACCCCCGTACGGTCACGGTCGCGAACGGATCGCGCGTCGGCCGCTTGGAGATGTAGTTGATCGTGCCGCCCGGCGAGTTGAAGCCGTAGAGGAACCCGGACGGTCCCTTTAGCACGTCGATCCGCTCGACCAGTTCTACCGGCATGTCGTAATGGGGCGCGAGCGCGAGGCCGTCGCGGCGGATCGTGTTGAAATTGTCCATCGCGAAGCCGCGCAGACGGAAATTGTCGAAGCCACCGCCATAGGCCGAACTCTGCACCGCCGGATCGAGCACCAGCACGTCGCGCACCGTCCGCGGGGTGATCGACCGGATCACCTCGGCATCGTAGAGCTGGATGGCGAGCGGCACGTCCAGCGGATCCTTGTCGCCGAACGCGCCGACGTTCACCTCGAATGCGTCGTTCAGTGGCCGGGCGGTGACGACGATCGTTGCAGGATCGGTATCGACCGTCGTCGATTCGGCGGTCGTGGTGGTATCACGTGGATCGGCATTCATCGTTTGCTGCGCACATGCAGGTGACGACGCAACGATCATCCAGGCAACCACCGCCAAGGCCGCGGAACGCACATACTTGTTATGTGCATGGTTCCCGTAATTCATCCTGTGCCCCTGCCCGGTACGACCCCACTCTACCACCGACAGATATCGATATAACGTATCATTACAAGCGATGCGCCAGCTGTCAGCGTTCCGCTCTCGGCAATCTGCGGATGGCGGCCCGATCCGAGCATTCTCCACTATCGATTCCGAGAACGCGGATGCCGCCTCGCTTGCTGTTCCCAATGGGGAAGACAGACGAAGGCACTCTATTGCGAGTAATTCGCATCTCGCGCTATGGGCATGTTCGATGCCGACCAACGCCATTGCCCTTTCTCGCTTGCTGTTGAGCGAACACTCGACCTGGCTTCGCACGGTGGAGCGCGTCGTGCGGGACAGGTCGGCTGCCGAGGATGTCACCCAAGGGCTGTGGTTCAAGGTGCAGACGGTGCGCGACGATCCGCCGATCGACGATCCCCGCGCCTATTTGCATCGCCTGGCTGTCAACGCCGCGACCGACGAGCTTCGCACAGCGTCTCGACGGAAGGAGGAAGCGAAGGAAGAGATCGACCAGCTTCTGTGGGTTGAGGACGACCGCCCTGCACAGGACAGGATCGTACTGGGCCGTGACATGGTCGCACGAATCTGGGCAGCCATGGAAGCGCTTCCCGAACCGACGCGCAGCATTTTCCGCTTGAACCGCGTCCACGGCACGACGCAACGCGAAATCGCCGCGCGCTACGACATCTCCACGACGATCGTGGAACGCCACATCCGCCGTGCGCTGCGCATCCTTTCCGATGTTCGCATGGCGGAGTGACTTTATTTTCGACCGTCCTGTTAGGAAGAGCCTGTTTCCAACCGTCGAACCTTATAGCCGCCCATTCACGGTCGGCAGTCAGGATGCGGCATGACTGAAAGCGTGCGCGATCGAGAGGAGCGGGCGGCCGAACAGGCGAGACGATGGATCGTGCGTATGGCGTCCGGCGATATGCGTCCCGAGGAACTCGATCAGTTCAAGGCCTGGCGCGCCGGTGATCCACTTCATGATCGCGCCTTCGAGGAAGCTCGCGCGATCTGGCGCGTCGCGGCAGGTAGCCCGAATGGCAGGGCATTGCCCTTGCCAAGTCATTCTGGGTGGACCCGGCGGCGGCTCTTCAGGAGTCCCGTCCACCGAATGGCCATGACAGGCGCAGCTGCCGCGATCGTGGCAGGGCTGATTTTGGGAGACGATCTGTCGGTGATGCTGCGCGCCGATCATCGCACCGGCACGACCGTTGAGAGCGTCACGCTGGCGGACGGAAGTCGGGCGGTGCTCAATGCCGATACTGCGATCGCCGTCTCCTACGACCGAAACAAGCGCCGGATCGAGCTGCTGCGCGGCGACGCCTGGTTCGAGGTCGCCCATGGCGATCGGCGTCCATTCCGGGTCGCGGCATTGGGCGGCGAGACGCAGGATGTCGGCACCGCTTTCGAGGTCCGGCGCGAGGACGCCGCCGTTTCGGTCGCCGTGACACAAGGCAGTGTCCAGGTGCGTTCATCGGGCGTCGCCGGCAGCATGTCGCTGCGCGCTTCCGAGAGCGCCCGCTACACCGAAGGTGCGGCACCAGTCAGAATGCCAAAGGCTGCTCCCGATACGATCGCGGCGTGGCGAAAGGGTGAAATCCTGTTCGACCGGGCCGATGTGCGCAGCGCCATCGCCACGATCGGCCGCTATCGCTCGGGCCCTGTCTTCATCATGGGAACACCCCCGTCCCCCCGCCGCATCAGCGGCGCCTTCCGCATCCACCGCCCGGAGGAGGCCATCGATGCGATTGCCGGCATGAACGGTCTTGCCGTCTACCGGCTCGGCAGTGTCGCCGTGCTACGTCCAGCCCACCACGAATAATTTCAGGCGAGGTGTTAGGAACACTGGCCCCGCCATCGTCAGATAAGGAAGAGGGTGTCGCTATTGCGGCGCACTCTCACATTGGGGCGCCGCATCCTGCGTCCAGGCGTGGGGGAAGATATAGATGAAGCATGAATCCATTGGCTGCCGTACCGGTGCCACCCGCATTTTCCTTATGGCGTCAGGCGCGTTGCTCGTAACACTTGCCGGTGGCGCTTTGCCGGCGCGGGCGCAGTCGGGATCGGGTCAGGTCGCGCGGTCCTACGATATTCCGGCACAGCCATTGGGAAGCGCTCTGCGCGACTATATGCGGCAATCCGGCGTCCAGGTCGGCTTTCCGAGCGAGATCGGGGAGGGCATCACGACCGCGACCGTCCGGGGATCGTTCAGCGCGGCCGAGGCACTCTCGCGTCTGCTGACGGGCACAGGCCTGACCTATCGCTTCACGGGGGCCAACACGGTGACCCTCGAACGCGCACCTCAGGTTACCGGCGATGCGATCCAGCTTGGCCCGGTGCGGGTCGAAGGCGACACGAACGGCATCGCAGGTTCAGGCATCGCCGCCAGCGTTACGTCCGACCCGGACGCTACCGAGGCCACAGGCTCGTTCACCACCCGGCGCATGTCCAGCGCGACGAAGATGCCGCTTACGTTACGGGAAACGCCGCAAGCCGTGACGGTCATCACCAACGCCCGGATCGAACAGGAAAATCTGGTCGATCTGGTGGATATCGCCACCATCGTTCCCGGCGTCTTCGTCGATTACTTCAACGCGCGGCCGGTGTTCACGGCGCGCGGACGCGAGATCGACCGATTGACGCAGAATGGCATTCCGATCCTGCATGATACGACTATCCCATCCTCGCTCGGCAATATGGCGATGCAGGACCGGGTGGAGGTCGTTCGCGGGGCGACCGGGCTGATGCAGGGCGGCGGCAATCCATCCGGCGCGCTGAACCTGATCCGCAAACGCCCCACGCGCCAGTTCGTGGCGATGGCTTCCGCGAGCGCCGGAAGCTGGAACGACTATCGCCTGACCGCGGACATCGGCGGCCCGCTTACGGCGGACGGCCGGATCCGGGCGAGAGCCGTGGGCTTCTTTCAGGAGGCCGGAAACTTTCGGGACATCGAGTTCAACGACAGCCGGCTCGGCTATCTGACGGTCGATATCGATCTGGCCGATCGCACCACGATGAACATCGGCTATTCCTATCTCTACACGCATCAGAATTCGATATGGGGTGCCATCCCGCTCAACCCCAATGGGACGCACCGCTCCCTGCCACGATCGACCTACCCCGGCACCGATTGGGAATATGGCGATAACCGGGTGCACACGGTCTATGCCAGTCTGGCGCATGACTTCGGCGCGGGATGGTCGCTTCAGGTCAACGCCACCTACGTCGACAGCGCGACGGACATGCTGGCCACCAACTTCCGCCCGTTGGACGACAGCGTCGCGACGCTCAGCCATGCGTGGTGGAAGGTGAACAAGGATCGGGACCAGAAGGCGGTCGACGCCTATGCGTCGGGGCCGCTCTCGCTGTTCGGACGCGACCACCAGATCGTGTTCGGCGGCACCGTCGATCGCGAAACAAGTCGCGATGTCCAGTGGTTCAGGGGGTTCGATGATGTGCTGACGACCGGCGTCGATCTGGCGGCGTGGAATCACCGCGCACGCTATCCGAACATCGGCGAACCCACGTTCCGCGACAGGACGCACAACAATCAGGACAGTCTCTATGCGTCCGGCCGTTTCAGCATTCTCGACCGGCTCGCCCTGGTGCTCGGCTCACGGCTCGACTGGTACGACCGCACCGTTTTCTATGCTGGCGGTGGATCGGTCGACGGACGGCTGACCAAATATGCCGGCCTGACCTGGGATTTCGAAGCGCACCATTCCGCCTATGTCAGTTATACCGACGTGTTCCAGCCGCAGGCGATCACCGGCATCGATGGCAGCCTCCTGCCGCCCGTGATCGGCAGGAATTACGAAGCCGGGATCAAGGGCGAGTATCTGAACGGTGCGCTCAACACGGGTCTGATCCTGTTCCGCACCGACGAAACCAACCGTGCCGTCCTGCTGCTCGATCAGAACGGTTGCGTGACCGCGCCGATCTCCGAATGCTCTGCGGCGACCGGACTGGTGCGTACCTGGGGTATAGACAGCGAGGTTCAGGGCGAAGTTGCTCCCGGATGGCAGATCGGCGCAGGCTTCACCTTCGCCGACACGCGATACGTCAGGGACGAGGATTATGGTGCGGCGGGGGATCGGCTGGATACCGGTAGCCCGACCACGCAGTTCAAGCTGAGTACCCAGTACCGGCTTCCGGGTGCCTTGAACCGCCTGACACTGGGCGGCAGGGTGAATTGGCAGAGCCGGATTTATTACGACTTCGAGAATGTCAGCGGGGTCGCCGTGCGCAATCAGCAACCGGCCTATGCCGTGATCGATCTGTCCGCGACCTACCGCCCCGCGCAGCGGCTGAGCGTGCAACTGGAAGTGAACAACCTTCTGGACAAGGCATATTATCGCAGCATCGGGCAAGGATATCGATTCTCGGCGCACGAGATTTTTGGCGCACCGCGTAACGTTCTCGCGACGCTTCGCTACCGTCTGCAATAGCAGTCGCCGCCTTGATCGAGCAGTGCCACGCGGCCGTCTCGGAGCGAAGTACCAGCCGCTATTCCGATCAGCCGACCAGCCTGCGTGCCCGGCTGTTCGCGACTTGCGGCGTGGCGATCGTCGCGCTTGCCCTGATCGCGGGCGCGCTGCTCACCTGGACGACCTATCGGGCAGCGCAATCGGCTCCGGCGCTGGCGGTATTCGACGTGGCACCGCCCGCCGCCCCGCCCGAACCGGCACGTGAGGCGAAACCAGGCCCCAAGCAGCAGCGCAAGGAACGCTCTCAACCGCAAGCACAGCAACCAAGGAGGGAGCCGCCAGTGGTGCGGATGCCGATCGCAACCGCGCCCCCGGCCACGGTGGCAAAGCCTGCGCCCGATCCTGACACCCAGGTCAAGGAAACGACCGCACCCGAGGCGAAGCCCGTTCCACCCGCCCCGCAGTCGTCGAACGCCGTGCCGACGTGGCAGGGGCAGGTTCTGGCCGCGCTCAACAAGGTCCGCCGCTACCCGCGCGACGCGAGCTTGCGGCGGCAGCAAGGCGTGCCATACATCCGGTTCGTCATGGACCGCGACGGCCGAGTGTTGTCTTCAAGGCTGGAGCGGCCATCCGGCATCCGCTCGCTCGACAGTGAGGCGATGAGCCTGCCCAAGCGTGCGGAACCACTACCCAGGCCGCCGGAAGAGGTTCGAGGGAATACGATCGAACTGGTCGTACCGGTCGAGTTCTTCATGCATTGAGGCATGTTCAACGAGGACCGCTTTCCCGCAACATCATGTTTGACGGGTTTCGGGGAAAACACCCGTCTCCCAGAATACCATTCTTTTCCGGGAAACCGCCCGCGTCAACGCGCCGCCAGCCGCCGCGCGAAATACACCTCGACGGCGCGCTCCACGCTCCTGGCGATGGCGCGGCGGCCTTCGGCGGAATCGAGCCGACGGGCATCGGCATCGTTCGACAGATAGCCGGTTTCGAACAGGATGGAGGGCAGGTCAGGCGCTTTCAGCACCATCAGCGACGCCATGCGGTGATAGTTCGGTTTGAGCGGGATCACCCCGGTCGCCTCGCGCCCCAGCAGCCGGGCGAACCCGGCCGAGGCGTTCATCGTCTCGCGCTGGGTCAGGTCGATCAGGATCGACGAAATGTCGGCGCTCTGCCGGCCGAGATCGACCCCGGCGAGGATATCGGCCTTGTTCTCGCGCGCGGCCAGCCGGGCGGCCTCGCGGTCGGATGCGACCTCCGACAGGGTGTAGATGCTGGCACCGGTCGCGTCCGGATTCTCGGCGCTGTCGCAATGGACCGAGATGAACAGGCTGGCCCCCAGCCGCCGGGCGATCGCATAGCGTTCCTGTAGCACGAGAAACTCGTCGCGGTCGCGGGTCAGCGCCACCCGCACCCGCCCGCTGGCCAGCAGCGAATCGCGGATCGCGCGCGCGGTCTTCAGCGTCAGGTCCTTTTCCCGCATGCCGCCATGCGGGGAGATCGCGCCGGGATCGTGCCCGCCATGCCCGGCATCGATCACCACCAGCGGCCGGTCGGCATCGCCCTCGACCCGGGGAAGCCGCTGTCCGCGGCGGCTGCGCGGGACCGGGACCGAAGCCGTCGCCCGCTGCCGCCGGTCGACGATCATCGCCGCCGACGACGATGCAGGCACGATCGTCGCCAGCGCCAGGTGCGGCCGGAACCGCATCCGCCCGGCGGTGGTCGCGCGCGCGAAGCGATCGGGGGCCACGCTCCGCAGGGTCAGCGTCAGCTTTCGGCCGTCGTCGGAAAACCGCCCTTCGGTGACGACCGAGGGCACGTCCAGGTCGAACACGATCCGGCTGCCGCCGCTGCGCGCGCCCTGCCGCACCGCGCGGACCACCCCGCCGGGGTCGCTGCGCCCGCCCGGCCCGACGCCGTCGAGGTCGACGACCAGCCGGTCGGGACCGCCCAGCGCGAAGCTGGCAGCACCGGCGGCAGGCGTGTCGAGGCGGATGGTGATGCGGTCGCGCCCGACATCGACGGCGTCGACGCTTTGGGCCGCGACGGGCACGCCGAACCAGATCGACAGAAAGGCCAGGAACGCGCCCATCGGCGCGCTATGCCTTCCAACCGCCGTTCCGGTCCAGCGCGAATCCATGGGAAATACAGCCCGATCTTCGTTTGTTTTCGAGCGGCAACGCTATGCCCGGGGGGCTCAACCTACGGTGAACCAACACGCTGAATCCGATTTTAACCATTTATTGCAGCTTGCACCGCTAGCGTAACGAACCGCCGAGGCTGTTGCCGTTAGCGATGCCGGGTGCTACGCCCCCGGTTACGTCGGTCCCGAACCTGGTTCGGGGAAACCGATGCGACACCCCCCCAAAGCGTACCCGCCCCGGGGGGGTCTAATCAGGTTGATGTTTGCATGTGGCAAGTTCCGTCCCGTACCGCCTGTGCCGCTGTCGCGGCCGGCGTCGGGGCGACGATTGTCCGTCCGGAGCTTTCCGGACTGCCCATGCCAGCAGACGCATATCCCAGCAATCGCGCGCAGGCACCGGGCATGTCCCCCGCCGCGCGTTTAGGCGCGCCGACTGGCCGAGCCGTCCCGCGCGCCCGGAGACACTATCATGACCACGCGGATGTTGATCGACGCACGCCACCGGGAGGAAACCCGGGTCGCCGTCGTCAAGGGTAACCGGATCGAGGAATTCGATTTCGAATCGGCCGAGCGCAAGCAGCTCAAGGGCAATATCTACCTTGCCAAGGTGACCCGGGTCGAACCGTCGTTGCAGGCGGCGTTCGTCGATTACGGCGGCAACCGCCACGGCTTCCTCGCCTTTTCGGAAATCCACCCGGATTACTACCAGATCCCGAAGGAAGACCGCGACGCGCTGCTGGCCGAGGAGGCCGCGCACGCCGCCGAGGAAGCCGCACTGCGCGCCGGCGACCATGACGACGACGTCGATTACGACGATCATGACGACGAGCTGGAAGGCGGCGTCGAGATCGTCGAACGCGACGAGGACGAGGACGACCATCACGACGACGAGGAAGGCGAGGCCCCGGCCCGTCCCGCGCGCAAGGGCGGGGGCGACGATGCCGCGGTCGAGGCGCTGCGCCAGCGCCGGTTGAACCTGCGCCGACGCTACAAGATCCAGGACGTCATCCGCCGCCGGCAGGTGCTGCTGGTGCAGGTCGTGAAGGAAGAGCGCGGCAACAAGGGCGCGGCGCTGACCACGTACCTGTCGCTGGCCGGCCGCTATTGCGTGCTGATGCCCAACACCGCCCATGGCGGCGGGATCAGCCGCAAGATCAGCTCGGCGGCCGACCGCAAGCGATTGAAGTCGATCATGGCCGAACTGACGCTGCCGGCGTCGATGGGCTGTATCGTCCGCACCGCCGGGCTGCAGCGCTCGCGCCAGGAGATCAAGCGCGACTTCGATTATCTCGCGCGGCTGTGGGACGGTATCCGCGACCAGACGCTGACGTCGTCGGCGCCGGCGCTGGTCTATGGCGACAGCGACCTGATCAAGCGCGCGATCCGCGACATCTACAACAAGGATATCGACGAGGTGATCGTCGAGGGCGAGGGCGGCTTCCGCCACGCCAAGGACTATATGCGGCTGCTGATGCCCGCGCATGCGCGCCGGGTGAAGCAATATGCCGACGCGGTGCCGCTGTTCCAGCGGGCACATGTCGAGGACCAGCTGGCCGCGATGTACAATCCGGTCGTGCAGCTGAAATCGGGCGGCTATCTGGTCATCAACCCGACCGAGGCATTGGTGTCGATCGACATCAACTCGGGCCGGTCGACCCGCGAACACAATATCGAGCAGACCGCGACCGCGACCAACCTGGAAGCGGCGCAGGAGATCGCGCGCCAGCTGCGGCTGCGCGACATGGCGGGCCTCGTCGTGATCGACTTCATCGACATGGATCACTCGTCCAACGTCCGCAAGGTCGAGAAGGCGATGAAGGAGGCGTTGAAGAACGATCGCGCCCGCATCCAGGTCGGCCGCATCTCCGCCTTCGGGCTGATGGAAATGAGCCGCCAGCGACTGCGCACCGGCGTGCTGGAGGCATCGACCCGCCAGTGCCCGCATTGCGAGGGCACCGGCCTCGTCCGCACGGCGTCGTCGGCCGGGCTGTCGGCGCTGCGCCTGATCGAGGACGAGGCCGCACGCGGTCGCGGGTCGCTGATCGTGCTGCGCGCCAGCCAGGAGGCAGCGTTCTATGTCCTGAACAAGAAGCGCGCCGACATCGCCGAGGTCGAGGACCGCTACAGCGTGACCGTCGAGATCGTGCCCGATGCCGAGATCGAGGGCGCGCGCATGGCGGTCGAGGCGTCGGGCCCGCCGCCGGCGCACCCGCCCCGCATCGAGCCGCTGGTCGTCGTCGACGACGAGGACGACGCCTATGACGATGTCGAGGACGAGATCGACGAGGAGGTCGAGGACGCGGCGGTCGAGGAGACCGCACGTCCGGCCCGCAGCGACGAGGACGGCGAAGGCCGCGGCAAGCGCCGCCGCCGCCGCCGCGGGCGTCGCGGTCGCAACCGGGACGAGGACGGCCAGGACGAAACCGAAACCGGCGAGGCCGACGACAGCGACGACGGTGAGGACGAGGTCGCCGACGACGCCGATACCGACGCGACGGTCGACAGCGACGGGGCGAGCGATGCGCCGGATGCCGCGCAGGGCGACGACAGCGGCAAGCGCAAGCGCCGCCGTCGCGGCCGGCGTGGGGGACGTCGCGGCGAGGGCGCGTTCGACGCGGCCGATGGCGCCGGCACCGTCGCCGACTTGCCGGCCGAGGACGATGTGGCGACCGACGCGGTCGTCGAAACCCCGGTCGAAGCCGATGCGGTCGAACCCGAGGCCGAACCGGTCCCGGCGCCCAAGCGCACCCGCCGCCGGCCGAGCGCCCGCGCCAAGGTCGAACCGACCGTCGACGCCGCCCCTGCCGAACCGGTCACGGTCGAAGCCGGCGATGCCGCGCCGATCGTGACGCCGCAGCCGGTCGAGACGCCGAAGGTCGCGGTCGAAGCCGCCGCCGAAGCGCCCAAGCCCAAGCGCACCCGCCGTCGCAAGGCCGATGTCGAAGCGGTTGTCGAGGAACCGGTGGTCGCCGAACCCGCGCCGGCCGAGGCCGAGGCAGAACCTGCACCCAAGAAGCGCCGTGCGCCGCGCCGCAAGGCAGCCGAAGCGGCTCCGGTCGAGGAAGCACCCGTCGCGGAGCCGGCAGTCGCCGAACCCGAAGCGGCCGAACCGGCGGATGACAATGCCGGCGACGCGACCGATGGCGAAACGCCGTCGCCGCGCCGGGGCTGGTGGCAGCGCACCTTCGGCAACTGATCGCCGGGGTGCAGAACGCAAAAGGGGCGGCATCCCGACGGATGCCGCCCCTTTTTGTTTGTCCGTGCCACCCGCCCTGCGCCGGGACGATTCTGGATCGAATCGACCGAAGCAAATGTCAGGTCGGGGCGTCGCGGACCAGTGCGTCGCACGCGACCTCGATCCGCACCGCCAGTCCCTCGGGCCGCCAGTCGCGCTCGATCCGGCCTGCGAGCTGCTGTTCGATGCTGAGCGCTGCCAGCCGCGTGCCGAAGCCGGTAGCCTGCGGCGCACCGGGGATGGCCGGCCCCCCGACCTCGCGCCAGTCGATGCCGAGCATGCCGTCGTGGCGGACCGTACGGACCGAAACCTGCCCCTCGGGCGTCGACAATGCGCCGTATTTGGCGGCATTGGTCGCCAGTTCGTGGAAGATCAGCGCGACCGGCGTCGCGCCGCGATCGTCGATCGGTACGTCGTCGCCCTCGATCCGCCACTGGTCGGTGGCGTAGGGCGACAGCAGCTCGCGCAGGATGTGGTGCAGCGTGGCATCGCCGATCACCGGCCGCGAGATGTCGCTATGCGGTCGCGCGAGATCGTGCGCCGCACCCAGCGCCGCGATCCGCCGCGCCAGATCGTCGGCGAAGCCGCGCACCGCGGGCATCTGCCGCGCCGACATGCGGACGAGGCCACTGACGATCGCGAAGATGTTTTTGATACGGTGGCTCAGCTCGCGGCTGAGGATGTCGTTCTGTTCGGCGGCACGCTTCGCCGAATCGATATCTGTGCAGGTCCCGATCCAGCGGACGATCGCGCCGTCGGCGTCGCGCACCGGCAGCGCCCGGCCCAGCACCCAGCGATATTGCCCGCTGCGGTGGCGCAGTCGATACTCGATCTCGTAATCCTCGCCGGTCGTCAGGCTCTGGCGCCAGCGGCCCCGTGCGCGCTCCTGGTCGTCGGGATGGAACATGCCGTTCCATCCTTCGCCGTCGGTCGATCCTTCGGGCATGCCAGTGAAGCGATACCATTGGGCGTTGTAGAAGTCGTGATGGCCGTCGGGCCGCGTCGCCCACACCATTTGCGGCATAGCGTTGGTCAACGTGTCGAGTTCGGCCTGGGTCGCTTCGCGCGCGGTTTCGGCCCGTCGCTGCGTCTCCGCGTCCGATCCGATCGCGATCCAGCGCCCGGCGCCAGCCGGTCGAACGGCGAAGCCCGTCGTCCCGGCCGGGAGCGGCAACGCCAATGTGAAGGGCCGGCCGGTCGCCACCCCCGTCCGCCAGTCGGCGCGCACGTCGTCCCGGTCGACATCGGGGCAGAATGTCCAAAGATTATCAGGCGTTTCGACACCGATATCGATCCGCCAGCACCGGTTGGCCCATAATAATTGCCCGTCGTCACCGACGATGCAGGCCAATATCGGCAGCGTTTCGGCAATATCGTGCCAGATCGGATCGGTCGCATCGATCGCGACGGTTTCGGTCATCACATCATCCGTCCAACATCGACCGCACGGTGATGTGCTGCCGGAAAGCCTGCAAACGTCGCGCCATCGCCATATCGTGGCGTCCCGATATCGCACGCCATACTTCGCGACGATCGGGCAAGATCGATGATAAACAGTTCGTATCCGACCACCACATCAATGCGCTTTCGAAGATTAATTATCGAAAAAGGGCCAATACTGGATTCATCTCTATTGACCTGCCGTCGGGTACGCCGCATTTCGCAACAATCAAGGGAGATTTCCATGACCGAAGACGGTTCCGAACTGAACGCGATCGAACTGGCCACTGAACTTACCATCGCCTGGTTGAACAACGGCAACAACCGCGTTGCGGCGGAGGATGTTCCGGCATTCCTGCAGACGATGCACGCGACCGTTCTGGGACTGGCGTCCGGTGCGTCGGAGCCGGAAGAAGCGGCGCCGCAGCAGGACCATGTTCCGGCCGTGTCGGTGCGCAAGTCGCTGGCGTCGAAGGACCACATCATCTCGATGATCGACGGCAAGTCGTACAAGACGCTGCGCCGTCACTTGGCGGGCCACGGCCTGACCCCGGAAACCTATCGCGAGCGCTATGGCCTGCGTGCCGACTATCCGATGGTCGCCGAAACCTATTCGCAGAGCCGTCGCGACATGGCGAAGCGCATCGGCCTGGGTCGCAAGGCTCGCACGACCGAAGCCACGACGGATGTCGCCGACGACGCGGGCGACGCGCCGCGCCGTCGCGGACGCAAGCCCAAGGCGGCGGAGTAAACGAGGAAGGGGCGGCCGATCGGTCGCCCCTTTCTCTATCCGGCGATCGCGACCGCCGTGTCGCCGTGCCACCTGTGGGTGCATAGCTGCGCCTGCGGCGTATCGTCGGCGGTCAGCGCCGCGACCGTCACCCAGCCCTCGCCGCGCAGCCGGGCCGCCACCGCCGGTGCCGTCCCGGCGGGCAGGAACAGCCGCCGCCGCTCCTGCGTGCCGAGCCCCGCATCCAGCAGCGCATCGGCATAGAGCGAAAATCCGACCGCCGGTTCCTCGCGCCCGTCGGCATGGCATACGGCATAGGTGCCACCGCGCCCTACCTCGCCCAGCACGCCCTGCGCGAACAACGAAAAGCCCAGCCAGCTCTGATATTCGAAGCCATGGCGTTCGGTCGGGTCGAGCGTGACGCCGACATCGCCCGGGAGTGCCGCCGCCACCGCCTCGATCGCGTCCAGCCGTGACGTCAGCCGCCCGGCGGTGTCGGTCGCGCGCAGCCGCGGCAGCGCCGTGGCGAACGGTCCGGCGGCCTCCACCAGCGGCAGATAGGCGGGATCGATCGCCGCGACGCGCCCGGCGTCCTTGCCGTCGAGCGCGGCGATCAGCGCGTCGTGATGCGGGCCCGGCGGATCGCCCGCCAGCGTCGCCACCAGATCGGGCAGGGTGAAATCGATCGAGATGCCGGTCACGCCCGCCGCGCGCAGCGATTCGACCGCGACGGTCACGATCTCGGTCGCGGCGCCGACACTGTCGAGCCCGATCAACTCCGCGCCGATCTGGCGCAGCGCCCGGCGCGGGGCCAGTTCGCCCGCGCGCAGCTTCAATACCGGCCCGGCATAGGACAATCGCACCGGTCGCGGATGGTGGCCCATGCGCGTCGCGGCGATGCGTGCGACCTGCGCGGTGACGTCGGGGCGGATGGCCAGTGTACGCTGGCTGACCGGATCGACGAAACGCACCGCATCGGTCGCCGCCGTGCCCTTCAGACGCCCCACCAGCCCCGCCTCGAACTCGGCCAGCGGCGGGTCGACCTGCTCATAGCCATAGCCATGCGCGACACCCAGCACCGCCCCTTCGAACCGGCGCAGGCCGTCGGCGGCGGGGGGCAGGCGGTCGTGAAACCCTTCGGGCAGGAGGCCGGTGTCGTTCATGGCGTTTCCCCTAGCGGGTGCGAGGCGGGCGGGGAAGCACGGACGGAACGCCGTCCGCCACACAGGTCACCCCGGCGCAGGTTTCAGTTGCCGTTCGCCATTTTCGTCACCCCAGCGCAGGCTGGGGTATCCCCATGATGGCACGATGCGCTGTAGCCGAGAGAGAGGCCCCAGCCTTCGCTGGGGCGACGATCGGGGCGGCTTTTTGAAACGACGTTTCAGGCGACGGCTTCGGGAAACTGTTCGGCGGGTGGCAGATACGCAAACGGGCTGCCGGATCGCTCCGACAGCCCGTCCGCTCACGGTAGTAGTCCGATCAGAACTTCAGCGGCATCGCCGTCTTGACGCCCGGCAGCGCGCGGACCTTTGCGACCAGTTCCGGCGTCACCGCTTCGTCGACAGACAGCAGCACCACCGCCTCGCCACCGGTATCGCGGCGGCCGAGGTGGAAGGTACCGATGTTCACGCCCGCCTCGCCCAGCGTCGTGCCGATACGGCCGATGAAGCCCGGCGCGTCCTCGTTGACGACGTACAGCATGTGGCCGGCCAGATCGGCCTCGACCTTGATGCCGAACAGTTCGACCAGCCGCGGCTGGGCGTTGCCGAACAGCGTGCCCGCGACCGAACGTTCGCCGGCATCGGTCTTGAGACTGACCCGGATCAGCGTGTGGTAGTCGCCCTCGCGGTCGTTGCGCACTTCGCGCACCTCGATCCCACGTTCCTTGGCGAGGAACGGGGCGTTGACCATGTTCACCGTGTCCGACTGCACGCGCAGGAACCCGGCGAGCACCGCGCCGACGATCGGCTTCTGGTTCAGCTCGGCCGCCGCGCCTTCGCTGTGCACCGAAACGCGGGCGATCGCGCCGGTGGTGAGTTGCCCGACCAGCGAGCCCAGCTTTTCGGCCAGCGCCATGTACGGCTTCAGGCGCGGCGCCTCTTCCGCCGACAGCGACGGCATGTTCAGCGCGTTGGTGACGCCGCCCGACACGAGGAAATCGGCCATCTGCTCGGCGACCTGGATCGCGACATTGACCTGCGCCTCGCTGGTCGAGGCGCCTAGGTGCGGGGTCGACACGAAGTTGGGCGTGCCGAACAGCGGCGATTCCTTGGCCGGTTCGGACACGAACACGTCGAGCGCGGCCCCCGCGACATGGCCGCTGTCGAGCGCCGCCTTCAACGCCGCTTCGTCGATCAGCCCGCCGCGCGCGCAGTTGATGATGCGCACGCCCTTCTTGGTCTTCGCCAGATTTTCCGCCGACAGGATGTTGCGGGTCTGGTCGGTCAGCGGTGTGTGCAGCGTGATGAAATCGGCGCGGGCCAGCAGCTGGTCCAGCTCGACCTTCTCCACGCCGATTTCGATCGCGCGTTCGGGGCTCAGGAACGGATCGAAGGCGACGACCTTCATCTTCAGCCCCTGCGCCCGGTCGGCGACGATCGACCCGATATTGCCCGCGCCGATCAGGCCGAGCGTCTTGCCGGTCAGCTCGACGCCCATGAACCGGTTCTTCTCCCACTTGCCCGCCTGGGTCGAGGCATCGGCCTCGGGCAGCTGGCGGGCGAGCGCGAACATCAGCGCGATGGCGTGTTCGGCGGTGGTGATCGAATTGCCGAACGGGGTGTTCATCACGACGACACCGGCGGCCGATGCGGCGGGAATGTCGACATTGTCGACACCGATGCCGGCACGGCCGACGACCTTGAGGTTCGTGGCCGCGTCGAGGATCGCCTTCGTCACCCTGGTCGAGCTGCGGATGGCGAGGCCGTCATAGTCGCCGATGATGGCGATCAGTTCTTCGGGCGTCTTGCCGGTAATCTCGTCCACCTCGACCCCGCGTTCGCGGAAGATCTGGGCGGCTTTCGGGTCCATCTTGTCGGAAATCAGAACTTTAGGCATGTTTCGTTCCTTCTCCCTCTCCCCTTCAGGGGAGAGGTAGCGCGACAGCCCCTCTCCCAACCCTCTCCCCTGAAGGGGAGGGGGCTTTAAGCCGCCTTGGCGGTCGCGTAGGCCCAGTCGAGCCATGGCCCGAGCGCCTCGATATCGGCGGTATCGACCGTCGCGCCGCACCAGATGCGCAGGCCAGCCGGAGCATCGCGATAGCCCGCGACGTCATAGGCGGCCCCTTCGGCCTCCAGCAGCGCCGCCATCTTCTTGATGAGCGCCTCGTCGGCACCTTCTACGGTCAGGCAGACGCTGGTCTTCGACCGGGTGGCCGGATCGGCGGCGAGGTGCCCCAACCAGTCGCGTGCCTCGACGATCGCGTCGAGCGCGGCGGCATTGGCGTCGCTGCGCGCGATCAGGCCATCCTTACCCAGCGACCTGGCCCATTCGAGGCTGAAGATCGCGTCCTCGACCGCTAGCATCGACGGCGTGTTGATCGTCTCGCCCTTGAACACGCCTTCGGCCAACTTGCCCTTCGACACCAGCCGGAAGACCTTCGGCAGCGGCCAGGCGGGGGTGTAGCTCTCCAGCCGCTCGACGGCGCGCGGGCCGAGGATCAGCACACCGTGCGCGCCCTCGCCGCCCAGCACCTTCTGCCAACTGAAGGTCGCGACGTCGATCTTCGCCCAGTCGATGTCATAGGCGAACACGCCCGACGTCGCGTCGGCGAACGAGAGGCCTTCGCGGGTCCCGGGAATGAAATCGGCGTTCGGCACGCGCACGCCGCTGGTGGTGCCGTTCCACGTGAACAGCACGTCGTGGCTCCAGTCGATCGCGGCCAGGTCGGGCAGCTGGCCGTAATCGGCGCGCACGACGGTGGGATCGATCCGGAGCTGCTTGACCGCGTCAGTGACCCAGCCCTCGCCGAAGCTTTCCCAGGCGAGCGCGGTGACGGGGCGCGCGCCGAGCATGGTCCACATCGCCATTTCGAACGCGCCGGTGTCGGACCCGGGGACGATGCCGATGCGGTGGGTGTCGGGCAGGTTCAGCAGCTCGCGCATCAGGTCGATGCAATATTGCAGACGCTGCTTGCCGATCTTCGAACGGTGCGACCGGCCGAGGCTGACGGGGTTGAGGCGGCCGGCGGACCAGCCCGGCGGCTTGGCGCAGGGCCCGGACGAGAAGTACGGGCGAGCGGGAGTCGTGGCCGGCTTAGGCGGAAGATCAGTCATGTCAGTCTCTCCTCACAGAGAGCACGCGCTGCGTTGGGACAGCGTGGCCCGCCGCGGGCATTAGCGGCGGTGGCGGCACGATACAAGCGACAGATCGCGCGACATCGGTGTCATGGTACGGACACACTCCGTCACGGAACGCGACGGATGCCGGAACGGAACCCGTCGAGGGACGTTGCGAAAATCTTAGTTATGTACGGAATGACCATGCTCCCTCCCACCGTCCTGATCGTCGAAGACGAGATGCTGGTCGCGATCGACCTCGAAGCATCGCTGGAGGAACATGGCTATCGGCCGATCGGGATCGCCGCCGACATGTCGCGCGCGCTCGAACTCGCATCGGTCCGTCCCGATGTGGCGCTGGTCGATTGCAACCTGCGCGACGGACCGACCGGGCCGACGATCGGCCGGATGCTCGGCAAGAATTACGGCACGACCGTCATCTTCCTGACCGCCAACCCGGCCATGCTCGACGAGGGGATCGACGGGGCGCTGGGCGTCGTGTCGAAACCGTGCGGCTACGAATCGGTCGGCGAGATCGTCGACTTCGCGGTGCGGGCGCGGGCGGGCGACCGGTCGCAGCCGCCCACCGGCATCAAGCTGTTCGAGGCGTTTCCGGAATTTCGCGCCAGCGCCTGAAGGGTATCTGGAAACTTTCGAGTCAGCGAGTTTCCGGACAACCTCTTCATCTGCGGTTCAACCGGCAGGCGGCATCGCGGCGTTGACCCATGTCCGCCCCATCGCCGATAAGGACGCCATGAAGCGCGCGCTGGGCGGCATCGTCGCCGCCATCCTCCTGTTCACGCAGCCTGCCGCCGCCCAGTCGATGCTGCGCGATGCCGAGACCGAGGCGTTGCTGAACGACATGTCGCGGCCGATCGCGGTCGCGGCCGGACTGGACCCGCGCAACTTCAACGTCGTGCTGCTGCAGGACAAGTCGATCAACGCCTTCGTCGCGGGCGGGCAGACGGTCTATCTCCATTCGGGACTGGTCGACGCCGCCGACGACGCCAACGAGGTGCAGGGCGTCATCGCCCACGAGATCGGCCATATCGTCGGCGGGCACGTCCCGCTCGCCGGACGCGGCATGGCACCGGCCACCGGCATCACCGTGCTCAGCCTGTTGCTGGGGGTCGCGGCGATGGCGGCGGGCGCGGGCGAGGCGGGGGCGGGCATCCTCGCCGCCGGGCAGCAGGCGGCGATGGGCAGCTATCTGTCGTTCAGCCGGACGCAGGAAAGCGCGGCGGATGCGGCCGGATCGCGCTTCCTGCGCGGCGCCAATATCTCGGGCCAGGGGATGCTGGACTTCTTCAAGAAGCTCCAGAACATGGAATATCGCCTCGCGATCCCGCAGGACAATGGCTATCAGCGCACCCACCCGCTGACCGGCGAGCGTATCGCCAACCTGACGCAGGACGTGCAGACCTCGCCCGCGTTCAAGGTGGCGACCGACCCGGCGCTGGAGACGCGGTTCAAGCGGGTGCAGGCCAAGCTGCGCGGCTATGTCAGCGATCCCAAGGATACGCTGCGCCGCTATCCCGCCAGCGACCAGAGCATCTATGCCCATTATGCCCGCGCCTATGCCTATCACAAATCGGGATATCCCGAGCAGGCGGCGGCGGAGACGCTGGCGCTGGTGAGGGCGGCACCCGACGATCCCTATTTCCTCGAACTCGAAGGGCAGATCCTGCTCGAATCGGGCAAGCCGAAGGACGCGCTGGCCGCGCTGCGCGAGGCGACCGAACGGACGCGGTCGTCGCCGCTGATCGCCGCGACCTTCGGCCATGCGCTGATCGCCGCCGAGGATCCGGCACTGCTGAACGAGGCGGAACGGGTGCTGAAACAGGCGGTTTCGCGCGACAACCGGAACCCGTTCGCATGGTATCAGCTGAGCATCCTGTACGAACGGCGCGGCGATCCGGCGCGGGTCGCGCTGGCGATGGCCGAATATGCATCGCTGTCGGGCGACACCGGCATGGCGCTGGCCAGCGCGCGGCGGGCGATGGCGCTGCTGCCACAGGGGGCGACCGACTGGATCAGGGCACAGGACATACAGATGACGTCGCAGACCGCGTTCGAGCAGGACCGCCGCAACCGCCGGCGGCGGGGGGAATGATGGGCCGGGTCGGCAACGTCCTGATGCTGGCCGCCGCGGCGCTGGCGGGCGCGGGCGGTGCGATCGTGGCGCAGCGCGGATCTGCCGACCGTGCCGCGACCGAGACGGTGGTGCGCGACTATATCCTCGCCAACCCCGAAATCCTGCCCGAAGCGATGCGCCGGTTGCAGGCGAAGGAATCGGGCAAGGCGGTGGCGGCCAACCGCGCGGCGATCGTCGAACCCTTTCCCGGCGCGGTCGCGGGCAATCCGAACGGCGATGTCAGCGTCGTCGCCTATCTCGACTATGCCTGCGGCTTCTGCCGCGCCAGCCTGCCGGCGATCACCGGGCTGATCGCGGCCGATCCGAACGTCCGCATCGTCTATCGCGAGTTGCCGATCCTGTCGCCCGACAGCCGCAGCGCCGCCGAATGGGCGCTGGCCGCGGCGTTGCAGGGAAAGTTCAAACCGTTCCACGACGCCCTCTACGCCAGCGGTCGGGTCGACAGCAGCGCGATCGCCGCGGCGGCGCAGGCCGCGGGGCTGGACATCGCCGCCGCGCGCACCGCGATCCGGTCGCCGCAGATCGCCGGCGAGATCGAGCGCAACATGAAGACGGCCAGCGCCCTCGGCTTCACCGGCACGCCGTCGTGGGTGGTCGGCGACCAGGTGCTGGGGGGTGCGCAGACGCTGCCGGCGTTGCAGACGGCGGTCGCCGACGCGCGCAAGGCGAAGGCGACGTAACGCGCCTTCCCCCCGTCATCAAAGCGTGGGACAAGCCGCCGCATGGACACCATTCTTTCGATCCGGGGCGTCGCCAAGACCTACCAGTCGGGTACCGTCGCGCTCCAGCCGACCGATCTCGACATCGCCAAGGGCGAAATCTTTGCGCTGCTGGGACCGAACGGCGCGGGCAAGACCACGCTCATCAGCATCATCTGCGGCATCGTGACGCCAAGCGCGGGCACGATCACCGCCGCCGGGTTCGACACGGTGCGCGACTATCGTGAGACGCGGACGCGCATCGGCCTCGTGCCGCAGGAACTGCTGACCGACGCGTTCGAGACGGTGATGGCGACGGTCACCTTCTCGCGCCGGCTGTTCGGACGGCATGGCGATCCGGCGTTCATCGAGAAGCTGTTGCGCGACCTGACGCTGTGGGACAAGCGCGATGCCAAGCTGACCGAATTGTCGGGCGGGATGAAGCGCCGGGTGATGATCGCCAAGGCGCTGTCCCACGAACCCGACATCCTGTTCCTTGACGAACCGACCGCGGGCGTCGATGTCGAATTGCGCCGCGATATGTGGCGGCTGGTCCACGACCTGCGCTCGCGCGGCGTCACCATCATCCTCACCACCCATTATATCGAGGAGGCCGAGGAAATGGCCGACCGGGTGGGGGTGATCGCCAAGGGCCGGCTGATCCTGGTCGAGGAAAAGGCGGCGTTGATGCGCAAGCTGGGCAAGAAGACGCTGACGCTGACGCTGGCCGAACCGATGCACGCGGTGCCCGACGCGCTGTCGCACTGGCCGCTGACGCTGACCGACGAGGGGCACGCGCTGACCTTCGCCTTCGATGCCAAGGCCGAGGATAACGGCGTGCGCGCGCTGCTGCGCGCGGTCGACGAGGCCGGGATCGGGTGGAAGGACATCGCGACGAAACAGTCGAGCCTCGAGGATATCTTCGTCGGGCTGGTGCACGAAGAAGGAGCGCGGGCATGACGTTCAACTGGCACGGCGTGCTCGCCATCTATCGGTTCGAACTGGCGCGGTTCGGGCGGACGATCTGGACCTCGCTGATGACGCCGGTCATCACGACGTCGCTGTATTTCGTCGTCTTCGGCACCGCGATCGGCAGCCGCATGACCGAGGTCGGCGGCGTGCCGTACGGCGCGTTCATCGTGCCGGGGCTGATGATGCTGACGATGCTGACCGAAAGCATCTTCAACGCCAGCTTCGGCATCTTCATGCCGAAATGGTCGGGGACGATCTATGAACTGCTCTCCGCCCCGATCTCCACGCTGGAAACGCTGGTCGGCTATGTCGGGGCGGCGGCGAGCAAGTCGGTGATCGTGGCGCTGGTGATCTTCGCCACGGCGCACCTGTTCGTCGACGTGACCGTGGCGCACCCGTTCTGGGCGCTGTGCTATCTGCTGCTGGTCGCGACGACCTTCTGCCTGTTCGGCTTCATCCTGGGGCTGTGGGCCAAGGGGTTCGAACAGTTGCAGGTGATTCCGCTGCTGGTGGTCACGCCGCTGACCTTCCTCGGCGGCGCCTTCTACTCGATCGACATGCTGCCGGGCGTGTGGCGGACGATCAGCCTGTTCAACCCGATCGTCTATCTCATCAGCGGGTTCCGCTGGACCTTCTTCGGCGCGGGCGACGTGTCGGTCGGCGCCAGCCTGGGGGCGACGTTCGGTTTCCTGATACTGTGCGTCGCCGTCATCACCGTGATCTTCCGCACCGGATGGCGCCTGAAGAAATAGGGGACCAAGCATGGATCTGGGAATTGCCGGCCGCAAGGCGATCGTGTGCGCGTCGAGCGCGGGCCTCGGCCGCGCCTGCGCGTTCGAACTCGCGCGCGCCGGGGTGGATGTCGTCGTCAACGGACGCGATGCGGAAAAGCTGAAGGCCACCGCCGCGGCCATCCGTGCCGAGAGCGGGGTGACCGTGACCGAGGTGGTCGCCGACCTGTCGAGCGAAGACGGCCGCGCCGCGTTGCTCGCCGCCTGTCCGGACCCCGACATTCTGGTCAACAACAATGGCGGCCCGCCGGTGAAGCCCTACACCGAACTCGATGCGGACGGCATCCGCGCCGGCGTCGAGTCGAACTTCGTCACCCCTGCCCTGCTGATCCAGGCGGTGCTGCCCGGCATGGCCGAACGGGGTTTCGGCCGAGTGGTCAACATCACGTCGGGCTCGGTCAAGATGCCGCTGCCCGGCCTCGACCTGTCGAGCGGCGCACGCGCCGGCCTGACCGGCTTCGTCGCGGGGATCGCACGGTCGGTGGCACATGCGAACGTCACCATCAACGGCCTGCTGCCCGGATCGTTCGACACCGCCCGCATCGCGTCGATAAGCGAGGCGGCGGCGGCGAAGAACGGCACCACGGCGGCCGAGGAAAAGGCGAAGCGGGCGGAGGCGATCCCGGCGAAGCGGATCGGCGATCCGGCCGAATTCGGGGCGGCCTGTGCGTTCCTGTGTTCGGACAAGGCCGGCTTCATTACCGGGCAGAGCCTGTTGATCGATGGCGGGGCGTTTCCGGGGATTTTGTGATTTCACGCGAAGGCGCGAAGGCACGAAGAAGGTTCAAAAAGGTAGATTTCGCGCAGAGCCGCAGAGAGGTCCCGCCCCGGGCGACCGGTTGCGTTCGGCAGACGATGTCTTGCGCTGCAACGCAGATTGAGAGCCGCTAACGCGGCCGACCTTGCCGCGAACGCAACCCCTCTGCGCCTCCGCGTCTCTGCGCGAAATCTACCTTCTTCTTTCCGCGCCTTCGCGCCTTCGCGTGGAAATCAGAAAATCCCGAGAAACTTCTTCCGCTGTTCCTTCCGCTCGCCCCGGTTCGAGCGACCGTCCTCCGCCTTGGCGGTAGTCCCCCGCCCGACATCGTCGCGTGCCTCGCCACCCTTGGTCCGCTGGGCACGCGCCGTTGCGCCGGTGAGGATGGGGCCACACGCCGCGCCCTTCGCGTCGCCCGGATCGACGAACGCGAGCACCCCCGCCACCGGCGTCGCCACCAACGCGAGACCAAGCCCGGCACCGGCACGGCTGAGCAGTTCGGGGCTGACGACCGAGTAACGCGGCTCGGCGAAATACCCGCCGACCCCGACCGGCGACTGGCCGGCGAACAGCGAGAATCGTTTGGAATCGGCGCGGAAGGCAAGATCGATCGATTCATTGCGGAAGCTGAACCCCCCGCGGCCGATCATGACGTTCTTCTGCGTATCGATCAGGATCGGGTCCGCCGCCGCCACCCCGCCGCGCACCGAGAAGCCGATCAGGCCGCAATTGATCCGCACCGGTTCCTTCAGCTTCCCCTCGAACATCTTCTGCGCGAAGGTGCCGAGGTCGAGTTCGGACAACTGGATGTTGCGCGTCCAGAAGCTGCCGGCGGGCAGGATGATCGCGATCCGCCCGTTCGAGCTGGCCAGCGACTCCTGTACGGTATCGCCGGTCCCGGTCAGCTTGACCCGCCCCTTCACGGTCCCGGTAGTGCCCGCTTCCGCGACACCCCAGCCGGCAAGCAGCCGCCCCATCGGCGTCGGCGACAGGCGGATGTCGTAATCGGTGACCGCAGGCCGACGGCGCGCGTCGATGACGATGTCCGACGCGACATTGCCGCGCGCCATGGCGAAGGTCATCGGCGACAGCTTGAGCAGCCGGTCGTTCAGGTCCAGCGTCAGGTCGACGTTCGACACCGGCAGGCTGCGCGCGCGGACGGTGCCGACCTGATAACGGACCTTCGCATCGAAATTTCGCAGCGCCTCCACGTTCAGCTTCGCGTCGGGCAGCAGCCGCGGTACGCCACCCCGCCGCTCGATCACGCCCGCCGCGCCCTGCGCCTCGACGCGTTCGAGGTCGTAGCCGACGAACGCCGACATATCGACGATGTCGAGCGTGCGCGAGGTCAGGTCGGCGGTCAGCAGCAGGCGCGGCTCGCGCTGCGTCACGGTCAGCCTGCCCGCCAGATCGCTGTCGCCGAAGGTCCCGCGCAGCCGCGTGAACTTCCAGTCGGCGCCGTCCTTCGTCATTCGCCCGGTCAGGCGATAGGTGCGCGTGTTCGGGGTGATGATGCCCAGCACCGCGAACACTTCGGCAAGGTTGCGACCGCGCAGGCGGACGGCGAGGTTCGATCCGTCGAGTTCGGTCGGCCCGGGCAGCGTACCGGCAAGGATCGCGACCGACCGCGCCACCTCGATCCGCGCGGTCAGCCGGTTCTGGCCGCCGCGGATCGTCGCATTGGGCGACTGCAGCTCGCCGGTCAGGCGGAACGGCCGCCCGCGCACCGTACCGCGCCCGGTCGCCCGGATCGCGCGTTCGAATTGCGCGCCTGCCGTGGTCGCGGGCGCGAGGTCGAACGTCCCGTCGAGCCGGAACTGCGGGTCGCGATAGCGGATGCGCGTGTCGCGAAAGCTGCCGCTGCGCACGATCGGCAGCTCCAGCTTCTTGCCGCGCCGGTTCGGGTCGCCGAACGTCCAGGTATTGCGCCGCCGCGCGGCATCCCAGTGCAGGTCGGCGCGCGCGCCGTCGAGCTCCAGCCAGTTCACCCGCCGCCGCCCGAACAGGAAGGTGAGCGTGGCGACCGAGCTGTCGAGCTTCTTCGCTTCGAACACATTGCCGCCGCCCGCCCAGTCCGGATTCGATACCGACAGCCCCTCTGCCAAGAATTTCAGGTTCAGCGGGTTGAAGTAGAACTGGAAATCGCCGGCAACGCGCACCGTCCGCCCGCTCTGCGACGAGGCGATCCGTTCGAACGTGCCCTTCAGGAACCGGCCCTTCGTCACGAACAGGACTGCCCATGCGAGGAAGACCGCCGCGACGATCCCGAGCAGCGTCCGCAGCGCGATGCGTCGCCAGTCGCGGCGGCGGGGGGCGACGGGTGCGCCGGCAGTTTCGGAAACGTCGGCCATCGCATCCCAACCGTTCGCAGGCGAAACGAGTTCCGGTTGTTGCGTTTTGTGACCAGGCGGGTTAGGGGCGCGCTCTTTCCACGACCTTTCAAGGGATTCGCCCGGCCATCTGGGGCTGCCGCGGCAATCCGCACGTCGTGATTCACGAGGAGACCAAAATGCCCAAGCTCAAGACCAAGAGCGGCGTGAAGAAGCGCTTCAAGCTCACCGCCACCGGCAAGATCAAGCACGGTGTCGCGGGCAAGCGCCACCGCCTGATCTCGCACAACGCGAAGTACATCCGCCAGAACCGCGGGACTTCGGTCCTCGCCGACGCCGACACCGCCCGTGTCAAGGCGTGGGCGCCCTACGGTCTGCGTTAAGGAGTACTGAAGCATGGCACGTATCAAGCGCGGCACGACCACCAAGGCGAAGCACAAGCGGATTCTGGATCAGGCGAAGGGCTATTATGGCCGTCGCAAGAACACGATCCGCATCGCGCGCCAGGCCGTCGAAAAGGCCGGTCAGTACGCCTACCGCGACCGCAAGGTGAAGAAGCGGACCTTCCGCGGCCTGTGGATCCAGCGCATCAACGCCGGTGTCCGCGCGGAAGGCATCACCTATTCGCAGTTCATGCACGGCTGCAAGCTGGCCGGCATCGAACTCGACCGGAAGGTCCTGGCCGATATCGCGATGCACGAGGAAGCCGCCTTCAAGGCGATCGTCGCGCAGGCGAAGGCCGCCCTGCCGGAACAGGCCGCCGCGTAAAGCGCACGGTTTCTGTTTGAGGGATGAGAAACGCCGGTGGGGTAACCCGCCGGCGTTTTTCGTGTTTTCCGGTTGCGGGCCTAGCTTCGTCATCCCGGCGAAGGCCGGGATCCATGGACACACGACGCTAACGGTGGCGCGCACCATCAACCACACCTCGTCCATGGATCCCGACTTTCGTCGGGATGACGGAAGGGTTATGTCGAAGCGATGAGCATCGTCCGCGAGCCATGCGTCTACATCGTGGCGAGCGGCCGGCATGGCACCATCTACACCGGCGTCACCAGCAACCTGCCCCAGCGCATCCACCAGCACCGCACCGGCACCTTCAACGGCTTCTCCCGCCGCAACAACTGCCATCGTCTCGTCTGGTTCGAACGCCACGACACGATGGAAACCGCGATCCAGCGCGAGAAGCGGATCAAGGAATGGCAGCGTAACTGGAAGCTGACGCTGATCGAAACCACCAACCCCCACTGGCACGACCTGTCCACGGGGCTAGGCTTCGCCGCCGTTCCGCAATAAAGCCGGTCGCCTATCCCGACCACCGGAGCGACCGTGACCCCCGATCTCGACCAACTGCGTGCCGACCTGCTCGCCGCCATCGATGCTTCCGCCGGCATCGACGCGCTGGAGGCGGTGCGTGTCCATGCGCTGGGCAAGCAGGGGGCGATCACCGGCCTGCTCAAGACGCTGGGCGGCCTGTCGCCCGACGAACGCCAGACCGTCGCGCCGGGCATCCACGCGCTGCGCGAAGCGGTGACGGCGGCGATCGGCGCGCGCAAGGCGGACCTCCAAGCCCACGCGCTGGCGGCGAAGCTGGCGTCGGAGCGGGTCGACCTGACGCTGCCGGTCGATCGCGTCGCGGCGGGCGGGGTGCATCCGGTCAGTCAGGTCATGGACGAACTGGCGGAGATCTTCGCCGATCTGGGCTTTGCCGTCGCGACGGGGCCGGAGATCGAGGACGACTGGCACAATTTTACCGCGCTCAACATTCCGGAGACGCATCCGGCGCGCGCGATGCATGATACGTTCTACGCGCAGCGCCGAAGCCCGCAGGGCGAGGAAACTGCAAGCGCGGCCGGCGCTGCCGAGGCAGCGTCCGACGCCGGTGGCTCCGCCACCGGCGCGTCCCAATCGACCCGCGCCGGGCAAAGCCCGTCGCCGTCGGACGGGGCTGGCGCACCGCCGGCCGGTCCGGAGCATGATCGAACCGCGCAGCGGTTCGTGCTCCGCACCCATACGAGTCCGGTGCAAATCCGCACGATGATGACGCGGCAGCCGCCGATCCGCATCATCGCACCGGGGCGGGTCTATCGCAGCGACAGCGACGCGACCCACACGCCGATGTTCCACCAGATCGAGGGACTGGTGATCGATCGCGGCATCCATATGGGGCATCTCAAATGGACGCTGGAGACGTTCCTGAAGGCGTATTTCGAGCGTGACGACATCGTCCTGCGCCTGCGCCCCAGCTATTTCCCCTTCACCGAACCATCGGCCGAGGTCGATGTCGGCTATACCATCGAGAAGGGCCGCCGCGTCGTCGGCGGCGACCCGGCCGGGGGCAATGGCGGCTGGATGGAAGTGCTGGGCAGCGGCATGGTCCACCCGAAGGTCATCGCGGCGTGCGGCCTCGACCCGAACGAGTGGCAGGGCTTCGCGTTCGGCACCGGCGTCGATCGCCTTGCGATGCTGAAATACGGCATGGACGACCTGCGCCCGTTCTTCGACGGCGACCTGCGCTGGTTGAAACATTATGGCTTCGCGGCGCTGGACGTCCCCACGCTGTCGGGGGGAGTAGGCGCATGAAGTTCACGCTTGGCTGGCTGCACCAGCATCTCGACACCGACGCATCGCTCGACACGATCCTGGGCGCACTGACCCGCATCGGGCTGGAGGTCGAGGGCGTCGAGAATCCGGGCGAGAAGCTCGGCGCCTTCCGCATCGCCCGCGTTCTGACGGCGGAGCCGCATCCGCAGGCGGACAAGTTGCAGGTCCTCTCCGTCGATGCCGGTGACGGCCCGTTGCAGGTGGTGTGCGGCGCGCCCAACGCCCGCGCTGGGTTGATCGGTGTGTTCGGGATGCCGGGCGCTACGGTGCCGGCGAACGGCATGGTGCTGAAGGTCGCGGCGATCCGCGGCGTCGAATCGAACGGCATGATGTGTTCGACGCGCGAGCTGGAGCTGGGCGAGGATCATGACGGGATCATCGAGCTGCCCGCCGACGCGCCGGTCGGCACCCCCTTCCCCGCCTGGGCCGGGCTGGACGATCCGGTCATCGACGTCAGCGTCACGCCGAACCGGCAGGATTGCATGGGCGTGCGCGGCATCGCGCGCGACCTCGCGGCGGCCGGATACGGCACGCTCAAGCCGCTGGCGGTGCCGGTGGTCGCGGGCGAAGGCGGCGGGCCAGACGTGCGGGTCGAGGATGCGGCGGGTTGCCCGGCCTTCCATGCGCAGGCAGTGCGTGGCCTCACCAATGGCGAGGCACCCGAATGGATGCGCCGCCGGCTGACCGCGATCGGGCAGAAGCCGATCTCGACGCTGGTCGACATCACCAATTACGTGATGTTCGATCTGGGCCGGCCGCTGCACGTCTATGATATGGCCAGGCTGGACGGCGGGCTGGTGGCGCGGCAGGCGAAGCCGGGCGAGAGCGTCGTGGCGCTGAACGGCAAGTCGTACACGCTGGACGGTGGCGAGACGGTGATCGCCGACGCTTCGGCGGTGCACGACATCGGCGGGATCATGGGCGGCGAGCATTCGGGCGTGTCGGCGGCGACCACCGACGTGCTGATCGAATGTGCGTATTTCACGCCGGAGGCGATCGCGCGCACGGGCCAGAAGCTGACGCTGACCAGCGATGCGCGCACCCGGTTCGAACGCGGGGTCGATCCGGCGTTCCTCGACGCCGGGCTGGCGATCGCGACGAACTATGTCGTCGAACTGTGTGGCGGCACCGCCAGTGGCGTGACCAGGGCGGGATCGCCGCCGACCGAACCGCGCGTCATCGTCCATCAGCCGGAGCGCGTCGCGACGCTGGGCGGGCTGGACGTGGCCGAGGACCGGCAGCGCGACATATTGGAACGGCTGGGCTTCGCCGTCGGTGACGGCTGGCAGGTGACGGTTCCGTCGTGGCGGCGCGATGTCGACGGCACCGCCGATCTGGTCGAGGAAGTGATCCGGATCGAGGGGCTCGACAAGGTTCCCTCCACCCCGCTCGATCGCCCGGCGGGCGTGGCGGTGCCGACCGCGACGGCGGAACAGAAGCTGGAACGGCGGATGCGGCGCGCCGCGGCGGCGCGCGGGCTGGCCGAGGCGATCACGTGGAGCTTCATCGCCGACGACGAAGCCGCCCCGTTCGGTGGCGGCGCATGGGAGGTCGTGAACCCGATCGCCAGCGACATGCGGGTGATGCGCCCGTCGCTGCTGCCCGGATTGTTGAGCGCGGCGGCGCGCAACCTGAAGCGGGGCGCGAGCAGCGTGCGGTTGTTCGAGATCGGGCGGCGCTATCTGGCCGATGGCGAGCGGATGACGCTGGGCATCGTGTTCGCGGGCGAGCGGACCGCGCGCGGCTGGCGCGGCGGCAAGGCGCAGGGCTTTGACGCGTTCGATGCCAAGAGCGAGGTGCTGGCACTGCTCGAGGCGGCGGGCGCACCGGTGGCGAATTTGCAGGTGATGGACGGTGCGGGTGACGTGTTCCATCCGGGGCAGTCGGCGACGCTCAGGCTGGGGCCGAAGACGGTGCTGGCGAGCTTCGGCGTGCTGCACCCGGTCACCGCCAAGGCGTTCGACCTGGGCGCGGGCGCGGTGGCGGCGGAAATCTATCTCGACGCCCTGCCGGCAAAGCGCGGCAGCGGGTTCATGCGCGCCGCCTATGCCCCGCCGGCGTTGCAGGCGGTGACGCGCGACTTCGCGTTCCTCGTGGCCGACAGTCTGGCGGGCGACCAGCTGGTGCGCGCGGTGCGTGGCGCGGACAAGGCGGCGATCGTCGATGCGCGGCTGTTCGACGTGTTCGCCGGGCAGGGAGTCGAGCCGGGGCACAAGAGCCTCGCGATCGAGGTGACGCTGCAACCGGGGTCGAGGAGCTTCACCGATCCCGAGCTGAAGGCAATCTCCGACAAGATCGTCGCCGCCGCGGCGAAGGTCGGCGCGAGCCTGCGCGCATGAGCGTGGTGCTGACCAACGGCGTGCTGACGGCGACGATAGATCCGCTGGGCGCGGAGTTGCATTCGCTCAAGGATGCGGCGGGGCGCGAGCTGATGACCGATGCCGATCCGGCGTTCTGGACCGGCCACGCGCCGATCCTGTTCCCGATCATCGGCGCGTTGCAGGACGACACGTACCGGGTGGATGGCGAGGCCTACACGCTGGGCAAGCACGGCTTTGCGCGGCGGCGGATGTTCGCGAAGGTTGCGCAGAACGACGTTTCCGTGCGGTACGAACTGACCGACGATGCCGGGACGCGGGCGGTCTATCCGTTCGGCTTCACGCTTCACGTGGAACATCGGCTGGAGGGCGCCACCCTGCATACCGCGGTGTCGGTGACCAATACCGGCGACCGCGACCTGCCGGCGAGCATCGGGTTCCACCCGGCGTTCGCGTGGCCGCTGCCTTACGGATACGACCGGACAGCGCACCGGATGGTGTTTTCGGACACCGAAGTTGGCACCGTCGCCGCGATCGCCGCCAATGGCACGATCGCGGCGGAGCGGCGGCCGAGCCCGCTCGACGGGCGGGTGCTGCACCTGACCGACGCGCTGTTCGCCGACGATGCGCTGGTATTCGATCCCGTCCACAGCGACAGCGTGACCTATGGCGCGGCGGACGGCCCGCAGTTGCGCGTCGACTTTCCGGGAATGCCGAAGCTGGGGGTGTGGACCAAGCCGGGGGCGGCGTTCGTCTGCATCGAGCCGTGGGACGGGATCGCCGACCCGGAGGGGTTTACCGGGAACATCTTCGACAAGCCGGGTATCCACCGGGTTGCGCCGGGGCAGTCGCATCGGGCGGCGATGTCGGTGACGTTGAAGGGTTGATTTTCACGCGAAGGCGCGGAGACGCGAAGAAGAGTTGGATTTCGCGCAAAGGCGCAAAGGACGCAAAGAGGTTGCGTCCGCGGGGAAAGCTCCGCCGCGCCAGCGGCCTTCTCTTCGCTGCAACCGCAGTAACGGTCTGCCGGAGGCAGCCGGTGTCCCATAACGCAACCCCTCTGCGTCCTTCGCCCCTTTGCGCGAAAATATTCCTTCTTGTCTCCGCGCCTTCGCGCCTTCGCGCCTTCGCGCCTTCGCGTGAACCCCTCTCTTCCAACCCCAATCTTGCCGCCCTCCCCCCGCGGCCCTAAAGGCCGGCGATGGACCATATTTCCGATCGCCGCACCTTCGCGATCATTTCCCACCCCGACGCCGGCAAGACCACGCTGACCGAAAAGCTGCTGCTGTTCGGCGGTGCGATCCATCTGGCGGGTGAGGTCAAGGCACGCGGACAGGCGCGGCGCGCGCGGTCGGACTGGATGAAGATCGAGCAGCAGCGCGGGATTTCGGTCACGTCGTCGGTGATGACGTTCGAACGGAACGGCCTCACCTTCAACCTGCTCGACACGCCGGGCCACGAGGACTTTTCCGAGGACACATACCGCACGCTGACCGCCGTCGATTCGGCGGTGATGGTGATCGACGCCGCCAAGGGCATCGAGCCGCAGACGCGCAAGCTGTTCGAAGTGTGCCGGTTGCGCAGCGTGCCGATCATCACCTTCGTCAACAAGGTCGATCGCGAAGGCCGCGACCCGTTCGAGTTGCTCGACGAGGTCGCCGACATGCTGCAACTCGACGTGTGCCCGATGACGTGGCCGGCGGGCATGGGCGGGCAGTTCGAGGGGATTTACGATCTGGTCGACAACCGGCTGTTGCAGCCCGAGGCCGGGACCAAGGATTTTCAGGGCAAGGTCGAGCAGTTCACGGGCCTTGACGACGAACGGATCGACAGCGTGCTGTCGGCGGAGGGCGCCGAGCGGTTGCGCGAAGAGGCCGAACTGGCGACTGGCGGCTATGCCAGCTTCGACGGCGCGGCGTACCGCGCAGGCGACCTGACCCCGGTCTATTTCGGGTCGGCGCTGAAGGAGTTCGGTGTCGATTCGCTGATCGATGCCATCGCGCGCCACGCCCCCCCGCCCCGCGCGCAGCCCGCCGAACCGGCCGCCGTCGAGCCGACCGACGATCGCGTGACCGGCTTCGTGTTCAAGGTGCAGGCGAACATGGACCCCAACCACCGCGACCGGATCGCGTTCATGCGGCTGTGTTCGGGGGTGTTCAAACGCGGCATGAAGCTGACCCCGTCGGGGCACGGCAAGCCGATCGCGATCCATTCGCCGATCCTGTTCTTCGCGCGCGAACGCGAGCTGGCGGATGAGGCCTATCCAGGCGACATCATCGGGATTCCCAACCACGGGACGCTGCGAGTGGGCGATACGCTGTCCGAGCGGGCCGATGTGCGCTTCACCGGGCTGCCCAACTTCGCGCCCGAAATCCTGCGCCGCGTGGTGCTGAAGGACCCGACCAAGACCAAGCAGTTGCGCAAAGCGCTGGACGACATGGCCGAGGAAGGGGTGACGCAGGTCTTCTATCCCGACATCGGGTCGAACTGGGTCATCGGCGTGGTCGGGCAGTTGCAGCTCGAAGTGCTGCTGAGCCGGCTGGAGGTGGAATACAAGGTCGCGGCGGGGCTGGAAATGGCGCCGTTCGAGACGGCGCGATGGGTGTCGGCGGCCGATCCGGCGGACCTGAAGGCGTTTACCGACCTGCATCGCAGCGCGATGGCGAAGGATCGCGACGGGAATCCGGTGTTTCTGGCCAAGAGCGCGTGGGAGGTAGGGTATATCGCCGACCGCTATGCGAAGGTGACGTTCGCGGCGACGCGGGAGCGGTAGGCGCCCCGACGTCACCCCGGCGGAGGCTGGGGTCTCTTGCGGCTCTTGTCCTGCCCCGAACCGGGAGAACCCAGCCTATGCCGGGGTGACGTTCGTGGCCGGGACCCAGTGGGTCACGCCACCCAGTCGCGCTCCAGCCTGCGACTGGCGAGGGCCATCAGCGCACCGGCGACCAGATACAGGCACAGTGCCACCGCGATGGCGTAGCGCAGCGATTCGCTGCCATAGGCCGGGGCCAGGCCCTTCGACAGCTGTCCGACGACCCAGCTGCCCAGACCCAGCCCGATCAGGTTGTTGATGAGCAGGAAGCAGGCTGACGCCGTGGCGCGCATATGCGCCGGGACGAGGTGCTGGACGGCTGTCAGCACCGGACCGAGCCAGACATAGACCAGCGCCTGCGGGATCACGAACAGCGCGAAGGCGGCCACCCAGCCGCCCGACAGCACCCCGGCGATGAACAATGGCGTGCCCAGCACATAGCAGAGCGCGGGCAGCAGCGCGTACCAGCGCTTGTCGCGCGCACCCAGCCGGTCGCCCAGCGATCCGCCGAGCAGGATGCCCGCGACCCCGCCGGTCAGCAGCAGCGCGCCGAAGAACTGTCCGGTCTGGATCAGGTCGAGGCCGAAGCTGCGCATCATCAGGCTGGGCAGCCAGAAGCCGACGCCGTAACCGCACATCGACCCCGCCGCCGCGCCGAAGGCGAGCAGCCAGAAGCCGGGCTTGCGCGCGAGAATGCCGAAGACGCGGCCTACCGGAATGCGATCGGCGGTGGCGGGCGGGTGCGGCGGGTCCTTCACCAGCAGGCGGAAGAACGGCGCGATGACGATCCCCGTCAGCCCGACGGTGTAGAAGGCGGTGCGCCACTCCACCGCCTGCGCGATATAGCCGCCGAGCAGCACGCCGCCCGCCGCGCCCAGCGGAATGCCCAGCGAATAGATCGCCAGCGCGCGGGCGCGGCGTTCGGGGGGGAAGGTGTCGGCGATCAGCGCATAGGACGGGGCGACGCCGCCCGCCTCCCCCACGCCGACGCCGAGGCGGAACAGGAACATCTGCGTGAAATTCTGCGCCAGCCCGCACAGCGCGGTGAACGCGCTCCACACGCCGAGGCTGATGGTGATGACCCAGGTGCGGCTGGTGCGGTCGGCGATCAGCGCCAGCGGGATCGCCAGCGTCGAATACAGCGCGGCGAAGGCGAGACCGCCCAGCATCCCCATCTGTCCGTCGTCGAGGCCGAGGTCGCGCTGCACCGGCTGGGCAAGGATCGACAGGATCTGCCGGTCGAGGAAGTTGAAGCTGTAGACCAGCAGCAACATGGCGAGGGTGAGGCGGGGGTTCTTCATGTTGGCCTTATAAATCCTCCCCGCTCCGCGGGGAGGGGGACCATGCGTAGCTGGTGGCGGGGTGTCGCCCCACACGCAACCGTTGTGGAGGTGGACGGCCCCCTCCACCACCGCCTTCGGCCGCGGTCCCCCTCCCCGCGCAACGGGGAGGAGCTTCGGCTCAGAACTTCACCTCGAACGTCGCGGTCGCGGTGCGCGGCGGGCCGTAATAGCCGATGATCGAGTTGCCGAAGAGCGCGCCGGGGAAGTTGTAGCCGCCGACCCGGTAGCGCTGGTCAGTCAGGTTGCGCAGCGCCACCCCCAGCCGGTAGCGGCCATTGCCCGAAATCCAGTTGGCCGAGGCGTTGACCAGCGCATAGCCGTCCTGATCGAGTGCGGGCGTCGGGATTTCGAACAGCGAATAGTCGCTGCGCAGCGTGACTTCGGGCGTCACCGACAGCGCGCCGCCGGCAAGATCGGTCGAGGCGGTGAACGACGCGGCGGCGGTGAATTCCGGCGTGTTCTGGAACACGCGCTGGTTCGCGACGTCGACCGGCGTGGTGCCGCCGCCGATGAACGTCAGGAATTCCTTGTAATCGGCATTGGTGTAGCCGAACGACACCTGCGCGGAGAGATTGCGCGACGGGACCACCCGCCCCTCGATCTCCAGCCCGTAAATGTCCGCCTTGCCCGCATTGTCGACGAAGCTGGCGATGCCGCCGGCGACGTTGGGCACCTGGATCGTGACCTGCTGGTCGGTGTAGCGCGAATAATATCCGGCCATGTTCAGGAACAGCGTCCGGTCGAGGAACGCGCCCTTCATCCCCACTTCGTAGCTGGTGATCTTTTCGGGGTCGTAGCCGTTCACGGTCGTCGGCGTGAACACCGCGTCGCCGCGCATGTCGAATCCGCCCGATTTGAACCCCCGCCCCCATGACGCATACAGGTTCAGGTCCTGCCGCGGTTCGTAGGCGATCGACAGGCGCGGGGTGAACTGGTCGAAGCTGCGGTCGTTGGTGTAGTTGGTGCGGATCAGGCCGGGCACGGCGGCGGCATTGCCGAATTGCGGCGACCGGATGCCGGTATAGTTGCGGCGGAAGACGGTGCCGGTCTTGTCGTCCCTGGTATAGCGCAGGCCCGCCGACACCTTCAGCCGGTCGGTCACGTCGACGCTGACGTCGCCGAACGCGGCATAGCTTTTCGTCCTTACCGCGCCCGATGTCAGCGTGGTGGTGTTGGCGAGGCCGAGCACCGTGTCGAACGCGCCCGATGCGTCGGCATCGAGGTAGTAGAGGCCGACGACGCCCTGCACCCGTTCGCCCTGGACCAGCAGCTGCAATTCCTGCGTGAACTGCCAGTCGTCATATTCGGCGGGCACGTCCAGCGTCGGCAGGACGGTGTTGTCGAAATCGATGACGGTGTTGGTAGCGCCTTCGCGATACGCGCTGATCGACTTGAAGGTCAGCAGGTCGGACAACTGGAACTCGCCGGTCAGCGACAGCCCCTGCGCCACCACCCGGTTGCGGTCGCCGACCCCGGCGCGGGTATCGTAGACGTTGCCGGTCGGGGCATAGCGCGCATCGGTGCCGTTGGGCAGCAGCCGGGTGCCGTGGCGCGGGTTCGACCGGTCGAGCGTGCGGTCGCCGGCGACGCGTACGAAGATGCGATCGGTCGGGGTCCATTCGGCCGAGACGCGCGCGGCCAGCACATCCTTGTCATACTGGTCGGCACCGGTAGTCAGGTTGGTGCCGTAACCGTCGCGCTTGTAGCGGGCGATCGCGCCGCCGATCGCGAAGGTATCACCGATCGGCACGGTCACCTGTCCCACCAGATCGAACTGGTTGTACGCACCATAGGATGCACGGGCGGTGGCGGCATAGTCGTGGCCCAGCCGCTTCGTGACGTATTTGATCGCGCCGCCGATGGTGTTGCGGCCGTACAGCGTACCCTGCGGCCCGCGCAGCACCTCCACCCGTTCCACGTCGAAGATGTCGAGCACCGCGCCCTGAGGCCGGGCGACATAGACGTCGTCGAGATACAGGCCGACACCGGGTTCGAAGCCCCAGAGCGGGTCCTGCTGCCCGACGCCGCGGCTGAAGGCGATCAGGGTGGAGTTCGATCCGCGCGCGATCTGCAGCGTCAGGTTCGGGGTCTTGTCCTGCAGCGCGGTGATATCGACCGCCCCGGTGCGGGTCAGCTGGTCGCCGGTCACCACCGACATCGCGATCGGCACGTCGATGACGCTTTCGGCACGACGCCGCGCGGTGACGACGATGTCGCCATCGCCCTGATCCGCGACGGCCGATGCCGTTTCGGCCGGTGTTTCCGGCGGGGTTTCGGTGGTTTGCGCCAGCGCGGGCGATGCGACGAGCGCCGCCCCGATCAGCAGGCTGGCGCGGATTGCGAACGTGCGGTGCATCGACCTCTCCCTGATGTGGACGCCACCCGTTGGCCGGGTTGTACGTCGTTGCGCTTCGCTATACTGAAAGCTGAACCGGGTTTCAACTTGATCCGGAGCGAGGGAGAGAAAATCGATGGGCACCGACGCTGCCGGGGCGGACCTGCCCCACGACAAGGTGCCGCGGACCGAACGTGGCCGCCGGACGCAGCGCGCGATCCTCGACGCCGCCGCGATCGAGTTCGGCGAAAAGGGGTTCCACGAGGGATCGATCAGCGGGATCACGCGGCGCGCCGGCGTGGCGCTGGGCAGTTTCTACACCTATTTCGATTCGAAGGACGCGGTGTTCCGGGCACTGGTCGCCGACATGTCGGCGCAGGTGCGCGACCATGTCGCCCCGGCGATCGCGCAGGCCGACGGGCGGATCGCGGCGGAGCGTGCCGGGCTGCTCGAGTTCATCCGCTTCGTACGGACGCACAAGGAAATCTACCGCATCATCGACGAGGCCGAGTTCGTCGATCCGGCGAGCTTCCGGCGGCATTATTCGACGACGGCGGATCGCATCGCGGCGCGGTTGCGTGGCACGACCGACGATCCCCGCGCGGAGGTCCACGCCTGGGCGATCATGGGAATGAACGTGTTCCTCGGCCTGCGCTACGGCGTATGGGACGAGGACCGCACGCCCGAGGAGGTGGCGGACCTGATCGCCACGCTGCTGGCGCGGGGGATCGGCTGACCCCCCGCCCCTATTTCTTCAGCAGGTCGGCCAGACCGCCCAGCGCCGCCATCGGTCCCGCCTCTTCCTCCTTCAGCACCCCCGCGGCGCGCAGCGCGGCCTCCGCATGGGGGCTGCGGGGATAGGGGTCGAGCGCCAGCGCGAGCGTTTCGGCCGCCGCCTCGCCGAGATCGATCGATGCCCCGGCGTAGAACATCGTGTCCATCGCATCGTCGTCGAGCTCCAGCTCGCTGCTGTCGACACTGCCTTCGGGCAGGAAGCGCAGGGTGAAGGGTTCGTCGACCGATTCGGGCACCGGTTCGCCGCTGGCGACGCAGGGTTGCGCGACCCTTGCCTGCAAGCGCCCGGTCGCGAAGATTCCGCCGGCATCGCGGCGCAGGCTGTAGTCGGCGGTCAGCACATCGAGTTCGAGCAGGCCGAACCGGCCCGCCAGCCGGCGACGTTCGTCGGCATCGGCAGCGATCCGCTGTCGCAGTTCGCCCTCGCCGATCTGGTCGATGCGGACGGGACGGTGGAATTCGGGGTTCATGGCAGCTTTCCGGATAGAAGATCGTCGACCGATACCGGGGCCAGCGCGGCACGGAACGTGCGAAGTTCAGTGGCGACATGGGTGAGCGCCGCCGGATCGGGCTCGACCCCGCGATACAGGTTGCGCACCAGCGCGGCGTCGAGCGTGCCGTCGGCAAGGCCGTCGCGATACGCCCCCAGCCGCCCGCCAAGCGCCGCCATCATCCGCCCGATATGCTTGCCGACGACCATGTCGCCGAACCCGATCTGCCGCAGCTGTCCGTCCATGTCGTCGACGAAGCATTCGCCCAGCGACGCGGCGGGCGCGGCGCCGGCCCCCTCGCCTTCCAGTCGCAGCATCACCATCGCCAGCACCGCGGCGATCATGTCGAACCGTCCGTCGAGCGTGTCGGGCACGCCGCCGGCCAGATACCAGTGCGGCATCCGGCCACGGGTGACGACGGCGTCGTACAGGGTGGCGGCGACGCGCGGCGGCGGTTCGCGGCGGAACAGGCGGGGCAGACGCATGACTCTCCGGACAGGCAAAGGGCGCGCTTGTGGATAACGCGGGTCCGTCATATTGAACGCGTGGCCGCGCGATGCAATCGCGCGACCCGGTCGCGCGTTCGCTGGACGGAGATTTTATGGTTCGCTTCCCCACCCGTGGCGCAGTGGCGCTGATGATCGCCTGTGCCGCGGCGGGCCTGGGAGGCTGCACGAAGCTGCGCAGCCATCAGGGCTATGTCATCGATCCCGATCTGGTCAACGCGGTGCAGCCGGGCGTCGACACCCGCCAGTCGGTGTTACAGACGCTGGGCACGCCGACCTTCGTCGGGCAGTTTTCCGACCGCGAGTGGTTCTATTTGTCGCGCGACAGCCGCAATCTGGCGTTCAATCGCCCGCGTGCCGCCGATCAGACGACGCTGAAGATCAGTTTCGACCAGGCGGGCAACGTGACCGCGATCGACCGTACCGGCGTCGACCAGGTCGTCGGCATCAGCCCGTGGGACAAGAAGACGCCGACGCTGGGCCGCGAATCGAACTTCTTCCGCGACCTGTTCGGCAATATCGGCACGGTCGGCGCGCCGGGTACCGGCGGACCGGCGCAGAACCGGTAGGGGCATCCGGCGCGACCGGCGCCGGTCTTTACCCAAGTCGCGCTCGCGCAGGCGGGCGGCCATCAGGCGCAGCGCCTGCCGCTCGAATCCGGGCGGCGGCGTTTGCGGATTTCCGCCGTCTCGGGAATGGCCTCCACCCTTTCAGAAACCTGACAACCGCATTCGCGCATCGTTCAGCGCGACCCGGGCAAACCTGTTCGCATCACGAGGACAGGAGCAATCCCCATGCGAAAGATCATTCTGGCCGCGCTGGCGGCAACGGTCGCCCTTCCCGGCGTTGCCGCGCCGGCCATGGCGCAGTCGGCGCGCGAACTGCGCCGCGACCGGCAGGACATTCGCGAGGAGCGCCGCGAATATCGCCAGGCGCTGCGCCATGGCGACCGCCGCGACATTCGCGACGAACGGCGCGACCTGAACCGCGCACGCCGCGAATATCGCGAGGACCTGCGCGACCGAGCATGGGGCCGCAACGACTGGCGCGCCTATCGGCAGGGGCACCGCAACCTGTATGCCCGCGGCGGCTGGAACGCGCCGTTCCGCTATCAGAGCTTCCGGCCGGGAATCGCGATCGGGCGTCCCTATTACGCACAGCGTTACTGGATCGCCGATCCGGGCCGCTATCGCCTGCCCCCGGCGCGCGGCAACCAGCGCTGGGTGCGGCATTACAACGACGTGCTGCTGATCGATCAGCGGCGCGGCCGGGTGATCGACGTGATCCGCAACTTCTTCTGGTAAGCCCGCGGTTCGGCCGCGCCGTCGATACGCTCGGCGCGGCCGGTGCGCGGGGCACCAGTCCCGAAAGGGGATTTAGGACCGTTTTCGCCAACGTCCCGAATCACCGGCGGTTCAATCGCCCTGCACAAATAATCCGCCGTCCGTCCCCCGCCCCGCCGCGAACGCCCTTGCCGGCGTATACGAATGCCGCCTAGATCGCGGTGGGGCAGGGCAACGGGGGCTGGGGCATGGATGCGTCCATCCCGTGGATTGACGGCATCGCGCGCGAAACCATGTTGTTCGCGGCGGTCGGGTTCCTGATCGGCGGTCTGGACGACCTGGCGATCGACATCGCCTATCTGCTGCGCACGATCCGCCGCTGGTGGCACGGCCGGACCGCGCCAACGCTGGCCGATTTTCCGGTCGACGGCTGTACCGGGCGGCTGGCGGTGCTGGTTCCGGCATGGGACGAATCGGCAGTGATCGGCGCGATGCTGCGCACGACGCTGGCGCGGTTCGATCATCCCGACTGGCGGCTCTATGTCGGCGCCTATCCCAACGACCCGGCGACCATCGCCGCGATCTTCGCCGTCGCGACCGGGGACGACCGCGTCCGGCTGGCGCTGACGCCGCGTCCCGGCCCGACGACCAAGGCCGACTGTCTCAATACGCTCTGGAGCGCGGCATCGGCCGATGGCGGGCGCGAGGGGCGGCCGTTCACCGGTTTCGTGCTGCACGATGCCGAGGATGTCGTGCATCCGGGGGAGCTGCGCGTGTACGACCATATGCTGGCACGCGCCGATACGGTGCAGCTGCCGGTGCTGCCGCTTGCCGATGCGGGATCGCGCTGGGTATCGGGCCATTACATCGACGAGTTCGCCGAGGCGCATGGCCGGCAGTTGCCGGTGCGCGGGGCGCTGGGCGCCGAACTGCCGCTGGCGGGGGTGGGGTGCGCGATCGCGGGGGCGATGCTGGCGCGGATCGCCGCGCGGCGCGGCGGATTGCCGTTCGACGAAACCAGCCTGACCGAGGATTACGAACTGGGGCTGACGGTCCGCGCGCTGGGCGGCCGCGGGCTGTTCGTCCGTGCGCTGGAAACCCCAGGCGGGCCGCCGGTCGCGGTGCGCGCCTATTTCCCCGCGACGCTCGATACCGCCGTCCGGCAGAAGGCGCGGTGGATGACCGGCATCGCACTGGCCGGGTGGGACCGGATCGGCTGGCAGGCGGGCGGGGGGTGGCGCGACCACTGGATGCGGATGCGCGACCGGCGGGCGATCCTGGCGATCCCGGTGCTGGCGATCGCCTATGTCGCGCTGGTCGCGTGGGGCTTGGCGCTGGTGATCCATGCGTGGCGCGGCAGCAGCGCCGTGCCGGTCGATCCCGCGTTGCAGCTGGTGCTGGCGATCAACCTGTGCCTGCTGGTGTGGCGGATCGCGATGCGATGGACGCTGGTGCGCCGCACCTATGGCCGGGACGAGGCGTGGCGTTCGATCCCGCGGATGCTGGTCGGCAACCTCGTGGCGCTGCTGGCGGCGCGGCGGGCGGTGGTGCGCTATGCCGGAACCCTGCGCGGGCGGCCGGTGCGGTGGGACAAGACCGCGCACCACTTTCCCGACCTCGGCGACCTGTCGGGGGCATGAGTCCGGCACGCGGACGCCCGCTGCGCTTCCTCGCGCTGGTCACGGTGGGATGGGTGGGGATGCGGGTGACGCTGCTCTGGCCCGAGGGCGTGCCGCCGGAGCATCGGGTGCGGCTGGCATTGCCGGAGGTGGCGCCGGTCGCTGCCGTCGCGCCGGTTCGGCTGCCGGCACCGGCAGCGTGGCGGCCCGTATCGGTCGCGGCGATGGCGGGCCGGCGAACCGTGCCGACCATGCCGGCGGCGCACCGGCTATCCCCGGATCGGGTGCGACCGGTCGAGCCCGCACGGGTGCAGCTCGCCCTGCTGGCACTGGCCGGTTTCGGATCGGCCGAGCCGCTGCACCCGATCCTGCCGCCACCGATCCGGTTGCGGCCGGGTGGCGAGCGGCGGATGACGGTCAGCCTGTGGGCGCTCGCCCGGCCGGGCAGCGCGACCGGCGGCCCGGTGCAGCTGGGCGGTGGGCAGGCGGGGGTGCGCGTACGGATGCCGGTCGACGCGGATGGCCGCGCGGCGGTGGCGGCACGCCTCGCGACGCCGCTGGCCGGGCCGGGACGCGAGGCGGCACTGGGGATCGAATGGCGACCGGTCGCGGCATCGGTGGCAGTGGTGGTGGAGCGCCGGGTGGCACTCGATCGCGGGCAGGGCGGCACCGGGCTGGGCCTGATCGCCGGGGTCGATCGCATGCTGCCGGGGCGGCTGGGCGTCGAAGCCTATGGCCAGGCGGGCGCGGTGGCGCGCGACGGGATCGAACCCTATGCCGATGGCGCGGCGCGGGTGCTGCGTCCGGTGGCGACGATCGGCGGCAGCGCGCTGAAGCTGGGCATCGGCAGCTGGGGAGGGGCCCAGCGTGGCGCGATGCGGGTCGATATCGGTCCGTCGCTGGTCGCGGCGATTCCGGTCGGGCGCAGCGCGATGCGGCTGTCGGTCGACTGGCGACAGCGCATCGCGGGCAATGCCGCGCCGGGATCGGGACCGGCCCTGACGCTGGGCAGCGATTTTTGAGCGATAGTTCGAAAACGCGCGAGAGGGCGCGTTTTGCGGCGGCGGCGAGAAATGCCTACCGACGCATTTCAGGATACCGCCGGCTGGCACGGCACGGCCGAACGCGGTAACCGGGAACGCCATGGACCTGTACCTTCCCATCGCCAACCTGTCGGTCAACGCGCTGGTCATCGTGCTGCTGGGCGGCGGGGTGGGGTTCCTGTCGGGCATGTTCGGGGTGGGCGGCGGATTCCTGACCACGCCGCTGCTGATCTTCTATGGCATCCCGCCGACCGTCGCCGCCGCGTCGGCCGCCAGCCAGGTGACCGGCGCCAGCGTGTCGGGGGTGTTCGCGCACCTGCGCCGCGACGGCGTCGATTTCCGCATGGGGTGGGTGCTGGTGGCCGGCGGGGTGCTGGGATCGATCGCCGGCGCCGGCATCTTCCGCCTGCTGCAATCGAGCGGGCAGATCGATACCGTCATCGCCATCCTCTATGTCGTGATGCTGGGGTCGATCGGCGGATTGATGCTGAAGGAGGCGATCGGCGCGGTCCGGGTGTTGCGCGGTGCGATCCCGCCGCGGGCGGCACGGCGACGGCACCATCCGCTGGTCGCCGCGCTGCCGCTGCGCTGGCGCTTCTACGCGTCGGGCCTCTACATCTCGCCGCTGGCACCGCTGCTGCTGGGGTTCGCGACCGGCATCCTGACCGTGCTGCTGGGGGTCGGTGGCGGGTTCATCCTCGTGCCGGCGATGCTGTACCTGCTGGGCATGGGGACGCGGGTGGTGGTCGGCACCTCGCTGTTCCAGATCCTGTTCGTGACCGCCGCGGCGACGATGGTCCATGCGCTGACGACCAAGGCGGTCGATATCGTGCTGGCGGTGCTGCTGCTGATCGGGTCGGTGACGGGGGCGCAGATCGGCGCGCGCTTCGCCCAGCGCGCCAAGCCCGAATATCTCCGCCTCGCGCTGGCGATCATCGTGCTGGCGGTGGCGTTTCGCATGGCGCTGGGCCTCGGGTGGCGGCCCGACGACATCTATACGGTGCAGCCGGCATGAGGCGCGCGCTGCTGCTGGCCGTGCTGGCGCCGCTGACCATGGGGGCGGCCGCGCCGGTGCTGGTGCCCGACGTGTCGACCCGCGACGTTCAGATCGCCTATTCGTTCACCGGGGCCGAGCTGCTGCTGTTCGGCGCGATCCTCTATCCCGGCGGGCGCGTGCCGCAGGGCGACCGGCCGGCGGAGATCGTGGTGGTGGTCAAGGGCCCGCCCGAATCGATCGTGGTGCGCGAGAAGGAGAAGGTCGCCGGAATCTGGATCAACGCCGACCGCATCAGCTATCGCTCCGCCCCGTCCTTCTACGCCATCGCCTCCTCGCGGCCGATCGGGCGGATCGTCGACGAGCGGACCCGGGCGATCTATGAACTGGGGCTCGACAGCCTGCAGCTGTCCCCGGCGGCGGGCACGTCGGCACAGGATCAGGCGCGGTTCGCCCAAGGCTTTGTCGGCCTGCGCGAGCGCGCCGGGCTGTACCGCGAGACGCCGGGCGCGGTCGAGATCACCGACGACGTGTTGTACCGCGCGGCGATCACGATTCCGGCGCGCGTGCCGGTGGGGAAGTTCACCGCGGAAACCTTCCTGATCCGCGACGGGCGGGTGCTGGCGGCCGCGGTGCGCGAGATCGACATCCGCAAATCGGGGTTCGAGCGGTTCGTGGCGATCGCCGCGAACCAGGCGTCGCTGTGGTACGGGCTGGCGGCGGTGGCGCTGTCGGTCGGGTTCGGCTGGGCAGCCGGGGCATTGTGGCGGCGGTTCTGATCGAAACCCGGCAAGATACGGTAACGTCAGCAAAAAACTGTTTTCTCGAATCCAAAGGTCACAAAGGTCACACTCGCACGCACTTTGTCACGGTGCGTGCGGGACGTGATGGCGGCGGCGATGGCAAGGAGCGTGCGGCGAGCCTGTCACGGGTCGGCGTTGTAGGAAAGCGTCCTTCCTCGCCCGCCTAAAACCCCTGGATCGCTTCCGGGTCGACCGCGCCGATCAGGCGCCGCGCCGCGCGCCGGGCGAAGGCAAGGGTGCAGCGCTTGCGGACATGGGCGGGCAGGGGGGTGGTCGATGCCTCGCGCAGGATCGTCGCTTCGTATCGGTCGGCGACGATGATGCCGGTGCGATCGGGCAGGAACGCTTCGCCGGCCAGCGGCGACACGTCGAACCCGGCCGGGACCGCCCAGAAATAACGGTCGCAGGAGCCGAGATAGTCGGTCCATTTGCCGTCGCCGAGCAGATCGGCGCGCGAGACCTTTATCTCGACGATCACGATCTGCCCGCGCGCATCGAGCGCCATCAGGTCGGCCCGCCGCCCGCCGTCGAGCGGGACTTCGGCCATGGCGGTCAGATCGTGCGCCAGCAGCATGCGGGTGACGCCGCGGGCGACTTCGGCAGCGATCAGCGGATGGGGGTCGGGCGCGGGCGGTTGCGCGCCAAGGGCAAGGCTGGCCATCGCCGCCTTATAGGAACATTATGCGAACGGGAAAAGAGGGTAAGGGTTGTTTGAGAATGCGCCTTCAGCGCATTCTCAAACGGACTCTCAGCGGTAGAAGATGTGGTTGCCGAGCGACGCGACGCGGGTCTTGCCCCAGTTCGGGCTGACGCGGCGGGCGTGGAAGAACAGCGCACCCTTGGCCGGGCTTTCCCACAGGTCCTGCCGGGCGATGCGGGCGATGGCGACGGCGGTCTTCCATGCCGGGCGGCTGGTATCGACATCGGGCAGGCGACCGCCCTTCACGAAGGAGAACTGCCCCCGCTGGGTCAGCACGCCGCAGGCCGAGGTCGGGAAACGGCCCGACGTCGCCCGGTTGAGGATGACGTCGGCCACCGCGAGCTGGCCGGTCAGCGGCTCGCCCTTCGATTCGTAATAGACGCCGATCGCGACGCAGTTGAGTTCCTCGTCATCGATCGTCGCCGGCTGGGCCGCGACGGCGGCCGCAAGCGTCGCATGATCGACGTCCGCGTCCACCGTATCGGGCACGGTCGCGGCGGCGGTCGGCACCGGCTGCACGATTTCGGTCGGCGGGGCGAACCGGACGGGAACCTTTGCCGGGAGCGGCAGGTTGATGACCGACGTCGGTACGGCCGATTCCTCTGCCGAAGCGGATGGGGCCAGACCGGCAACAAGCGTCATGGCGGCGAGGGCCGCCATCGGGAAGCGCAGCGTCATCATCGTCACTATCGTGCGGTGAACCTGCGCGCCCGACCCGTTCCGCTCGCGCGGAACCCCTGGCGCCTGCCCCCCGACTGCGCCATCGATCCGAAACCCCGATCGATCCAGCGCGTGTATCCGTGGGACGAAGGCTTACGGGCGCGCGAGTCGCGCGGTCAATCGGCCCACAGCGTTTCAGCGGCGAGCGGTTCGGCTGCTGCGACGATCGCCTCCACCACCCACAGATCGGGATCGCGCTGTCGCCGATCCTGCAAATAGGGGGTCAGCGCCGCGTCACCCACCAGATCGGGTTTGCGCCGGACGATGCGCGTGCGGCCGTCGAGGTCGCGCTCACGCTCCAGCAGCCGCGCGGTCCCGTCGCGATCGATCGCCAGCAGCAGGACGATGCCCGAGTCGCGGTCGCCGCGCGCAAGGACCGCCGCGCTGCCCCCCGCCGTCTCGACCGCGCGGACGAAGGCGTTGACGCGCAGCGCGGTCGGCCAGTCGCTCACCGGTCGGCATAGCCGGGCAGGGTGGCGAGCGGGATGCGGCTTTTCATGAAGGTACCGGTGCCGCGCGCCGCTTCGTCGCCATCGGCATCGACCAGATGCGCGTCGGCGATGAACACACGGCGCTTGCCGCTGACCCAGCGTCCCTCGGCGATCACCCGCCCGGGACCGAGCGGCCGCTGGAGCAGGAGGTTGAACGCGGTGGTCAGCAGGAAGCGATCGGTGACGAGGCTGTTGGCGGCATAGAAGGCCGCGTCGTCGAGCATCTTGAAATAGGTCGTGCCGTGCGCCGCGCCGGCAGCGTGGAAATGACGCTCGTCGATCGCGAAATGGATGCGCGCGACGCCCGCCGACACGATCTCCAGCCGCGAATCGAACAGCCGGTTGATCGGTGCGGCGGCATAGAGTGCCTCCAGCGCCCGGAAATGCGCCGCCTCTCCGGCGGGCACGTCAGGCGGCGTCACGCGCCTCGACGCCCGACAGCAGGGCATAGAGGGCGTCGGACGAACCGGCCCCGCGCAGTTTGGCGCGGAACGCCGCGTCGCGCAGCGCCCGCGATACGCGGGCCAGCGCCTTGAGGTGATCGCTGCCGGCATCGGCGGGGGAGAAGAGCGCGAAGATCAGGTCGACCGGCAGTTCGTCGACCGCGCCGAATTCGATCGGCCGGTCGAGCCGGACGAAGATGCCGCAGACACCGTGCGGACTGTCGATCCGGGCATGGGGAATGGCGATGCCGCCGCCGAACGCGGTCGTGCCGAGCTTCTCCCGCTCGGCCAACCGGTCGGCGACCAGCTTCGCCTCGATCCCGCAGCATCGCTCGGCGACGCCGGCGACATGCGCGAACAACGCCTTGCGGGTGCCGGCGGAACTATCCGCCAGCACCGTTTCAGGCGTCACGAGATCGTGGAAATCGTACACTTATGCCGCGCGGTTGGGCTCGACCCAGCCGATCGTGCCGTCGTGGCGGCGATAGACCATGTTGAACGATCCGGTCCCGCTGTTCTTGAACAGCAGTGCGTTAGTGTTGCGCAGGTCGAGCATCATGACGGCGTCGGACACGCTGGCATCGGGCACGTCGACGCGCGTTTCGGCGATGATGAGGGGGGCGTCGGCGACCTCCTCCTCCTCCTCCTCCTGCTCGCCACCGTTGAACACGGTGTAGCCGGCATTGTCGTAGCCATTGTCGTAGCCGCCCGCCTCGTTGATCGCCGCGGCCTGTGCGGCGTTGCGGTCCTTCAACCGGCGGGTGTAGCGGCGCAGCTGCTTTTCGATCTTGTCGGCGGCACCGGCGAACGCACCCTGTGCCTCCTGCCCGCTGTTATGCCCCTTCAGCACGAGGCCCTGCGTCACGTGGCAGACGATGTCACAGACGAACCCGTTATCGTGCGGCCCCTTGCCAAAGGTGACCGTCGAGGAGATCGCGCGCTGGAAATATTTGTCCGCAATGCCCTGGAGTCGCTCCTGGACCATCACCTTCAGTGCGTCCCCAGTGTCGACCTGGTGCCCCGAAACCCGGATGTCCATGTAATCCTCCGTCGTTGTGAAATCATGTGAGCCGCTCAAAGCGGGGTGCGTCAACGCCTCAGGTCGGCGACTGGCCCCATAACGGGTCCTTCAACGTGCCGACGAATGCGGCGTGGACGGCGAGTTCGGCCGCGCTGGCCGAGAATTGGCGTGGCGGGCGGGCGAGGGTCGGCGCGATCGCCTCCACCTCCTCGGCGACCAGCGTCGGCGTCGCGTCGAGGCCGAAGCCGATCTGGCGACCGCCCATCAGTTCGACATAGACCTGTGCCAGCAACTGCGCGTCGAGCAGCGCGCCGTGCAGCACGCGGCGGCTGCGGTCGATGCCGAAGCGGACGCACAGCGCATCCAGCGTGTGCTTGGCACCGGGATGGCGGCTGCGCGCGATGCCGAGCGTGTCGACCATGCGCGACAGGCAGATCGCGTCGCGCCGGCACGCGCCCAGTTCGCCGTTCAGGAAGCCGAAGTCGAAACTGGCATTGTGCGCGACCAGCGGGCTGTCGCCGATAAAGGCGAGCAGGTCGTCGATCGCGGTGTGGAACGCCGGCTTGTCGGACAGGAAGGCGTCGGACAGGCCGTGCACCGCCTCCGCTTCCTTCGGCATCGACCGGCCGGGATTGAAATAGGCGTGGAAGGTGCGACCGGTTTCGACCCGGTTGACCAGTTCGACGCATCCGATCTCGACCAGCCGGTCGCCTTCCGAAAATTTGAAGCCGGTGGTTTCGGTATCGAACACGATTTCACGCATTCCCACCTTATCCGCCTTCGTACGGCCCCATGCAAGCGACCAGCGCGGCGACTTGCGCCCGCGTTGCGGCGAGTGTCGTGTCGGTGTGGATAACGTGCTGGGCGCGGGTGCGCTTTTCGGCGTCGGGGGTCTGGGTGGCGAGGATCGCCGCGAAGGCCGACTCGGTCATGCCCGGGCGGGCGAGCACGCGGGCGCGCTGGACCTCCGGCGCGGCGGAGACGACGGCGACCGAGTCGCAGCGCGCATCGCCGCCGGTTTCGAACAGCAGCGGCACGTCGAGGACGACGAGCGGGGCGGCGGCATGGGCGTCGAGGAAGCGCTGGCGTTCGTCCGCGACCGCCGGGTGGACGATCGCTTCGAGGCGGCGGCGGGCTTGCGGGTCGTTGAAGACGCGGTCGCGCAGGGCAGGGCGGTCAAGGCCGGTAGCGTCGGTCGTACCGGGAAAGGCGGCTTCGATCGCGGGGAGGAGAGCGCCGCCCGGTCCCTGCAGCGCATGGACGGTAGCGTCGGCGTCGAAGACCGGCACGCCGAGATCGCGGAACATCTGTGCGACGGTCGACTTGCCCATGCCGATCGATCCGGTGAGGCCGAGGATGTGGGTCATCGCGCTGGCTTCGCCGCCCGGAACCCCGCCTGCGTGGGGGTGTGATCCGAACGCAGACGCCTCACGCCAGCAATCGCTCGCGCAGTTCCTCGTCGCGGTCTCGCGGCGGGGCTTGCCCAAAGAACAGCTCGAACGCCAGCGCCGCCTGTCCGACCAGCATTTCGAGGCCATCGACCGTGTCGAGGCCGCGATCATGCGCCTGGGCGAGCAGCGGCGTTTCGATCGGCGCATAGACCGCGTCGTAGACGACGGCATCGTCGGGCAATGGCGTCAGGTCGATCGTCAGCGGCGGCTGGCCGGTCATGCCGAGCGTGCTGGCATTCACCAGCAGCTTCGCCGACGGCAGCGGTGCGGTGAGGGGAAGGGCGTCGCCCTTCAGCCCGAAGGTCGCCAGCAGCGCGGCAGCCTTCAGCGGATTGCGGTTGAGCACGGTCACGCGTCCGACGCCGAGCTTCGACAGGGCGAACAGGATCGCGCGTGCCGCGCCGCCCGCACCGATGACAGCCACCGGCTGCTTCGTCAGGTCGAGCCCGGCGATCGGCGCATGAAAGCCGGCCGCGTCGGTATTGGTGCCGACCCACGCGCCGCCTTCGCCCCGAAACACGGTGTTGATCGCGCCGATCGAGCCGCGGACGTCGCCGGGATCGGCGACATGGTCGAGCGCGGCGAGCTTGTGCGGCACGGTCACGTTGCACCCGCGCCAGTTCGGATCGGCGCGACGGCTTTCGAAATAGGCGGCAAGGTCGTCTGGTTTCACGTGGAACGTACGATACGCGGCATCGAGCCCCAGCTGGTCGAGCCAGAAGCCGTGGATAACCGGTGATTTGCTATGGGCGATCGGATCGCCGATCACCTCTGCATAAGGCTTCATGCGGGCAGATTTCCCCGTTGGCGCAGATAGCGCGCGATTTCGAGCAAGGGCATGCCGAGGATCGTCCAGTGATCGCCGTCGATCCGGTCGAACAGCTGCACGCCTGGCCCCTCGATCCGGAAACAGCCGACGCACCCGGCGATCGCCGGCCATTCGGCATCGAGATAGGTGTCGATAAAGGCATCGGACAGCGGACGCACGGTCAGCTTCGCATGACCGATATGCCGCCACACCGGGCGGCCCCCCTCGACGAACACCGCCGCGCTGAACAAGTCGTGGCGTCCGCCGGACAGGGCACGCAAATGCGCCGCGGCATCGGTACGGTCGACCGGCTTGTCGAGTACGGTGCCGTCGGCCAGCGCCACCACCGAATCCCCGCCCAGCACGAGCGTGCCGGGAACGCGGGTCGCGGCGCGCATCGCCTTCATCTCGGCCAGCGCGTCGGCGAGATCGCGGGGTTTGAGCGCTTCGGCGGCCAGTGCCGCCTTGGCCGCTTCCTCGTCCAGCCCGCTCGCCATCGCGTCGTGCGGGATGCCGGCGGCGTCGAGCATCGCCCGGCGGGTGGCGCTCATCGAGGCGAGGACGAAGCTCATGCGCGCGCCTCCAGCTTGCGGTCGTTGCACAGGGTGATGATCGCCGCCGCCGTTTCCTCGATCGAGCGGCGGGTGACGTCGATCACCGGCCAGCCATTGTCGGCGAACATCCGCCGGGCAAAGGACAGCTCGCGCACCACCGCATCCTGTTCGACATAGTCGGTGTCGGGCATCTGGTTGAGCGACAGCAGCCGGTTGCGACGGATCGCGATCAGCCGGTCGGCGCTGGTGGTCAGGCCGACGACCAGCGGCGCCTTCAGCGAGAACAGGATCGCCGGCGGCGGGCTTTCGACGACGATCGGGATGTTCGCCGTCTTGTACCCGCGATTGGCGAGGTAGATCGAGGTCGGCGTCTTGGACGAGCGCGAGACGCCGGCCAGCACGATATCGGCCTCTTCCCAATCCTCCGACGCGATGCCGTCGTCATGGCCGATGGTCCACTGGATCGCATCGACCCGCGCGAAATAGGCGGCGTCGAGGCTGTGCTGGCGGCCCGGCCGCGCCTTGGCCTCCTGTCCCAGCAGGTTGGACAGCGCATTGCTGACCGCGTCCATCGGCGCGACGATCGGCAGGCCCAGTGCGGCGCAGCGCGCCTCCAGCATCCGCCGGATCGCCGGGTTCACCAGCGTGAAGAGGACAAGGCCGGGATTGACGGTGATCTCCGCCAGAATGCGTTCGAGATGCGTTTCCGAACGGACCATCGGCCAGAAATGGCGCATTGTGTCGACATCGTCGAACTGCGCCAGCGCCGCCTTGGCGATATTCTCCAGCGTCTCGCCGGTGGAGTCGGACAGGAGATGGAGGTGCAGCCGCATCGGGCGCCTTTCCGCACAAGGCTGTGGATAAGTCGGGGGCAGGGGCTAGCGTAAGTCGGGCCGGCCGCCAAGCTGTGGGAAAGCCGCGATCCGTGCGCAGCTTATCCACAATTCCGGCACAGGTGGCGATTCCGCCCACAGCCTGTGGATAGTGTGGACGACGCCCCGTGAATCGGCGGGTTTGCGCGGGGTTCGTGCCGTCAATCTGTTGGCATTTCGGGCAATCCACCATAAGCCCCGCTATCCACCCCCCAACTGCTTCCAACCATCTATTTAGATTCTACTTTAATAGTAGAAGGAGCGACGACGCTGACCGGTTCTCCTGATTCCAAACCGCTTTTCCGGGTGCTTGCCGGAGAGAAGCTCGCCGTCCCGCCGCTGTGGCTCATGCGACAGGCGGGACGCTATCTTCCCGAGTATCGCGCGCTCAGGGCCGAGAAGGGCGGGTTCCTCGACCTGGTCAACGACGCGCAGGCGGCGACCGAGGTGACGTTGCAGCCGCTCCGGCGGTTTGCGTTCGACGGGGCGATCCTGTTCAGCGACATCCTGATGGTGCCGAACGCGCTGGGACAGCGTCTGTGGTTCGAGGCAGGCGAGGGACCGCGCCTTGCCCCGGAGTTGCGCACGCGGGCGGCGATCGATGCGCTGGTGCCGAACCCGGCGATCCTCGATCCGGTCTATGCCACGGTGCGCGGCGTCGCCGCCGCCGTACCGCCGGCCACGACCTTCCTCGGCTTCGCAGGATCGCCGTGGACGGTCGCCACCTACATGATCGCGGGCAAGGGCAGCCGCGAGCAGGCCGAGGCGCGCAGGATGGCCTACGGCGACCCTGGGGCGGTGCAGGAACTGATCGACCGGATCGTGGGCGTGACAATCGATTATCTGGTCGGACAGGTGGCAAGCGGGGTCGAGGCGGTGCAACTGTTCGACAGCTGGTCGGGCAGCCTGGCGCCGGCCGAGTTCGAACGCTGGGTCATTGCGCCGACGGTGGCGATCGTCGAGGGCCTGCGCGCGCGGGTGGACGTGCCGATCATCGGCTTTCCGAAGGGGGCCGGCGGCAAGCTCGCCGCCTATGCCCGCGAGACGACGGTCGATGCGATCGGGCTGGACGAGACGGTCGACCCGGTGTGGGCGAACGCACAGTTGCCGACCGGGCTGCCGGTGCAGGGCAATCTCGATCCGTTGCTGCTGATCGCCGGGGGTGAGGCGCTGGACGCCGGGGTCGACCGGGTGATCGCCGCATTCGCCGACCGGCCGCATGTCTTCAACCTCGGCCATGGTATCCAGCAGGACACCCCGATCGCGCATGTCGAACGGCTGGTGGCGCGGGTGCGGGGGGCATGAGCGGCTTTCTGGGCGGGGCATATCTGTGGGTGAAGGCGGCGCATATCGTCTTCGTCATCTTCTGGATGGCGGGGCTGTTCATGCTGCCGCGCTATCTGGTGCATCATCAGGAAGGGTTGGCCGACCCCGCCGAGCCGCCGCGCTGGATCCGGCGCGAGGCACTGCTCAGGCGGATGATCCTGACCCCGGCGATGGTGGTCGTATGGGTGCTGGGGCTGGCGCTGGCGGCCAATGTCGGGCTGTTCGACGGCGGGGCCGGGCTGGGGTGGCTGCATGCCAAGCTGCTCGTCGTCGTGCTGCTCAGCGGCTATCACGGCTGGGCGGTCGGCTATGCGAGGAAGCTGGCGGCGGGGCGGCCGACGCTGACGCCCAAGCAGTTGCGGCTGGCGAACGAACTGCCGGCGCTGGCGGCGCTGGCGGCGGTGGTGTTGGCGGTGGTGAAGCCGTTCTAGGAGGCCGGACGTGATGTGGAGCATGGTTGCGGCGATGCAGGCGGCGGTGACGCCGTTGCCGGCCGGGGTCGAGAACGACCTGAAATGCATGACGGCGATCTCGCTGGCTGCGCCCACGATGCCGGCCGACCGGCAGGACGCGATGGCGGCGGGAATGATGTACTTCCTCGGCCGGATCGATCACGCAGTCCCGACGCTGGACTTCGTCGGCCAGATGAAGCGGTTGATCGCGCAGCCGGACGGCGAGGCGCGGCTGCGCGACGAACTGCCGCGCTGCAGTGCCATGCTGCGCGACCGGAGCGCCGCGCTCACGGGTTCGCCACCCGCGCCGGGCGAACCCCGCAAGCCGTAACCGGCGGGGGGGCTCGCTTGACTTGTCCGTGATCGCCACCTACGTCGAGAACAGTGGTGCCCGGTCCTCGGTGCGCCCGTCCCAGCCGCTTGTGTCCGCCTTGTTTGCCGACCTTGCCTCTTCATCGCTGATCTGGACCACCCCCCGATGCATCTCAAAGACTTAAAGAAACACGCGCCCGCCGAACTGGTCTCGATGGCCGAAGAGCTGGGCGTCGAAGGCGCATCGACGATGCGCAAGCAGGACCTGATGTTCGCGATCCTCAAGGCGCGCGCCGAGAATGGCGAGCAGATCATGGGGGTCGGCACGATCGAGGTATTGCAGGATGGCTTTGGCTTCCTGCGCAGCCCGGAGGCGAATTATCTCGCCGGGCCGGACGATATCTATGTTTCGCCGAACCAGGTGCGCAAGCACGGCCTGCGCACCGGTGACACGGTGGAGGGCGAGGTCCGCGCGCCGAAGGACGGCGAACGCTATTTCGCGCTCAGCAAGCTGGTCTCGGTCAATTTCGACGATCCCGATGCGGTGCGTCACCGGGTCAATTTCGACAACCTGACGCCGCTCTATCCCGAATCCAAGCTGACGCTCGACCAGCTCGATCCGACGGTCAAGGACAAGTCGGCGCGGGTGATCGACATCGTGTCGCCGCAGGGCAAGGGCCAGCGCACGCTGATCGTCGCACCGCCGCGCGTCGGCAAGACGGTCATGTTGCAGAACATGGCCAAGGCGATCACCGACAATCACCCCGAAGTGTTCCTGATCGTCCTGCTGATCGACGAGCGTCCGGAAGAAGTGACCGACATGCAGCGCAGCGTGAAGGGCGAGGTGGTTTCCTCGACCTTCGACGAACCGGCGCAGCGCCACGTGCAGGTCGCCGAAATGGTGATCGAGAAGGCCAAGCGGCTGGTCGAGCACAAGCGCGACGTCGTGATCCTGCTCGACAGCATCACCCGCCTCGGCCGCGCCTACAACACGGTCGTGCCGTCGTCGGGCAAGGTGCTGACCGGCGGCGTCGACGCCAATGCGTTGCAGCGGCCCAAGCGCTTCTTCGGCGCGGCGCGCAACATCGAGGAAGGCGGGTCGCTGTCGATCATCGCCACCGCGCTGATCGATACCGGCAGCCGCATGGACGAGGTGATCTTCGAAGAGTTCAAGGGCACCGGCAACTCGGAAATCGTCCTCGACCGCAAGGTGGCGGACAAGCGCGTCTTCCCGGCGCTGGACGTCGGCAAGTCGGGCACCCGCAAGGAAGAACTGCTGGTCGACAAGACCAAGCTCAGCAAGATGTGGGTGCTGCGCCGCATCCTGATGCAGATGGGCACCATCGACGCGATGGAGTTCCTGCTCGACAAGATGAAGAATTCGAAGACCAATGAGGATTTCTTCGACAGCATGAATCAGTGATCGAATGCGGCAGGCGACGTGCCGTCGCCTGACTCGCATCGATCCGGCCGGCGGGGCACCGCCCCGACCGACGACGCGGGCTTTGCCCGCGTCCGCCCCAAACGAACCGCCCGCCTTTTCCACAGGGATAAGGCGGGCGGTTTCGCGTTTACGCCGTCCACGCGCTCGCGGAAGGAGACCCCAGCCTGCGCCGGGGGGACGAACAACACGACCGGCGATCGCTCATTCGAGCGACCTTATCGCCATCCACAGCATTTCCCCCTATCATCCGCCGATCACACGTACGGGAAGGCTCCCCCCAATGAAGATCAACGTCGAAGTCGATTGCACGCCGGAGGAGGCGCGCCGCGCGATGGGCCTGCCCGACTTCACGCCGGTCCATGAACGCTATGTCGCGATGCTGACCGACACGATGGAGAAGGGGGCCAGTCCCGAGCTGCTCGACCAGATGATGAAGAGCTGGGCGCCGATGGGCGAGGCGGGCATGAGTTTCTGGCGCAAGATGTTCGAGACGGCGGGTCGTGGCGGCTGACACCATCTTCGCGGTGTCGAGCGGGCGGCCGCCCGCGGCGATCGCCGTATTGCGGATATCGGGCGTGGGGGCGATCGCGGCGGCAACGCGGCTGGCCGGTACGCTGCCTGGGCCGCGACGCGCCGGAGTGCGGGCGTTGCGCGATCCTGTGGATAACCGGTTGCTCGATCGGGCGCTGGTGCTGGTGTTCCCGGGACCGGCGACCGCGACCGGCGAGGATCTGGTCGAGCTGCATCTGCATGGCGGGCGGGCGGTCGTCGCCGGGGTCGAGCGTGCGCTGGCCGGGCTGGACCTGCGTGTGGCCGAACCGGGGGAGTTCACCCGCCGGGCACTGGCGCATGGCCGGATCGACCTGACCGAGGCGGAAGGGCTGGGCGACCTGCTGTCGGCCGAGACCGAAGCGCAGCGGCAGATGGCGCTGGCCAACAGCGACGGGCGGTTGCGTCGCGCGGTGGCGGCATGGGCGGCGACGACGACGCGACTGTCGGCGATGGTCGAGGCGCTGCTCGACCATGCCGACGAGGATGATGTCGACGTCGGCGATGCGGTCCTGGCCGGCGTGCGGCGCGACGCCGGGGCGCTGGCGGCGACGATCGGCGCGGTGCTGGCAGTGCCGCCGGTCGAACGGTTGCGCGATGGCATCCGCGTCGTGCTGGCCGGACCGCCCAATGCCGGCAAGTCGACATTGCTCAACGCGCTGGTCGGACGCGAGGCGGCGATCGTGTCGCCGCTGGCGGGAACGACGCGCGACGTGATCGAGATCCCGGTGATGCGCGACGGGGTGGCGTGGCTGTTCCTCGATACCGCCGGGCTGCGCGCGGACAGCGACGATCCGGTCGAGCGGATCGGGATCGATCGTGCGGCGGGATCGATCGCGGCGGCGGATATCGTGCTGTGGTTGGGCGACGATGTACCGCCGGCGGGCGCGCGCGCCATTGCGATCCGGCCGAGGGCGGATGTTCGCGAAAGTGTCGCGGAAGCGCGTCTGGCGGTGTCGGCGGTGACGGGGCAGGGCCTCGATCGGCTATGGGCGGCGTTGGTCGAGGAAGCGGCGGCGTTGTTGCCGAAGGTCGACGAGCTGGCGCTCAACCGGCGGCAGGCGAGCCATGCCGAAGCGGCCGGCGGCGCGCTGAACCGTGCCGCGATGCAGGATGATCCGCTGTTGCTGGCGGAGGAATTGCGCTATGCGGTACAGGCGTTCGCGGCATTGACCGGAATGCGCGCGACCGAGGCGGTCCTCGACGATCTGTTCGGTCGCTTCTGTATCGGCAAATAATGTTCCACGTGGAACCTCGGACAGCATGACCTTTGATGTAGTGATCGTGGGTGGCGGCCATGCCGGCACCGAAGCCGCGAATGCCGCGGCACGGCGGGGCGCGACCACGCTGCTGATCGATTTCGACCCAGACCGGATCGGGGCGATGTCGTGCAACCCGGCGATCGGCGGATTGGGCAAGGGGCATATCGTTCGCGAGATCGATGCGCTCGACGGGCTGATGGCGCGCGCGGCGGATGGTGCGGCGATCCATCACCGGATGCTCAATCGGTCGAAGGGGTCGGCGGTGCAGGGGCCGCGGGTACAGGCTGACCGGGTGCGCTATGCCGCGGCGGTGAAGGCTTTCCTGGCGCATCCGAAGTTGACGATCATCGGTGGCGATACCGTGGCGCTGGTGACCGAAGGGCAGCGGGTGAGTGGCGTCGAACTGGCCGACGGTACGCGGATCGCGGCGCGATCGGTCGTCTTGGCGACCGGTACGTTTCTGGGCGGGACAATGTTCCGTGGTGACGAACGCGCGATCGGCGGCCGCGTCGGCGAGCGGGCGGCGACCCGGCTGGGACAGCAGCTCCGCAACCTGTCGCTGCCGATCGCTCGGTTGAAGACCGGTACGCCGCCGCGGCTCGACGGGCGGACGATCGACTGGGCGACATTGCCCGAACAGCCATCGGATGCCGACCCATGGACGATGTCGCCCCTGTCCGATCCGGCACGGCGGCTGCCGCAGCTGGCCTGCGCGATAGCGCGTACGACGGGTGCGACGCACGATATCATCCGCGCCGGGCTCGACCGTTCGCCGCTGTTCAGCGGGTCGATCGAAGGACGGGGGCCGCGCTATTGCCCGTCGATCGAGGACAAGGTGCACCGCTTCGGCGATCGCGACGGGCATCAGATCTTCCTCGAACCCGAGGGGCTGGATACGCATCTGGTTTATCCCAATGGCGTATCGACCTCGCTGCCGGGCGACGTGCAGCTGGCGATGCTGCGCAGCGTCGCCGGGCTGGAACGGGTCGAGATCGTCACGCCGGGCTATGCGGTCGAGTATGACTATATCGATCCGCGCGCGCTGGATGCCACGCTGCGACTGCGCGCGCTCGACGGGCTTTACTTTGCCGGGCAGATCAACGGTACGACCGGTTATGAAGAGGCTGGCGGGCAGGGGCTGGTCGCCGGAGCCAATGCCGCGGGCGCGGCACTGGGGCTCGATCCGCTGATCCTGTCGCGGGAATCGAGCTATATCGGCGTGATGATCGACGACCTGGTGTTGCAAGGCGTGTCGGAGCCGTACCGGATGATGACGGCACGTGCCGAGTATCGGCTGCGACTGCGGTCGGACAATGCGGCGACCCGGTTGCATGCGATCGGGGCGGCGGCGGGGTTGCTGTCGGCCGGGCGGCTGGCGTTCGATGCCGGGCGATCGGAACGACGCGCGACGCTGGTCGAGGCATTGGCGCGGCGGCATGTCGCGCATATGCTGGCGGCACGCGGTGCGCCGGTGAGCGGTAGCGATATGCGCAGCGGCAGCGAATGGTTGCTGGTGCCGGGCGTCACCGCAGCGCATCTGGAAATCGACGGCGACGATGCGGTGCTGGGCGAACTGATCGAGGATGCGCGATATGCGCCCTATCTTGAACGGCAGGCGGCGGAGCTGGCGGCGGCGAAGGTCGACCATGTCGCGTTACCGGGCGACTTTTGCTACGATGCGGTGCCGGGCCTGTCGAACGAGATGGTCGAGCGGCTGACGCTGGCAGCGCCCGAGACACTGGCAGCGGCGGGGCGGATCCAGGGCGTTACGCCAGCGGCACTGGTTGCGATCCTGCTCCACCATCGCGGGGGCAAGCTGGCAGCATGACCCAGGACGACGTCCACGACTGGATCGTCACCCATTTCGGCGCCGCGCGAACGGAGGTGCTGGCGCAGTTTACCAGGCGGATCGTGACCGAGACGCCGAACCAGAACCTGATCGCCGCATCGACGATCGACACCATCTGGCAACGTCATGTGCTGGACTCCGCGCAACTGGTGCCGCTGGCGGCGGATGCCCCGGACGGCGACTGGATCGATATCGGATCGGGGGCGGGGTTTCCCGGAATCGTCGCGGCGATCCTGACCGACCGTCGGGTCGTGTTGGTCGAGCCGCGCGGACGGCGGGCGACGTTGCTGGCCGAAATCGCCGCCGACCTGGATCTGGCGAACGTCGTCGTGCATCAGGCCCGGATCGAGCGGCTGGCGGTCGAACACCCAGCCGCGATCATCAGCGCACGCGCGGTGGCGCGACTGGCGGCGTTATTTGCGATCGGCCATCGGCATGGCGATGACGATACGATATGGCTATTGCCGAAGGGACGTTCCGCCGCCGAGGAGTTGGCCGAAGCCATGGTCGGCTGGCGCGGAATGTTTCACGTGGAACACAGCATTACCGATCCGACATCGTCGATCGTGGTCGCTAGGGGAGTGCGCCAAGCATGATTTGCATTGCCATCGCGAACCAGAAGGGGGGCGTCGGCAAGACCACCACGGCGATCAACGTCGGCACGGCGCTGGCGGCGACCGGGCTCGACGTGCTGATCCTCGACCTCGATCCGCAGGGCAATGCCTCGACCGGGCTGGGGATCGGGCGCAACGATCGCGAACATTCGACCTATGACCTGCTGGTCGGCGACCTGATGCTGAACGAGGCCGCGATTCCGACCAAGGTGCCGCGGCTGTCGATCGTCCCGGCGACGGTCGACCTGTCGGGTGCCGAGATCGAGCTGATCGAGTTCGAGGAGCGAACCCACCGGCTGGACCGGGTGGTCGAGGCCAGTGGCGGGCGGTGGGACGTGATCCTGATCGACTGCCCGCCGTCGCTGGGGCTGCTGACGATCAACGCGATGGTGGCGAGCCATGCGCTGCTGGTGCCGCTCCAGTGCGAATTCTTTGCGCTGGAAGGGTTGAGCCAGTTGCTGAGCACGGTCGAGCGAATCCGCGGACGGTTCAATCCGGGGCTGTCGATCCTGGGCGTGGTGTTGACGATGTACGACCGGCGCAACCGGCTGACCGATCAGGTGTCGGACGATGTGCGCGCGGTGTTGGGGAAAGTGGTGTTCGATACGGTGATCCCGCGCAATGTCCGCCTGTCCGAAGCGCCGAGCCATGGCATGCCGGCGCTGATCTACGATTATCGCTGCGCCGGATCGGAAGCGTATATCGCATTGGCGCGCGAAGTGATCGCGCGGCTGCCGTCGCTGGCGGAAGCGGCATGAGCGAGCAGGCGACACCGCGGCGGCCGCGGATGGGCGGACTGGGCCGGGGGCTGAGTTCCCTGTTGGGCGAACCCGATGGCGATGTGCCGACCGCGCGCGGATCGTCGCCGCATAGCGGCGTGCGACAGTTGCCGGTGACCGCATTGTCGCCGCTGCCGGGACAGCCGCGGCGGTTCTTCGATGAAGGGGCGCTCGACGAACTGGCCGAGTCGATCGCGGCGCGCGGCGTGATCCAGCCGATCGTCGTGCGACCGCATGGCAAGGGGTATCAGATCGTCGCAGGCGAGCGGCGCTGGCGGGCGGCACAGCGGGCGCGGCTGCATGAGGTGCCGGTGGTCGTGCGCGACTTCACCGATACCGAGACCATGGAAATCGCGCTGGTCGAGAATATCCAGCGTCGTGACCTGACCGCGATCGAGGAGGCGGAAGGCTATCGCCGGCTGATCGACGAGTTCGGCCATACCCAGGAGGCGCTCGCCAATCTGGTCGCCAAGTCGCGCAGCCACGTCACCAACCTGCTGCGCCTGCTCGAACTGCCCAAGCCGATCCAGGACATGGTCGGCGATCAGCGGCTGAGCATGGGTCACGCCCGCGCGCTCATCAACGTGGACGGTGCCGAGACGATCGCCGAGAAGGTGGTGGCGAAAGGGCTGTCGGTGCGTGACGTCGAGCGCCTCGCCCGCCAGACGCGCGACCCCGAGGCCAGGCGGAGCCGCGCGCCCCGTGAGGCGGCCGCGCCGGCGGACGGGACGATCGATGCCGATCTGCGCGCGCTGGAACGGCAGTTGGGCGACGTGCTGGGGCTGAAGGTCCAGATCGCGCATGGCGAGAAGGGCGGGACGATCACCATCGGCTATTCGACGCTGGGCCAGCTCGACATGGTTTGCCAGCGGTTAAGCGGCGAGCGCATCTGACACGTAAAATTTACGGGTAGCGGTGCAGGGTGGCGGCGATGAACATCCCGATCCGTCCCCCGGTGCCCGAGTCGCCGCACGCCACGCGCATCGGCGACACGGTCGGGATCGGCGTCCTCCTCGATATTTCCGGCGCTTCGAGCCGGTTGCTGCTCGACATGGTGGCGGTGTCGATGCTGGCCAACAACATCCGCGATGGCGAGGCGCCGGCCGGGCAGGTCGGAACGCTGGTCAAGTTGCAGATCGGCAAGACGTGGGTCATCGCCAGCATCCGGTCGACCCGGCTGGCGGAGGATGGATCGAACCTGATCGCCGAGGTCGACCTGATGGGCGAAGGCTATGAGCCCGAGCCGGGGCAGGGGATGCGGGGGTTCCGGCGCGGTGTCACCCGCTATCCGTTGCCGGGTTCGCCGGTCCATCCGGTGTCGATCGATGCGCTGCGACGGATCTATGCGATGCAGGACCGTCCGCACATCACCATCGGCCATGTCCATATGGCGCCCGACCTGCGCGCCGCGCTGTATGTCGACCCGTTGCTGGGCAAGCATTTCGCGCTGGTCGGATCGACCGGCACCGGCAAGTCGACGTCGGCGGCGCTGATCCTGCACCGCATCTGCGACCATAGCCCGCACGGCCATGTCGTGGTGATCGATCCGCATGGCGAATATGCCGCCGCGTTCGAGGACAAGGGCGAACTGCTCGACGTCGGCAACCTCCAACTGCCCTATTGGCTGCTGAACTTTCACGAGCATTGCGACATCCTGCTGACGTCCGAAGGATCGGCACGGCAGATCGAGGCGGACATCCTCGCCCGCTGCATCCTGGGCGCGAAGGCGAAGAACCGCATGGCGCAGGAAATTCCGCGCCTGACGGTCGATGCGCCGGTCCCGTATCTGATTTCCGACCTGTCCGCGTTGATCCAGGCCGAAATGGCGAAGATGGACCGCGGCAGCGACAACGCGCCCTATCTGCGGCTGAAGGCGCGGATCGAGGAGATCCGTGCCGATCCGCGCTATGCCTTCATGTTTTCCGGCATGCTGGTCGCCGACACGATGGCAGGGTTCCTCAAGCGCGTGTTCCGCCTGCCGGCGCAGGGCAAGCCGATCTCGGTCATCGACGTGTCGGGCGTGCCGTCGGAAATCACGTCGGTCGTCGTCGCGGTGCTGGCGCGGCTGGTGTTCGATTTCGCGATATGGTCGCGGGGGGAGACGCCGAAGCCGGTATTGCTGGTGTGCGAGGAAGCGCATCGTTACGTGCCGAGCGAGCGCGGCGGCGTGGCGTCGGCGGCGTCGGGCATCCTGAACCGGATCGCGAAGGAAGGGCGCAAATATGGCGTCTCGCTGGGGCTGATTACCCAGCGCCCGTCCGACCTGGCCGAAGGGGTGCTGTCGCAGTGCGGCACGATCCTGACGATGCGGCTCAACAACGAGCGCGATCAGGCGTTCGTGCGTGCGGCGATGCCCGAGGATGCGCGAGGGTTCCTCGACGCGATCCCGGCGCTGCGCAACCGCGAGTGCATCATCGTCGGCGAGGGTGTCGCGACGCCGATCCGCATCTCGTTCGATTCGCTCGAACCGTCCCGTTGCCCGGCGTCGGCCTCACCGTCGTTCACGCAGATGTGGCAGCAGGAGGGGGGAGAGGACGCCATGATCGAGCGTACCATTCGCCGCTGGCGGACGCAGGGGCGGTAAGGGCGGTCAGCCGCGCCGGTATCGGCGTCATTCCGGCAAAGGCGGGGCTCCCCCCGCTTCCGGGGCGGAACAGGCGCCGCTGGCCCCGGCCTTCGCCGGACCTGCGCCGTCTCTCAACGCACTGATGTCAGCGCGCACCCACGCCCATCAACCGGCCGACGAGCTGGTTGAAGCGCCGCAGTTCATCGCCATCCAGCCGCTGCACCGTCGCGAACGCCACCGAGCGCGGGTTGACCGGTACGCCGTTCTTCCACAGTTCGTAATGCAGATGCGGACCGGTCGACAGGCCGGTCGACCCGACATAGCCGATCACCTGACCCCGCGCGACGCGGCTGCCGGCCGACACGATGATCCGGCTCATATGCCCATAGCCGGTCGCCAGGCCGCCGCCGTGGTCGAGCTTCACGAAATTGCCATAGCCACCATGCCGCCCGGCGGCGACGACGCGGCCATCCGTGGTGGCGCGGATCGGGCTGCCATAGGCGGCGGCGAAATCCATGCCCTTGTGCAGCCGGCGGAAGCCGAGCACCGGATGGACCCGCCAGCCGAAATTGGACGAGATGCGCGCCGCGACCGGCCACATCATCGTGCCCTTGCGCTCGCCCACGCCCTTCGGATCGAGCCATTCGATACGACCGTCCGCCTGCCAGCGCACGAGGCGGACGTCGCGCCGCCCCTCCAGCCCGGCATAGAGCAACTGGCCGAGCTGCACTTCGCCGGTGGCGGCGCGTGCCTGTTCGACGATCAGGTCGAAACGGTCGTCCTGCCCGACCTGTCCCATCGGCACCATGCCGGAGACGGTGCGGATATAGGATTCGACGGCCTTTGCCGGCGCGCCGGCGGCGCGTGCCGCGCGGTACAGGCTGGCACCGACCCGGCCGCGAATCCGCAAGGGCGTATGGTCGATCGCGATCGGCCGCGCGTCCAGCCGCAGCGTGCCGGCTTCGCGGACGATTTCGAGCGCGAGGTCGAACTTCGCGCGGAAGGCGAGGCGTTCGAGCGGCCGCGGTTGCGACAGCGTGTCGCGGCGTCCGAGCGTGACGTCGAGCCGGGTGCCGGGCGACAATTCGGCCGGATCGACCCGTCCGGCGACGAGCGCGGCGACCTGACGCGCCTCGCCCGCGCCTACGCCGGTGCGTTCGAGCGCCCCGGCGATGCCGCCGCCCAGTGTCGCGGTGGCTTCGACGATCGGCCGTTCGGGCGTGTCGGCCAGCGGCACGACGCGCGACGTCGCGGCTAGGCGCATCCCGCTGGTGCCCCCCAGCGCGCTCGCGCCGAACGACAGGCTGCGAGCTTCGTCGAGTGCGGTACCGTCGAGCGGGGCGGGGACGCTGCCCAGGATCGGGCGATTCCAGCCCGGCGACAATGCCCACAGCGCGGCGCACAGCGCGGTGCAGCTGGCAAGGCCGCGCCACCAATCGCGCGATCCGATCGCGGCGCCGAGATCGGGGGTCCAGTCGAACGATTCGATGCGACCACGCAACGCGGCGGCGGGAGCGGCGAGGATCGGCGCACGACCGAAGCGCAGCGCGCTGGTGCCGCCGGCCAGTTCCAGTCCATGATCGGTGCGCAGAAACACACCCAGCCCCCAGATATGGCCGCCCGACCCGGCCCGGTCCTCTCCCCTGTGAAGGCAAAGGTTTAAAGTCAAATGAACCACGGCGGCCGCCCACCTGGCTGCGATGAGCCGTTTACGGTATGCGATGGAGCGAAACCTCTGGCGGAACTCGCAAAAGCCGTTGCGCGGCGACGCGGTAGCCCCGATGTTGACGGGGATGAGCCAGTTCGCGCGTAGCCCGGTCACGGCAGTGCTGGGGCCGACCAATACCGGCAAGACCTATCTCGCGATCGAGCGGATGTGCGGCCATGCGTCGGGGATGATCGGTTTCCCGCTCCGGTTGCTCGCCCGCGAGAATTACGACCGCGTCGTCGCGATGAAAGGCGTAGAGAATGTCGCACTGGTGACCGGCGAGGAACGGATCGTTCCGCCGAAGGCGCGCTGGTTCCTGTGTACCGCCGAATCCATGCCGCTGGAGCGCGAGACGGCATTCGTCGCGCTGGACGAGGCGCAGCTCGGCGCCGATCCCGAACGTGGCCATGTCTTCACCGACCGGCTGCTGCGCGCGCGCGGGCGCGAGGAGACGATGATCCTGGGCTCGGATTCGCTCAAGCCGATGATCCGGGCGCTGGTGAAGGATGCCGAGATCATCTCGCGACCGCGCTTTTCGACGCTCAGCTATGCCGGCGCACGCAAGCTGTCGCGCCTGCCGCGGCGCTCGGCGATCGTCGCCTTCTCGTCCGAGGAGGTCTATGCCGTGGCCGAGGCGATCCGGCGGATGCGTGGCGGCGCGGCGGTGGTGATGGGCGCGCTGAGCCCGCGCACCCGCAACGCACAGGTCGCGATGTTCCAGTCGGGCGAGGTCGATTATCTGGTCGCGACCGATGCGATCGGCATGGGGCTGAACCTCGACGTCGCGCATGTCGCCTTCGCGTCGTTGCGCAAGTTCGACGGGCGGCGGCAACGGCGGCTGACCGTCGCGGAGATGGCGCAGATCGCCGGGCGCGCCGGACGGCACCACCGCGACGGCACGTTCGGCGCGCTGGTCGAGGAAGGACCGAATGCCTTCACTCCCGAGGAAGTGCTGGCGATTGAGGGGCATCATGTCCCGCCGCTCGAACGGCTCTACTGGCGCAGCGGCGAGCCCGATTTCTCCAGCCTCGACGCACTGATCGACAGCCTTGAGCAGCGCCCGCGCGACCCGGTGCTGATGGCAGCGCCTGAAGCGATAGACCTGATCGTGCTCAAGCGGCTGGCGGAGGAGGATTGGGTGCGGGCGCGGACCTGGTCGTCGGCGATGGTGCGGCGGCTGTGGGCGGCGTGTGGGCTGCCCGATTTCCGCAAGCTCGGCCCCGATCCGCACAGCCGCTTCGTCGGGCGGATCTTCGGCCATCTGAGCGAAGGCGCGGGGCACATCCCGCACCAGTGGTTCGCCGACGAATTGCAGCGGCTGGACCAGATGAACGGCGATGTCGAGACGATCGCCGGGCGGATCGCGGCGGCGCGCAGCTGGGCCTATATCGCGCATCGCAGCGACTGGCTGCTCGACCCCGAACATTGGGCGGCGCGGACGCGCGGCGTCGAGGAGAAGCTGTCCGACGCGCTGCACGACCGGTTGCGCCAGCGCTTCGTCGACCAGCGCACCACGGTGCTGCTGCGGCGGATCGGGGCGGGGGCGGCGGACCTGCCGGTCGATGTCGCGGCCGATGGCGCGGTCAGCGTCGACGGCCATGCGCTGGGGCGGCTGAACGGTTTCCGGTTCGAGGTGTCGCCGGAGACGACGGTCGCCGACAAGCGGCTGCTGATCGCCGCCGCCGAGAAGGGATTGGCGAGCGAGCTGCGCAAGCGCGGCGGCGAGCTGGCGGTGGCGGGCGATGCCGAACTGGCGCTGCTCGCCGAACCGGGCGGCGCGCCCGCGCTGGCGTGGAACGGGTTGCCGGTGGCGACGCTGACCGCGGGCACGACGCTGGACCGGCCGGCGGTGACGCTCGACCGCAGCCTGTCGGTGCTGGAACGCGCGGCGCAGGGCCAGGTGCGCGAACGGCTGTCCGACTGGGTGCAGGCCGAACTGCTGCGGCGCGCGCCCACGCTGGGCACGCTCGCGGCACTGGCGCGCGATCCGGGCGTCGGCGGCGCGCTGCGGGCGGTGGCGGCGGCACTGACCGAGGTCGGCGGCATCGCCCCGCGCGACGGGTTCGATGCGATGCTGGCGCCGCTGACCGGCGACGATCGGCGACGGCTGCGCAAGGCCGGGGTGATGATCGGGTCGCTCGACCTGTTCGATCCGCGGCTGTTCCGCCCGGCATCGGCGCGGTGGCGCGCGGCGTTGCTGGCGGCGCGCGACGGCCATCCGATCGAGCCGCTGGCACCGACCGGGGCGACGGTGCTGCCGGCGGGGCAGGGCGCGTGGGGCTATCGCCGGTTCGGGCCGCAGGCGGTGCGCGTCGACCTGATCGAGCGGCTGGCGCAGGCGGCGCATGACGCGCGCAAGGGAAATGCGCCGTTCGCGCCCGATCCGGCGCTGGCGGTGTCGATGGGGCTGAAGCCGGAGACTATCGCGCGGCTGATGGCGCAGCTGGGGTTCCGGCCGAGTGCGGCGGAAGGGGCGGTGGCGCAGTGGCGCTGGGCACCGGCGCGCCGACGGGCGACGGTGCCGGCGCCGCGTCCGGCACCGCGGCCGGGCAATGCCTTTGCGGCGCTGGCCGATCTGGGCTTCGATCGCTGATGGCGGCACGGGCGCCCGAGCTGCTCCCGCAGATGCGGCTCGACCTGTTCCTGTGGTATGCCCGCTTCGCCAAGACTCGCAGCGCGGCGCAGGTGATCGCCGAGAAGGGGACGTTGCGCATCGACGGGCGGCGGATCGAACGGTCGCATTGTCCGGTGCGGGTCGGGTCGGTGCTGGCCTTTCCGCTGGCCGGGCGGGTGCTGGTGTTGCGCGTTGCAGCGTTGCCGACGCGGCGCGGGCCGCCGGCCGAGGCGCAGACGCTCTATACGCTGCTGGAACCGACACGGTCCGGCCCCGTTGACGAGGGCGACGCCCCGGCATAACGCGGAGCGGAATCGATTTTCCGGAGCTTGGACCGACCCATGACCTACGTCGTCACCGACGCCTGCATCCGCTGCAAATATATGGACTGCGTCGAGGTGTGTCCGGTCGACTGCTTCTATGAAGGCGAGAACATGCTCGTCATCAACCCCAGCGAATGTATCGATTGCGGCGTGTGCGAGCCGGAATGCCCCGCCGAAGCGATCCTGCCCGATACCGAAAGCGGGCTGGAACAGTGGCTCGAGCTCAACAACACCTATTCGGCGCAATGGCCCAACGTCACCCGGAACGCGAACCAGACGCCGCCCGACGCCGACAAGTGGAAGGGCGTCGAAAACAAGATCGAGCACTTTTCGGCCGAACCCGGCGCGGGCGACTGATCCGCACCAGCTCGTGTTTCACGTGGAACGATCGCCGGGCCGTGGGAGCGGTGCCGGCCGTTCGGCTTTGCGCTGGTAATTTTGTTACCGGAGTGTTATACGCTCGGGCGACGGTGGCTGTTTCATGCCCCGCCCGGAGATCACCTTCAGCTCGTCCTCATGTCGCCCAGCCAGCCGCCGCCGTATTCAGCGTAGGCAATGGGTGATGCGTACGGGACGGCGACCACGGAAAGGTTACCAATGGCTGCCAAGGCATTGTCCTTCGATGTCGGCGATTATGTCGTGTACCCCAAGCACGGTGTCGGCCGTGTGATCGAACTCCAGCGTAGTGAAATCGCTGGCATGCAACTCGAACTCTATGTCCTGCGCTTCGAAAAGGAGCGGATGACGCTGCGTGTTCCGACCAACAAGGCGGAAAGCGTCGGGATGCGCAAGCTGTCGTCAGACAAGACGATGCGCGAAGCCATGGAAACGCTGAAGGGCAAGCCCAAGGTCAAGCGGACCATGTGGTCGCGCCGCGCACAGGAATATGAAGCGAAGATCAATTCGGGCGACTTGGTGTCGATCGCCGAAGTAGTGCGCGACCTGTTCCGTGCCGACGACCAGCCTGAGCAGAGCTATTCCGAGCGCCAGATCTTCGAAGCGGCGGCCAGCCGTCTCGCCCGCGAACTGGCCGCGATGGAGCAGGTCGACGAGCCCAAGGCGTTGCAGCGGATCATCGAGATTCTGCGCGAGGCCGCAGCGATCTATAACAAGGAAAAGACCGCCGCCTGACCGGGCGTCGCGCTTGCAAAGCAACCAGAAGGGCGGCCGGCAACGGTCGCCCTTTTCGTATCCACCGTCCGGGCTGGTCAAGCCATGCGCCATGCTGTATTATGATAGCAATACAGGGGAGGGTGTGATGCGCTGGATGATCTTGGCGACACTGGGACTCGCGGCCTGCGGGGCCGACAGGAGCAACGATGGCGACCGGCGCGGCGATGCCCGGCCGGCGGCACTGCGCGATTTCACTGCGGTGGCACTCGAAAGCAGCGATCAGGTGGAGATCACCCGCGGTACGGGCTTTGCCGTCAGGATCGAAGCCGACCCGGCGGTGCGCGATCGACTGGACATTCGACGCGACGGCGACACGTTGCGGATCGGTCGCAAGGATGGCGGATCGTGGACGGGGGGCGACGGCGTGGCCCGGATCCGGGTTTCGATGCCGGAGATCACTGCGGCGGCGCTGGCGGGATCGGGTGACATCACGATCGATCAGGCGAGCGACGGCTTTGCCGGCACGCTGGGCGGGTCGGGCGACATGACGATCGGCCAGTTGCGCGGCGAGCGCGCCGCCCTGACCGTCGCCGGTACCGGGACGATCGCGGCGGCGGGGTCGGTCCGGCAACTGGCGCTGAGCACCGCCGGATCGGGCGATATCGATGCGCGGCAGGTCCGTGCCGGTGCCGCGACGGTATCGATCGCGGGTTCGGGGGGCGTCGCCGCCGATATCGACGGACCGGTGCAGGTCACGCTGGTCGGCAGCGGATCGGCGACGCTCGGCGCGAATGCCCGCTGTACCGTCAACCGGGTCGGGACCGGCGACGTGACGTGTGGCCGCGACGACCGGACCGGTTGAGCGACGTCGGCCGGGTTTACGGCGCCATCATTCCCGTCACCCCGGAACAGGTCCGGGGTGACGACAGGGACCTGTCGGGTCGCGATCCCGCCTGTCCGGATCCGATCGTCATGCGATGGCGGGCAGGCGGTCGAGATATTTGTCGAGCGTGATCGGGTAATCGCGGACGCGGACGCCGGTGGCGTTGTAGACCGCGTTGGCGACGGCGGCTCCCACGCCACACAGGCCCAGTTCGCCGACACCCTTGGCCTTCATCGGGTTTGCCTTGTCATCGGCTTCGTCGAGGAACACGACCTCCTGATGCGGGATGTCGGCATGGACCGGGACTTCGTAGCTGGCGAGGTCGTGATTGACGAACAGGCCGAAGCGCTTGTCGACCGCCAGTTCCTCCATCAGCGCCGATCCGACGCCCATCGTCATCGCGCCGATCACCTGGCTGCGTGCCGACACGGGATTGATGATCCGACCGGCGGCACACACGGCCAGCATCCGGCGCAGGCGGGTGACGCCGGTATAGGCATCGACCGCGACCTCGACGAAATGCGCGCCGAAGGTGGCGAACTGATACTGCTTGCTGAAGTCGCCGAATTCGATCCTGTCCTCGGCGCTGAGCGGCCCCTGCGCCGCCGCGTCACGCAGCGCCACCGTCCGGCCGCCGGCGGTCACGCGACGATCGGCGAACACCGCATCGGCGCCCAGCCCCAGCCGCTGCACCACCTGTTCCCGCAGCTTGACGCAGGCGGCATAGACACCCGCGGTGGCGTTGGCCGCACCCCATTGCCCCCCCGATCCCGCCGAGACGGGATAGGACGAGTTGCCCAGCCGTACCTCGACCGCATCGACCGGTACGCCCATCATCTCGGCGGCGGTCTGGGCGATGATCGTGTAGCTGCCGGTGCCGATATCGGTCATGTCGGTTTCGACCGTGACCCGTCCGTCCTGCGACAGCCGCACGCGCGCGCCGGATGCCATGTTGAGGTGGTTGCGAAAGGCGGCGGCGACACCCATGCCGACCAGCCACTTGCCGTCGCGCACCTGTGCGGGCCTGGGCGTACGTTTGGCCCAGCCGAACCGGTCGGCACCTTCGGTCAGGCAGCGGACCAGCTGGCGTTGCGAGAAGCGCTTGTCCGGCTGGGCGGGATCGACCTGCGTGTCGTTCTTCACGCGAAAGGCGATCGGGTCCATGCCCAGCTTTTCCGCCATCTCGTCCATCGCGACTTCGAGCGCCATCATCCCCGGCGCCTCGCCCGGCGCGCGCATCGCATTGCCCTCGGGCAGGTCGAGCACCGCGAGGCGCATCGCCGCCAGCCGGTTCGCGCCGGCATAGAGCAGCTTGGTCTGGTTGACCGCTACTTCGGGTCCGCCACCCTGCTGGTCGCCCGATCCGCTTTCGTGGCCGATCGCGGTGAGGGTGCCGTCGCGCGTCACGCCCAGCCGGATGCGCTGGCGGGTGGCGGGGCGATGGGTCGCGTTGTTCGCCATCATCGGGCGCGTCATCGCGAGCTTGACCGGCCGCTGCGCCGCCTTCGCGCCCAGCGCCGCCAGCACCGCATCGGCGCGCAGGAACAGCTTTCCGCCGAACCCGCCGCCGACATAGGGCGACAGCAACGTCACCTTGTCCTTGGGGATGCCCAGCGTCGTCGCCAGGTCGCCGCGCCCCCAGTCGATCATCTGGTTCGACGTCCAGACGGTGAGTTGGTCGCCATTCCATGCGGCGATCGAGGCGAACGGCTCCATCATCGCATGGGTGTGGTCCGGCGTGGTGTATTCGGCGTCGAGCTTCACCGGCGCGGCGGCATAGGCGCTTTCGAAGCTGCCGACGCGGGCCTCGCCATCGTCGCCGGGGGCCGGTTTGGCGGTCCTGAGCGCTTCGTCGAGGTCGAACCGGCCCTTCGCGCGGGCATAGTCGACGCGGACCAGCGCGGCGGCGGCGCGCGCCTGTTCGAACGTCTCGGCGACGACCACGGCCACCGCCTGATGATAATGGTCGACATCCGGCCCGGCGAGCAGCTTGACCGTGTTCATCTTGCCCTTGCCGAGCTTGCCGGCGTCCTGCGCGGTGACGATCGCCAGTACGCCCGGCGCGGCGCGCGCGGCGCTGGTGTCGATCGATCGGATCGTACCCTTCGCCACGCCCGCCCCGACGATCGCACCATAGGCGGGGTCGGCGACCTCTCGGTGATGTTCATAGGCATAGGGGGCGAGGCCGGTGGTCTTGAGCGGACCGTCGATGCGCGGCAGCGCGCGGCCAACCGCCTGTTTGCGATCGATCGGGTTGGTCCCGGCGGGGGAATCGAACTTCATGGGATCAGGCCCTGTTCTGGTCGGCGGCTTGCGCGATGACGGAAGCGAGCGCACGCGTGGCGAGCGGCAGCTTGAAGGCATTGTCCTTGGTCGGCGTCGCCCCCTGAAACGCGCGGGCGGTGACGGCGGCGGCGCCTTGCGGCAACAGCGCGTCCGCCGCCTCGACCCGCCATGGCCGCGGCGCGACCCCGCCGAACGCCACGCGCCCGGTGCCGTCGCGCTGGATCACCGCCGCGACCGACACCAGTGCATAGGCATAGGAGGCGCGGTCGCGGACCTTTTCGTAGAAATGCCTGCCGCCGATCGGGCGGGGCAGGGTGACGGCGGTAATCAGTTCGCCGGGTTTGAGCACGGTGTCGAGATCGGGCCGGTCGCCCCACAGGCGGTGGAAATCGGCGATCGCGATCGAGCGGCGCTGGCCCTGACCATCGACGGTCTCGACCACCGCGTCCAGCACCCGCATCGCCACCGCCATGTCGCCGGGAAAGGTCGCGATACAGTCGTTCGACACGCCGATCACGCCCAGCTGGCGCGAATAGCCGCCGATCGCGGCGCAGCCCGACCCCGGCTTGCGCTTGTTGCAGGCCATGTTGGTGTCGTAGAAATAGGGGCAGCGGGTGCGCTGGAGCAGATTGCCGGCGGTCGACGCCTTGTTGCGCAGCTGTCCGCTGGCCCCCGCGACGATCGCGCGGGTCAGCACGCCATAGTCGCGCCGCACCCGTTCGTCGGCGGCAAGGTCGGTGTTGGTGACCAGCGCACCGATGCGCAGCCCGCCGTCGCGGGTCTTCTCGATCCGGTCGAGCTTGAGGTCCTGCACATCGACCAGATGGGTCGGCGTCTCGACCTCGATCTTCATCAGGTCGAGCAGGTTGGTGCCGCCGGCGATGAATCTCGCGCCGGGGCGCGATGCGACGATCCGGGCGGCCTCGACCGGGTCCGTGGCGCGCTCGTAGGTGAATGCTCTCATGCGCCTGCGACCTCCGCCATGGCATCGGCGATGTTGGAATAGGCACCGCAGCGGCAGATGTTGCCGCTCATCCGCTCGCGCATTTCCATGTTGGTGGCGCGTGGCTTCGCGGTCAGGTCGGCCTGCACATGGCTGGGAATGCCGCGCCTGATCTCGTCGAGCACCGCCACGGCCGAACAGATCTGGCCCGGCGTGCAGTAACCGCACTGATACCCGTCATGCTTGACGAATGCCGCCTGCATCGGGTGCAGCTTCTCGGGCGTGCCGAGCCCCTCGATCGTAGTCACCCGGTCGCCATCGTGCATCACCGCCAGCGTCAGGCAGCTATTGATCCGCTTGCCGTCGACCATCACCGTGCAGGCACCGCACTGGCCATGGTCGCAGCCCTTCTTCGTGCCGGTCAGGTGGAGATGTTCGCGCAATGCGTCGAGCAGCGTGGTGCGCGTGTCCAGCGTCAGTTCGCGAACCTGTCCGTTGACGTTCAGCCGCACCGGCATCGTCGGCGCAGACGCGGCGGGAGCGGGCGCCTGCGCGGTGGCGGGCAGGGGCGCGGCGACCAGCGCGGCGGTCGCTGCCCCGCCGGTCAGCACGCCGCGGCGCGACAGTTCGAGTTCGGATGGCTCCGCCATGGATCGATTCTTCCTTCCCACCGTCTGCATGACGGGCGCTGTGGACGCGTGACACGTCCCGACGGGAAGATAACGCTATCGGACGGATTTGGTGCAATCGCTTTCGGCATGGGTACGCCGGGCGACGTTGCCGCGATCCCCGATCCCATGGCCGGCGACGACCATCCGCATCGTCAGCGGCCGGCCAGCGCTGCCTTCAGGTCGACGCCGCTGGCCTGCCAGTCGGTGCGGGTCTTGCACACCGTCCTGCGGATGAACCACCCCGGATGCTCCGTGCGGAAGCAGTAGCGGGCGTTTGCCGGCGCCTTGTACGCCGTGGCGGCGGCGCCCGCGGCGAGGGTGATCGTGGTCGGCACGGCGGCGGTCGAGGCGGCGTCCACCGGCGTCGCCGCCCCCTGCGGCTCGGCGGCGAGCGCGGCGGTGGCCGTGCCGATGCCGAGAACGATCGAGGCGGCGCAGCGTATCTTGTTCACGATTATTCCCCCGGCATCCTGCATGTTCGCAGATTACTCGAGGTCGATAGCACAATTGTCGTCGATACTGAAAACAGACCAAGAAAAACAGGTTGAACAATTGCAATAGATACGTAGTTATTTATCGAAGGCCAACCAATAGTAATAAAGGAATAGATTGGTACATATTCTAAATAGGATCCCTGCGCTCAACAAAAGTGGATCGGGTCCTTTGCGATCGATCGCATGGGCCGATCTGCTCTTGCAAGGATGTGGGCGTTTCCCGAGACTTACCGGTGGGGCGCGAGGCATTCCGTAAAATGCCGCGCGCCGCGCGTCATTTCCATATACCGAACATTAATGGCCGGGACCTACCCCTGCCGGCCTAGCGCCGCGCCGGAGGGGGATCGGTCCGAATGTCGTATCTGATCGACCACGTGGCCGCGCGTCACGACTCGACGATCGTCCTGATGGCGCTGGTGATCTGCATCGTCGCCGCCCTGTCGATCTTCACCCAGTTGCAGCGCGCGTTCGAATGCGTGATCGGACGCCGCCGGTTCTGGCTGGCATCGGCGGCGATCACGGCCGGGGCCGGCGTCTGGTCCACGCATTTCATTTCGATGATCGCCTATCGCAGCGCCGACCGGTTGCAGTTCGATCAGTCGCTCACCGCATTGTCCGCGTTGATCGCGGCGGGGGCGTTCGCCCTTGCCTTCGCGTTGCTACGCCGTTCGGGCGGTATCGTGGTCGCGTCGCTCTGCGGTGCGATCGCGACCGGCGGAATCGTCGGCATGCACCTGACCGGCATGGCGGCGATCCGGCATCCGGCGGTCGTCGCCACCGATATTCGTCCGGTCGCCGTCGCGGCGTCGCTCGGCTGGCTGGCGCTGTCGGCGGCATTCGCGCTGTTCGTGCGCGGCAGAGGAAGCCGGCGAATCTACCTGCCGGCGGCGGGCATGGTGCTGACGACGATATTCCTGCATTTCGTCGCGATGTCCGCGGCAGTCATCGACCATGGTCACGGCACGGCACGGGGCGGCAATGATACCGCATGGCTGCTCTACTGGGTCGTCGGCGCATCGTTCCTGCTGGTTGCAGGTACGGCGGCGGCATCGGTGCTCGACCGGTTCCTGACCGACCTGCGCGGGCTGGCCGATGCGACGTCCGAAGGGTTGCTGATTACCGGCGACGACCGCATCCTCGAAGCGAACGAGCGGGCCTGCGCGCTGCTGGGCGTATCGCGCGGCGAGGTGATCTGGACGTCGGTGGCATGCTGGTTCGAAACGGCGGATGCGGCCGGTCTTTCGCCGGGCGAGAGCCTCCGCACCCGGATCACCGGCAGCACGATCGAGGACCAACTGGTCGAACTCACCGCGCGCACGATCGAATATCGCGGGCGGGCCGCAACCGTCATCGCGCTGCGCGACCTGACGGAAACCGGCCGTGCCGAGCGGGCGATCGCGCATCTGGCGTCGCACGATACGCTGACCGGACTCGCCAATCGCGCCGCGTGCGACGGCGCGCTGGCTGCCGCGGTGCGATCGGGCGTCCCGTTCGGGATGATGGCGATCGATCTCGACCGGTTCCGGGCGGTCAACGACCTGTTCGGCCATGGCGCGGGCGACGCGATCCTGATCCGCGTTGCCCGCATCCTCGAACAGGCGATCGGCGCGCAGGACATGGTGGCACGGATCGGCGGGGACGAGTTCGTCGTCCTGCAGCGCCAGATCGGGTCGCTCGACGATACCCGCCGCCTTGCCGCCCATGTCGCGGCGAGCCTTGCCGCCGAGATGGACTCCGCGCGCGATCCGACGGCGATCGGGTGCAGCCTGGGCGTCGTCACCTTCCCGCGCGACGGGACCGATCCGGAAACGCTGCGCCACAATGCGAGCGTCGCGTTGACGCGGGCGAAGGAGGACGGACGCGGCCGGGCGTCGTTCTTCGACGCGGTGATGGACCGCGATGCGCGCGAGCGGCAGAGCCTCGAACACGACCTGCGCCATGCGATCTGCCGCGACCAGTTGCGGCTGGTGTACCAGCCGCTGGTGGCGACGGCGACCGGCGACGTCGTCGGTTACGAGGCGCTGTTGCGCTGGACGCATCCGGCCCGTGGCGCGGTGTCCCCAGCGCTGTTCATTCCGGTCGCCGAGGAAGCGGGGACGATCGGCGCGATCGGCGAATGGGTGCTGCGACAGGCATGTCGCGAGGCAGCGCTGTGGCCGTCGCAACTGTCGCTGGCGGTGAACGTGTCGCCGGTCCAGCTGCGCCTGCCTTCGCTGCCCGAACTGGTGCGTGCGGTGCTGGACGACAACGGGTTCGATCCCGCGCGGCTCGAGCTGGAGATCACCGAGACCGCGCTGCTGCGCGATCGGGAAACGTCGCTGGCAATACTGCGCGAGATCCGGGCCTTGGGCGTGCGCATCGCGATGGACGATTTCGGCACCGGCTATTCCTCGCTCAGCAACCTGCGCCATTTCCCGTTCGACAAGATCAAGATCGATCGCAGCTTCGTATCGGCCATGCACGAGGACGAGGCGGCGCTATCGATCGTCCGCGCCGTCGCCGGGCTGGGCAAGGGGCTGAAGCTCCCCGTCGTCGCCGAAGGGGTGGAGACCGAACAGCAGCGGCGGATGGTGCAGGCCGAAGGGTGCCTGCTGGCGCAGGGCTATCTGTTCGGGCGCCCGGGCGCAGTGTTGCCTGCCCGCCGGATCGCGAAGCAGCGCGCGTAACGAAAAGGCGGCGCAGGATCGCTCCCACGCCGCCCCTTCAAACCGGGTTCTGCGCTCAGGCGGGTTCGGCGACGCCGACCGGCTGCACGCTGTCATGGTTCTGCGGCACGTCGAAACGGTCCGCGTTCATCACCTTGGTCCAGGCCGCGACGAAATCACGGACGAACTTTTCCTCGTGCCCCGTCTCGGCATAGACCTCGGCCACCGCGCGCAGCTGGCTGTTCGACCCGAAGATCAGGTCGGTGCGCGTCGCGCGCCAGCGTTCGTGCTGCCCGGCCCGGTCATAGCCGATGAACTCTTCGTCCGCGCTGGTGTCGACCACCTTCCAGAAGGTGTCGTTGCCCAGCAGGTTGACGAAGAAGTCGTTGGTCAGCTGCCCCTTGCGGTCGGTGAACACGCCTTCGGGTGCGTCGTTGTAGTTGGCACCCAGCACGCGCAGGCCGCCGACCAGCACGGTCATTTCGGGCACCGACAGGCCGAGCAGCGACGCGCGGTCGAGCAGCAGCTCCTCGGTCTTCACGCTGTGCTTGGTCTTGAGGTAGTTGCGGAAGCCATCGGCGACCGGTTCCATCACCGCGAAGCTGTCGGCATCGGTCCAGTCCTGCGTCGCGTCGCCGCGACCGCCGGTGAAGGGCACCTCGACCGCGAAGCCGGCGTCCTTTGCCGCCTGCTCCACCGCCGCGCTGCCCGCCAGCACGATCGCATCGGCGAGCGACAGGTTGCCGCGCAGTTCCTCGATCTTCGCCAAGACCTGCGACAGTTCCTCGGGCTCGTTCACCTTCCAACCGCGCTGCGGTTCGAGGGCGATACGCGCACCGTTGGCGCCACCGCGATGGTCGGAGCGGCGATAGGTCGATGCCGATGCCCAGGCGGTCTTGACCAGCTGGCCTATCGAGAAGCCCGCGTTCAGGATTGCCGACTTGAATGCGGCGACGTCGCCGTCGGACGGTGCGGTGCCGGCGGGGACCGGGTCCTGCCAGATCAGCGTTTCCTCCGGCACTTCCGGCCCGAGGTAACGGATCTTCGGCCCCATGTCGCGGTGCGTGAGTTTGAACCAGGCCCGCGCGAAGGCGTCCTTGAACGCTTCATGGTCGTGGCGGAACTTCTCCGAAATGGCGCGCATCTCGGGATCGACCTTCAGCGCCATGTCGGCAGTGGTCATCATCGTCGGCACGCGCAGGTTCGGGTCATGCGCCGCCGGGGCCATGTCCTCCTCGCGCTGGTCGATCGGCTGCCACTGCTTGGCGCCCGCCGGGCTGCGCACCAGTTCGTACTCGTAATCGAGCAGCAGGCGGAAATAATTGCCCGACCATTCGGTGGGGGTGTTCACCCACGCGCCCTCGATGCCGCTGGTGGTCGTGTGCTCGCCAAAGCCGCTTTCGAAGCTGTTGGTCCAGCCGAGGCCCATCAGCGAAATGTCGGCACCCTCGGGCGCGTCGCCGACCATCGTCGGATCGCCGGCACCATGCGCCTTGCCGAAGGTGTGCCCGCCGGCGGTCAGCGCAACGGTTTCCTCGACGTTCATCGCCATCCGGGCAAAGGTTTCCTTGATGTCGCGCGCCGACTGCATCGCGTCGGGCACGCCACCGGGACCTTCCGGATTGACGTAGATCAGGCCCATCTGGATCGCGGCCAGCGGCTGTTCCAGCTCCAGTTCTTCCTCGGGCAGGATGCGGGTCTTGTTGTCGGGATGGCCGACGAACTGTTCTTCCGAACCCCAGTAGATGTCCTTTTCGGGTTCGAACACGTCGCGCCGACCGCCGCCGAAGCCGAACACCGGTCCGCCCATATTCTCGATCGCGACGTTGCCCGCGAGGATGAACAGGTCGGCCCAGCTGATGTTCTTGCCGTATTTCTGCTTGATCGGCCACAACAGGCGACGTGCCTTGTCGAGGTTGCCGTTGTCCGGCCACGAATTGAGCGGGGCGAAGCGCTGCTGCCCGCTGTTCGCGCCGCCGCGACCGTCGGCGGTGCGGTACGTGCCCGCCGCGTGCCATGCCATGCGGATGAACAGGCCGCCGTAATTGCCGTAATCCGCCGGCCACCATGGCTGGCTGTCGGTCATCAGCGCGGTCAGGTCGGCCTTCAGCGCGGCATAGTCGAGCTGTTGGAACGCTTCGGCATAGTCGAATTCATGCCCCATCGGGTCGGGCGAGGTGCCGCCCTGGTTGAGCACTTCCAGCGGCAGCGCATCGGGCCACCAGTCGCGGTTGGTGCGGCCCACCAGCGACCGAACCGTGTTCGGTTGGTGGATCGGGCAGCCGCTCATCTCTCCGGTCTTCGCGTCCATTATCGGCTCTCCATTGCTATGGCCGACAGACTAGCGGGTAAGCGGGTATACCGATAAGCGATTGTCTCGTTCACACTTGGCGGAAAAGTCGATCGGTACGCATGGGGAGCCGAATGGACGGGACATCAAAACCAAACCGTTCGTGCTGAGTAGGGGCTGGGCGCAGTCGAAGACCCGTATCGAAGCATTTGTGGCAGTCCTTCGATACGCCGCTTCGACAAGCTCAGCGGCTACTCAGGACGAACGGTTCTGGCTTCGATTGAGTCACCGCCCGCGGACCGCACCATCCTGCAACCACGCGCGCAGCAGCATCGTGACCTCTCCGCCCCGCTCCATCGGGGCCAGATGGCCGCAGTTGCGCAGGATGTGGAAGCGGGCACCGGGGATGCGATCGGCAAGCGCCTGCGCATCCTCGGGCAGGCAGATGCGGTCGCGGTCGCCGACCGCGACCAGTGCCGGCACCCGCACCGCCTCGATCGCGGCGTCGAGGTCGGGCCGGGCGAGCAGCGCGTGCTGCTGGCGTTCGAACACCTCGGGCCCGACGCGTTCGGCCATCGCCTGGACGGGTCCGCTGACGATCGGGGTGAGCGCCGGGTCGGCATGTGGCGCGGTGGCGAGCAGCCCCTGTTCGCCCATAGTCCGCGGGCGCATCGCCAGCGTGGCGCGCGTGCCGAACAGGGTGATGCGTGCGATCCGCTCGGGCGCCTGCCGCACCATCTCCAGCGCGACATAGCCGCCCAGGCTGACGCCGGCGACGGCGAAGCGCGGCGGGGCGTGGGCCAGCACCCGCGCCGCCATCCTTGCCAGCGTATCGTCGACGGTCAGGTCGCCGAGTTCCGGATGGGCCACGTCGCCCAGATCGACGATCTGCCGCGCCCATAATTGTCCGTCACAGCCCATGGCGGGCAGCAGGACCAGCGGCATCGAAGGCGTCATCCGGATACTCCAGTGTCAGGTGAAGAAAGGCAGGATGCCGCGGGCCGGATCGGTCAGCCCTTCGTAGATCATGCGGCAGGCGACATAGACGATGACGGCAAGGCCGATATAGGCGACCCAGCGATAGCGTTCGATCACGCGCGCCAGCACGTTGGCGGCGATGCCCATCAATGCGACCGACAGGATCAGCCCGACGGCGAGGATGCCGGGATGGTCGCGCGCGGCACCGGCGACGGCGAGCACGTTGTCGAGGCTCATGCTGACGTCGGCGACGGCGACCGCCCAGGCGGCGCTGGCGAAGCTGCGCGGCGCGGCGGCCTTCAGCGCGGTCTCCTCGCCCGTGGCATCGTTATGGTCGCGCAGTTCGCGCCACATCTTCCACGCGACCCATACCAGCAGCAGACCGCCGGCGAAGACGAGGCCGGTGACCTGCAGCAGCTGCGTCACGACGAGGGCGAAGGCGACGCGCAGGACCAGCGCGGCGCCGACGCCGATCAGGATGACCTTGCGGCGCATCGCCGGCGGCAGGCCGGCGGCCAGCGCGCCGACGACGATGGCATTGTCCGCCGCCAGCATGATGTCGATCAGCACGACCTGGGTGAAGGCGGCGAGGGCGGACGGACTGCCGATATTGGCGAAGTCCGCGACGATATGGTTCCAGAGTTCGGTCATCAAATCAGCTCACGAAAGGGAAGGCGAGTACCGCCATACCGACAAGCGTCATCACAACACAGACCGCCGTTGCCGGTATCAGCGTAAATCGTTGATGATCGGCGAGATCGATGCCGGCAAGGCTGACCAGCAGGTAGGTGGAGGGCACCAGCGGGCTGAGCAGGTGGACCGGCTGTCCCATCAGCGACGCGCGCGCGATCGCCATCGGCGACACGCCGTAATGCGCGCCCGCCTCGGCGAGGATCGGCAGCATCCCGAAATAGAAGGCGTCGTTCGAGATGAAGAAGGTGAACGGCAGCGAGAGCGCGGCGGTGATCGGCGCCATGTAGGGGCCCAGCGCGGGCGGGATGAAGCCGACGACTTCCTTGCTCATCGCCTCCACCATGCCGGTGCCCGACAGGATGCCGGTGAAGATGCCCGCGGCGAAGATCAGCGACACGACCGACAGCACGTTGCCGGCATGCGCGGCGATGCGTTCCTTCTGTTCGGCGACCTGCGGATAGTTGACGATCATGGCCACCGCAAATGCCAGCATCATCAGCACCGACAGCGGCAGGATGCCCGACACGAGGCCCGCGATCAGCGCGAGCGTCAGCGCGCCGTTGAACCAGCGCAGGCGATAGCGGCGCGCTTCGGGAAATTGCGACACCGCCATGCCGGTGAAGGTCGTCGGGCCGTTGGCCTTCACATGGCCGATGCGGCGGCGTTCCTTGCGCCCGAACCAGATGGCGAGGCCGATCAGGAAGGCGAGGCCGACGATCATGCCGGGGATCAGCGGCAGGAACAGCGTGGCGGGATCGAGCTTCAGCGCGCTGGCCGCACGCGCGGTCGGGCCGCCCCATGGCGTCAGGTTCATGATGCCGCTGGTGCTCATGAGCAGGCAGCACAGGTACAGCCGGTTCATGTCGTAGCGTTTGTAGAGCGGCAGCAGCGCGGCGATGGTGATGATGTAGGTCGTGGAGCCATCGCCATCCAAGCTGACGATCGCGCACAGCACGACCGTGCCGATCAGGATCAGCATCGGATCGCCGTGCACCACGCGCAACAGCCGGTTGACCAGCGGGTCGAACAGCCCGGTATCGGTCATGATCGAGAAGAACAGGATGGCAAACAGCAGCATCACGCCGGTCGGGGCGAGGTTCTTGATGCCGTCGATCATCATGTCGCCGATGCCGCTGGCGAAACCGGCGAGTAGCGCGAAGAGCGTGGGCACGACGATCAGCGCGACCAGCGGGGTCATCCGCTTGGTCATGATGAGCGTCATGAAGGTGGCGACCATCAGGAAGCCGAGCAGGGCGAGATCCATGGGTAAGCTCCCCGGGGAGGTCAGAAGGTGACGGCGATGCGGGTCATGACGGTCTGGCCGTCATCGGGCCCGACAAGGGCGCCGGCGCGATTGTCGGTGTTCCAGTGGACCAGATTGGCCTGGAACCGCGTGAAGCTGTTGAGATACCAGTTGGCGCCGATCGTCGCCGCCCAGCCCTGTCCACCAGTCAGCAGGTCGGTGTAATCGAGATTCTCGTAGCGGGCGGTCAGTTCGATCGCGCCCGGCCCCCCTTCGAAGATCGGGCGCAGCACGCGCGGCTGGCCGAAGCTGCCGAGACGCGGGTTGTAGGGCGGCAGGTCGCCGGTCAGGAACCACCCGCCCGACAGGCTCCACGCCTTGCTGACGAAATCGGGGCGGCCGGCGTCGAGGCGCGCATGGCGCTGTCCGGCTTCGGCCATCAGCCACACCGGACCGACATAGCCGCCCAGTTCCGCGCCATAGCCGGTGGTGCCGGTGCCGCCGGTCAGCGCCCCCGACGACACGCGCAGCGCGCCGTTGAAGCGCCCGCCGATCACGGTGTTGCGGGTAAGGGTCGTGGCGCCGGCGGCGAGCCCTTCGTCGAAGCCCCAGACGCCCAGATGCAGGACGCTGTTGTCGGTCTTGACCGGGTTCCAGTGCGCGCGCGCCAGCACGGTGCGACTGTCGTTGCCGCCCTGATTGCCGTCGATCCGGTCGCCGGTGACGGTCAGCGATGCGTGGCCGGTCTTCCAGAACAGGCGCGGCATGATGCCGACGCCATAGAAGCCGCGCTGCGGGATGATCGCGGTCGACACGACGGTGCGTTCCATGAACGGCGTCGAATCGGACCCGGTCGATCCTTCGAACCCGCGATCGTTGAACAGGTGGCCGGCGCGGACGTCATAGTCGATGCCCGGCGCGATCCGGTTGCGCCAGCCGATGAACGCGGTGACGATATCGACCTCGTTCTCCGAAAAGTCGCTTTCGAACTGGTAGAAGAAATGCGTGCCGACCCCGCCTTCGAGGCCGAGGCGCAGCGCGCGCATGCCGGTCGTCGTGATGTTGCGGGCGGTATAGTCGGAGCCGAAGGTCGAGCTGACATCGGTCAGGATGCGCCCGCGTGGCTTGAAGGTGTAGACGCCGTCGGCCGAGTGGAAGACGGGAAGCCCCGCGCCCCATTCGGTGGTGACGCCGGCGGCATTGGCCTGTCGCGCCTGCGCCACGTCGCGCTCGGCGGGGCCGGGGGGCACCAGCTGCGGCGCGAACGGGCTGGTGACGTTGCCGCCGGACTGCGATGGGGTCTGGGCCAGCACGACGGGCGGGGTCGCGGGGGCGGGGGTCGGCGCCGGCCCGGCGGCGGCGGTCGGCGCGCCCTCCAGCCGGTCGAGCCGGGCGCGCAGGGCCGCGATCTCGGCCGACTGCGCCTTTACCAGTGCCGCCAGCTCTTCCTGGGTCGGCGTCTGGGCCAGCGCGGGCGTCGCACAGATCAGCGCGGCGATCGCGCAACCGCTACGGAACGGGGTCATCATCGGTTTCCTTCAGTCAGGATCGCGCGCCAGTCGGCGAGGAAGCGGCGGCGCATGATCGTGTCGAGATTGACGAGAAGCTGTGGGCCCACGCGGATCGGGCGCTGTTGTTCGGCGGACAGGCGGGGCGCGCGCACGTCGCTGCGCACCGGCAGCAACCATTGCCTCGCCAGCAGCGTCTGGCCGGTGCGCGACAGCAGGAAGTCGAGGAACAGCTTCGCCGCCGCCGGACGCCGCGCGTCGCGGGCGATGAAGGCGACGCGCGAGGCGACGATGGTGTAGTCGCGCGGAAAGACCACGCCGATGCGCGGGTCGCGCTGCGCCCGCGTCAGCGCATAGGGACCGACGACGTTATAGGCGATCGCCACCCGGCCATCGGCGACCGCGTCGAGCATCGGTTCGGTGGTCGGCGACAGCCATGGCCGCGTCGCCGCCATCGCCTGCACCAGCGAACGGGTGTCGCGGGTGATCGCGAAATCCTCCGCCAGATAGAGATAGCCGACGTTCGAGCGCGCCGGGTCGTAGGTCGCGACCTTGCCGGTCAGCGCCGCGCGCCGCGTCCGCAACAGCGCCTCGAACGCCTCGTGCGTGCGCGGAACCCGGGCCGGGGGGATCAGCCGCCGGTTGTAGACGAAGGCGACGGGTTCGGTGGTGACGCCATAGCCCATGTTCTTCCACACCGCGTTGGCCGGCAGCGCGGGTTTCTCGGGGCTGAGATACGCCTGGGCGAAGCCGTCGTTGATGAGCTTCGCCTGCAGATCCATGCCCGACGACCAGACGAGGTCGGCACCGGGGGCATGGGTCCGCGCCTCGTTCACGACGCGGCGGTAGATTTCGCGCGACTCGAGGTCGTCGTAGCGGACGGTGACGCCCGGCCAGGTCCGGCGGAAGGCGGCGATCAGCGGCGCCATCGCCGACGCATCGGCATTGCCATAGACGCGCACGCCGCCTTCCGCCCGCGCCGCGGCGACCAGCGCGTCGTAGGAGCGCGGATAGCCGGCCGGGCGTTGCGCCAGTGCCGGGGCACTCGCAGCGATCAGGATGGACAACAGGATCAGGCGACGTTTCATTTCAGGTCCTCTCGCTTCCCGCCTCTGGGTTCAGGTAAGCTCGCACCCATGGCCTATGGATCGAACCTGTCATCCGCCTTTCACGGATCGGCCGCACGATGCGGATATTGATCGTCGAGGACGATGCGGCGCTTGCGCGCGGCATCGTCGCGCTGCTGCGCGCGGCGGGCCATGCGGTCGATCACGTCGCGACCGGCGAGGATGCGCTGATGGTGCTGTCGGACGAGCCCTATGCGCTGACCATCCTCGACGTCGGGCTGCCCGACATCGACGGGTTCGCGGTGTTGCAGGCGCTCAGGCGGCGCGGCGACCGGGTGCCGGTGCTGATGCTGACCGCGCGCGATGCGCTGGACGACCGGGTGCGTGGGCTGGACCTCGGCGCCGACGATTATCTGCGCAAGCCCTTCGCGCCCGAGGAGCTGGAGGCCCGCATCCGCGCGCTGGGGCGCAGGCGCGGCGGCGATCCGACCCCCGAACTGGTGATCGGCACGCTGACGCTCGACCGGTCGCGGGCACAGGCGCGGGTGGGGGAGCGGGTGCTCGACCTGCGGCGGCGCGAATGGGCGGTGCTCGACGCGCTGGCGACGCGCGCCGGACAGATCGTGCCGCGCGAGACGCTGCAATCCGAAGTGTTCGGCTATGACGATCCGGTCGGTCCCAATGCGATCGAGGTGAACATCACCCGCCTGCGCGGCAAGCTGGCCCCCGACGGTCCCGCGATCCGTACCGTGCGCGGCGTCGGCTATCTCCTCGATGCCGGTTGAGGGGGAGCGGGCCGGCACCGCAACGGCTGGCGCGCGCGGTACGGCACTGGCGCTGCGCACCCGGTTGCTGGCGGCGATGCTCGCGCCGCTGATCGGCATCGCGGTGCTGCTGGGGCTGGCCGGGGCGACGCTGATCGCCGATGTCGTGCGGCGGACCAACGACCGGGTGCTGGGCGGCGCGCTGGGCGCGATCGCCGAAACGGTGCAGGTCGAACGCGGCGAGGTGACGATGGACCTGCCCGCCGCCGCGTTCGGGATGCTGGAGAATAGCGAACGCGACAATGTCTATTACCGGATCGCGGTCGGCGACCGGTTGCTGACCGGCTATGCCGACCTGTCGGCGCCACGGCCCGCCGACCTGGCGATCGATACGCCGCGCTTCCGCTATGCCAGCTATAACGAACAGCCGATCCGCATCGCCGAGGTACGCCGGTCGCTGCCGCGCATCGCGCAGCCGGTGGTGGTGCAGGTCGCCGAGACGCTGGACGGGCGCCACGCGTTGCAACGCAAATTGCTGGTCGCGTTGCTGGTCGGCGAAATCCTGCTGGTCGGGGTGGCGATGCTGCTGATCCGGCCGGCGCTGGCGTGGAGCCTGAAACCGCTGTCGCGGCTGCGCGGCGCGGTGGCGGCGCGCGATACCCGCGCCACCCCCGACCTGTCGCCGCTCGACACCGGGCCGCTGCCGATCGAGCTGATGCCGCTGGCGCAGGCGTTCGACCATCTCCTCGCCCGGCTCGACAGCGCGACGGCGGGGATGCGGCGCTTCACCGCCGATGCCTCGCACCAGATGCGCACGCCGCTGGCGGTGCTGAAGGTGCAGGTGGCGCTGGCCCGGCGCGGCGAGCGCACCGCACTTGGCGAGATCGCCGATGCCGCCGACCGGCTGGAGCATCTGGTCAAGCAGCTGCTGGCGCTGGCGCGAGCCGAGGAAACGGGCAGCTCGCCGCCGTTCGAACGGGTCGACGTGCGCGAGGTGGCGATCGCGGTCATCAACCGCCGCATCGCGCAGGCGATCGATGCCGGGGTCGACGTGCATCTCGACGCACCCGAGGCGCTCGCGATCGCCAGCCACCGCACGCTGCTGTTCGAAATCCTGTCGAACCTGCTCGACAACGCCATCCGCTACAATGGGCGCGGCGGGCAGGTGAGCATCGTGGCGGAAGCGCGCGGCGACGGCGCGGTGCTGATCGTCGCCGACGACGGACCGGGCCTGCCCGAGGGCGATCTGGCGCGGCTGGGGCAGCGCTTCACCCGGTTGTCGACCAGCCGCGACAGCGAGGGCAGCGGCCTCGGCTTCGCGATCGTACGCTCGGCGGCGGAGCGGCTGGGGGCGACGATGACGGTTGAGAACAGCCGGCCCGGGCTGCGGGTGACGTTGGCGTTGCCTCAGGCGATCAGCGCCGGGCGGTAGGCGGCGAGGAAGGGATGCGCCAGGACGCGCTGCGCGTTGCGTTCGCCGATCGCGGTGTCGTTGACCAGCCGGCTGCCCGCCACGGTGCGATACTGCGCGACGCAGGTGTCGAGCCGCACGAAGCGCGCGCCCGCCGCCGCGGCGCGGGTGTAGAAATCCCAGTCGTTGCAGTTGTGGAAGCTGGGGTCGAAGCCGTGCACCCGCTCCACCACGTTGCGGCGGACCACCGACCAGCTCGGGCCGATCACGCCGCCGCTGGCAAGGCCGTCGCCGATGCAGCCGCCGTCCCAGCCGCATTCGGGCGCGGTGTGGGCGGCGTCGCCCTCCACCCGCGCGAAATGGCCGACGACGATGTCGTGGCCGGCGGTCGCCGACGGGCAGAGCAGCGCGTGCGCCGCGCCGGGCAGCCACACGTCGTCGCTGTCGAGGAACGCGACCCATTCGGCGGTGGCCAGCGCGACGCCGCTGTTGCGCGCCTGCGACGCGCCGACGTTGCGCGGCAGGATCACCGCCTGCACCCGGTCGTGCGTCGCGGCGAGCGAGCGGATCACCGTCGCGCTGGCGTCGGTCGATCCGTCGTCGACCACGATCACCCGGCTGGGCGCATGGTCCTGCACCAGCACGCTTTCCACCGCGTCGGCGACGACATGGGCGCGGTTGTGGCAGGGAATGACGACGTCGTACGACGCAAGGCGGGCGGGGACATGCTGCATCCCCGCCCCTTGCGGCCTGACGGCCGGTGGATCAAGCGTCAGCGCGTACCCAGGCCCATGCGGGCCCCGGCGTAGAAATAGCGGCCGATCGGCGAGATCGGCACGTTGGTTTCGAACCCGATATCGGGGCGCTGGTCGATCAGGTTGTTGACGCCGCCATAGAAGGCGAAGCGGTCGTTCACCCGCACCTGGGCCTGTACGTCGTGGCTCCACAGTTCCTTGTACCGGAAATAGCGGGGATCGACGAAGTTGGGCGTGCTGTCGGTGTCGAAGCGCGCGAACCGCCGGACGCCGTTCTGCCAGCGCAGATTGTAGCTGAGCGTCAGCGCCTCGATCTCCCAGCTGGGCGAGAAGGCGAGGGTGTAGCGCGGGCGGAACGGTTGATCGACGTTGTTCTCGGTCGCCGCACCCGGCGTCGCGATCTGTTCCAGCCGGTCGAGATAGCCGCCGACCAGCCGCAGGTCGAAGCTGCCGATATTCGCGGTGGTGAAGCGATAGGCGATGTTGAGTTCGGCACCGGCGGTGCGGAACGACGCGACATTCTGTGGTTGGACGGTGAAACCATTGATGAAGCCGGTGCCGTTCGCGCGGCTGATCGCCCCGCAATAGGCATTCTCGAGGCTCGGCTGGTCGACGCACAGTTCGGCGATGGTGTTGGCACCAGGGGTGTTGATCGCATCGGTCAGGTCGATGTCGTACCAGTCGAGCGCGATCGACAGGCCGGGCACGACATCGGGGCGCAGCACGACGCCCGCGGTCCAGGTCTTTGCGACTTCGGGGCGCAGGTTGCGGTTGCCCTCCTGCGTGCCGGGAATGAAGATCGTCGCATTGGGATTGTTCGCGGCGGTGAAGGTCGCCGGATTGCCGCCTGCCGCAGTAATCAGCGTCTGGCAATTTGTTGCGCGGAACGACGTGCCGAGGGTGCGGTTGGCGAGGTAACACGGGTCGGAGAAGAAGTTGCTGGTGCCGGTCTGCGGGCGGAAGATCTCGCCGATGTTCGGCGCGCGGACCGACCGGCCATAGGAGCCGCGCACGGTGATCGCGGCGATCGGCGCATAGATCGCATTGAACTGCCACGCCCGCGTCGAGCCGATCGTCGAATAGTCCGACAGGCGCCCGGCCGCGCCGACCGACAGCAGGTGCGCGAACGGCACCTCCTTTAGCAGCGGCGCATTCAGCTCGCCGAACGCTTCCCACACGTCGAAGCTGCCGCGCGAGGGCGTGGGGATGATATATTCGTCATATTGGTAGAAGGCGTTGTCGAGCAGTTGCTGCGCCGGGCGGAAGCGGCTCGATTCCCTGCGATACTCGCCGCCCGCGGCGAAGGCGACCGGGCCGCCGGGCAGGGCGAAGAACTGGCCGAAATCGCCGGTCAGCGCGGCGTTGACGACATGCTGTTCGATCCGCGCGGTGCTGACCGGATCGAACAGGTAATAGTCGAACGAACGCCCGTCGACGGTGGTGCCGCCGAAGGTGTTGACCGGCACGCACCCCGCCGCACGCGCGGTCGCCGAGCGGCACACGATCTGGCCGCTGCCGTCGCGCACCGCATCCAGTGCCGCAAGGAAGCGGTCGTTCAGCCGGTCGTTGCGCTTGGTCGCACGCACGTCGGTGCGGCCATAGGTGTAGGACACGTCGTAACCGGCATGGTCGGAGATGCGCCCGCTGACGTCGATCACGCCGCGCCACGTCCGGCGGCGATCGGTCTCGCCCCGGCGGGGAATGTCGAAATTGTTGCGGCTGACATCGATCGAGGTCAGGCTGGCGGCGCGCGCGGCGGTCAGGATCGACAGGGGGATGAACGGATTGTCGAGCGCGATGGTCGCGGGATAGTTGCCGCCGAAGCCGCTGAAGCTGGTCACCTCGCTCTGCACGAACTTCGCCTCGGCCGACAGCTTGAAGGCGTCGGAGACATCGAACCGGGCCAGCGCGTTGACCGCATGGCGTTCGGTGCGCGGCAGGATGTCGCCGACATAGCCCGCGACCGGCGTATCGTCGCCGCCGATCGAATAGCCGTCGTTCAGCAGGATGCGCCCGGGGGTGTAGCGTGCGCCGTCGCCGCGGAACACCTGGTCGCCGATCACGACGTAACCCTGGTTCGAACCATAGGGATAGCGCAGGTCGCGCGCCGGGGCGACCTTGTAGCTGCCGGGTCGGGTCGGGTCGAAATCGTCGGTGTTGACGAAATATTGCCGCTGGGCGAGCGCCAGATAGTCGCGGTCGTCGTTCGCAAGCGGATCGTCGGCGTTGTATTCATAGGCCAGCGTCAGGTTGCCGCGCCCGTCGGCGAAATTGCGCCCGGCGATGACCGAGGCGAAGCGGTTGCCGGCATCGCCACGCTCCGAAATGCCCGCCTGCACGCGCGCCGCCACCCCGTCGAAATCGCGGCGCAGCACGAAATTGACCACGCCCGACACACCGTCGGCGCCGTAGATCGCCGATGCCGCGCCGGTCAGCACGTCGACGCGCTCGATCAGGTCGGTCGGGATCGCGTTGATGTCGACCGCAGCGGTGTCCGACTGGCCGGCGACATGCCGCCGCCCGTTGACCAGCACCAGCGTCCGGTTGGGGCCGAGCCCGCGCAGGTCGAGCAGGTTCAGCCCGACCTGCCCCAGCGCGCCGTCGCCCTGGCTGCGCCCGGCGGTGCGGGTGCTGTCGAGCGAATTGGTGAGCGCGGGTACGCGTTGCAGGAAGGTGGTGACGTTGGTCGTGCCCGACTGGCGCAGTTCCTCGGCACCGAACGACACGACCGGGTTGGGCGCGGCATAGTCGGGACGGGTGATGCGCGATCCGGTGACGACGATGTTGCCGTCGGCGGCTTCGGCTGCGGGCTGTTCGGTGGCCGGTTCGGGCGCGGGGGCGGTCTGGGCCTGTGCCGTAGCGGCGGCAAGGAACGCCACCCCGGACAGGAGGTAACGGCGCGTGATGATCGTCATGACAAGGTCCCCCGGAGCCGCGCGATCCCCGTCGGACGATCCCCAAGCCGCCACAACGCATGACCGCACCGTTGGCAACCGTACGCGGCGGACCGAGTTTTCCCGAACTTTCCGCGACTTGGGGCTCGAACGCCGCTGGCGTAGCCCGCACCGATCCGGCACGGTCCGGCGGTGCAGGGAGACGGGGATCATTACGGGCCGACGCGCCGCGCGGTACTGGGGATGGTCCCGGCGATGGCGCTGGGGGCGTGCGGGCGCATGGCGGGGCCCGCGCCGCTCCGGCTATGGGCGATGAGCTACGAGGGCGATTATTCGCCGCACCTGATGCCCTGTTTCACCGCGGCGACCGGCATCCCGGTCGATGTCCAGTCGCTGCCGACCACCGCCTCCCACGAAAAGCTGCTGACCGCGCACGCCGGCAACGCGCTGCCCGACGTGTTGATGTTGTTCAACGGATGGATCCGCGAGTTCGCGATGATCGGTGCGGTGGCGCCGGTGCCGACGCCGGCGCTGACCGCCGGGATATTTCCCGGCATCCGCCAGGCGTTGCGGATCGGCGGGGTCGAGTATGCGGTGCCGTGGTCGGTCGCGCCACAGGTGCAATATTATCGCCGCGATATCGTGCGCGACGCGGGCTATGCCGCGCCACCGCTCGACTGGGCGGGGTGGCTGACGATGGCACGCGCGATCAAGCGGCGGCGGCCCGACGATTATGTCTTCCTGATGCTGCTCAACTGGCCGGGCGCGCTGCTGACGATGATGACGCAGGCCGGCGCGACGATGCTGCGCGACCGGGCGACGCGCGGCAATTTCCGCTCCGATCCCGTTCGCCACGCCTTTGCCTTTTACGCGCAGCTGTTCGCCGAGGGGCTGGCGCCGCGCGCGCTGTCGACCGAGGTGCAGGACCCGGTGGCGGCGTTCGCGCAGGGGTATTTCGCGATCTGGCCGAGCAGCCCGACGACATTGCTCGACCTGCGCCGACGGGCGGCAGAGATACCGGCGGAGCGGTGGGGCACCGCACGGCTGGCCGGGCCGACCGGACCGGGGCCGGTATCGGGCGACAGCGCTAGCCTGTGCGTGACGACGGCCTGCGAGCGGCCGCAGGCGGCGTGGGCGCTGGTGCGGCACATGACATCGCGCGCCAGCGAGCTGAAATTCCAGCGGATGATCGGCAACCTGCCCGCACGGCTGGACGCATGGGATTCGCCGCAACTGGCGCAGCCGGTGCTGGCGGCGTTCCGCGAACAGATGGCGCAGCCCGCGCCGATCCCCCCGGCGGTCGAATGGGAACGCATCCAGGGCGAGGTGCAGCTGGCCGCCGAACGGGTGGTGCGCGGGCTCCAGACGATCGACGCGGCGCTGGCGGCGCTGGACGACCGCGTCGACCGGTTGCTGGCACAGCGCCGTGCGCTGGTCGATGCGGGGACACTCGCATGACGCGCGAGACGCGCGCCGCATGGGGCTTCACCGCGCCGGTGCTGACGATCATCGTCGCGGTGTTCGTGCTGCCGACGCTGCTCGCGATGGCGATGGCCTTCACCGACTATTCGATCTACGCGCTGGCCGATCCGGGCAACCTGCACTTCACCGGCCTTGGCAATTTCACGACGCTGTTCGCGACGCCGCTATTCTGGCGGGCGATCGGCAACACGCTGCTGTTCGCGCTGCTGGGCGTGCCGATGGCGATCGGCGCGTCGCTGTTCGCCGCGCTGCTGCTGAACGATGCGACGGTGAAGTGGAAGCCGTTGTGGCGGGTGGTGCTGTTCGCGCCGTTCGTCACCAGCGTCGTCGCGACGGCGGTCGTGTGGCGGTTCCTGTTCAACACCCGTTTCGGCCTCGTCAACCAGGCGCTGGGCGCGGTCGGGCTGCCCGGTGTCGACTGGCTGGGCGATCCGGACACGTCGATCCCGGCGATCCTGATCTTCGTCACGTGGAAGATCTTCGGCTACAACATGGTCGTGTTCACCGCGGCGCTGGCGGCGGTGCCGCAGGACCTGATGGAGGCGGCGCGGCTGGACGGGGCGGGGCGGTGGACGCGGTTCCGCCACGTGACGCTGCCCGCGATCGGCCCCACGCTGGTGCTGGCCGGGGTGATGAGCGTCGCGGGGTTCCTCCAGATTTTCGCAGAACCCTATGTCATGACGCTGGGCGGGCCGGCGCAGAGCACGACGACGATCCTGTATTTCATGTTCGACGAAGGCTTCAAATGGTGGAATCTGGGGCAGGCGAGCGCGGTCGCGCTGGTGCTGTTCCTGATGATCCTCGCCGTCACGCTGATCCAGACGCGCATCGCCCGGCGGAACGAATGGCTGTGAAAGTTCGCCGCGCGATCGTCGCCAACACATTGGTCGTGGCACTGGGCCTGCTGACGATCGCGCCGCTCGCCTACATGGTCATCGTGTCGTTCATGCCGCGCGGGGAATCGGGCACGCTGCCGATCCCGCTATGGCCGTCGCGCTGGAGCCTCGAAAACTATCACGAGCTGCTGGTGCGGCGACAGATCGACGGGGCGTGGTTCGACTACCGCATCCTGCCCGCGCTGAAGAACAGCATCGGCGTCGCCGCGCTGTCGACGCTGTTCGGCCTGCTGCTGACGGTGCCGGCGGGATATGCGCTGGCCAAGCTGCGGTTTCGCGGGCGCGAGCGGGTGGTGCAGCTGCTGATCGCGGCGCTGGTCGTGCCGGGGCAGGTCGCGATGCTGCCGCTGTTCCTGATCTTTCGGCAGCTGGGGCTGGTCAACAGCTATGCCGGGGTGATCCTGCCGGGGCTGGCCGGCATCTTCGGCGTGCTGTTCGTGCGACAGGCGATGCTGGCGATCCCCGACGAACTGATCGATGCGGCGCGGATGGACGGCGCGGGCGAGGGGCGGATCTTCGTGAGCGTCGTGCTGCCGCTGCTGACCCCGATCGTCATCACGCTGGCGCTGTTCCTGTTCCTTGGCAGCTGGAACGACTTCCTGTGGCCGCTGATCGTGCTGGCCGACCAGCATCGCTATACGCTGCCGGTCGCGGTCGCGGCGATCGCGCGCGAACATGCCGCCGATGGCGAGCTGATGATGGCGGCGTCGGTGGTGACGACGATGCCGGTGCTGCTGCTGTTCCTCGCGCTCCAGCGCTTCTATCTGACCGGGCTGCTGGGCGGCGGGGTCAAGGGATAGGCGCGGCCGTCGGGCGCGAACAGATGGGTGTCGGCGGCGGGCACCGCGAAGGGCAGCACCTCGCCCAATGTCACCGCGCGGTCGCCGGGCAACTGCGCGACGATCGTCCCCGCCGCGCCCTGTCGCCCCAGATGCGCGAACGACAGCGGGCCGAGCCGTTCGAACAGCTCGATCGCGCCGGCGAACGGCCCGGCGGGATCGGGCACCAGATGTTCGGGCCGCACGCCCAGCGTCGCCGGACCGCCGATCGCGGCGTCGGGCACGGCGGCCCCGGTCGCCACCTCCGCGCCGTCGGCGGTGCGCACGATCGCCCCGGCCGGGCCGGTCGACAGGATCGTCACCGGCAACAGGTTCATCCCCGGCGATCCGATCGCGGCGGCGACGGCAAGGCTGGCGGGGCGGCGATAGACGTCGAGCGGCGCGCCGACCTGTTCGATATGCCCGGCGTGCATCACCGCGATCCGGTTGGCCAGCGTCATCGCCTCCAGCTGGTCGTGGGTGACGTAGATCATCGTCATGCCCAGCTGCTGGTGCAGCCGCGCGAATTCGTGGCGCATCCGCGCGCGCAAGCCGGTGTCGAGGTTGGAGAGCGGTTCGTCGAGCAGCAGCACCTGCGGCCGGCGGACGATGGCGCGGGCGATCGACACGCGCTGCCGCTGTCCGCCCGACAGCGCGCGGGGGCGGCGGGCGAGCAGGTCGGTCAGGTCGAGCATCGCCGCGGCTTCGCGGACGCGCTCGGCGATTTCGCCTTTGGGCAGGCGGGCGACCTTCAGCGGGAAGGCGATGTTGTCGGCGACGCTCAGATGCGGATAGAGCGCATAGGACTGGAACACCATCGCCACGCCGCGTTCGGCCGGTGGCGCATCGGTCACGTCGCGGCCGCCGATCGCGATCCGCCCGGCGCTCGGCACCTCCAGCCCGGCGATCATGCGCAGCAGCGTCGACTTGCCGCAGCCCGACGGACCGACCAGCACGAGGAACTCGCCCGCGGCGATGGTCAGCGTAGCGGGGTGCAGCACGGTGGTCTCGCCGAACCGTTTCGACACGCCCTGCAGTTCGACGGTCGCCACCCTGTGTCTGTTCCTTCGGTCCGGTCGGTCGGGCGGGGACGCCTGTCCGGCTGACGGGGTTAGCGATTTCTGGCGCAGCGTCCAGCGGCGGTACGCCGCGGGTCAGCCGGTCAGGATCGCGTCGGCCGCCTGTCGCCCCGACAGCCATGCGCTTTCGACCCGTGGCGCCAGCAGCCAGTCGCCGCATGCCGACAGGTGCTGCGGTCGGGCGCGATAGTGGCCGATGCGCGCGCCGTCCGAGCGGGCGTAGCGCCAGCGATGCGCGCTGGCATGGACCGGGCGGGGCAGGGCGGGAACGAGGGCGGCGAAGGCGGTGGTCAGTTCGGCGATCACCGCGTCGCGCTCCGCCTCGATATGCCTGGCGGACCAGTCGGCATCGGCGTGGAGCGTCCACGCCTCGCCCGCCGGACGGCCGGGCTTGGCCGGATTGCGCGCGGCACGATCAATGCTGCCGCCGCCCGGCAGCGGCTCCACCTCCAGTGGCCGGTCGAAGCCGAGCAGGACCGTCCAGCACGGGGCGGAGGGGTGGTCGCCGGCAAGGGCGGCGAGCGTGTCGTCGACCCCGCGGACCAGCGGCGCGACCTGTTCGGCGGGCAGGGCGACGACCAGTTCGCCGAACGGGCCGTCCTCGCCCGCGTCGTGCCGGACCCGCCAGCCGTCCTGCTCCCGGACGACCGAACGGACGTGGCACGACCAGCGGACATCGAGCGCGGCGGCCATCGCCGCGAGCGGCGCGTCCATGGCGGGCGTGCCGACCCATGCGTCCGCACCTGCCGCCGGCCAGCGGGCGACGACGCCCGACCGGCGCCACGCGTCCAGCTGTGCGACGAAGGCCGGGTCGCGCGCGGTCATGTAGTGCGCGCCGTAATCGAAGGCGAAGTCCCGCCCGTCGACCGCGACCACCCGGCCGGCCATGCGGCCGCTCGGCCGGCGGCCCTTGTCGAACAGGCGCACGGTCCGTCCGGCGGCGGCGAGCCGCGTCGCGCAGCCAAGGCCCGCCATTCCTGCGCCGATCACGGCGATGCTGTCGTTCACGTCCGGTTCCTCGATGATGCCGCGGTGCAACGCACGGGATGGACGTGCCGTTGCCGATGGCATGCGCCGGGGTGTCGGCCGGGCCCGACCCTGCCGGGCCGGTCAGGGGTGGTCCGGCTGCGACCGACGCGACACCGCCCCCGCGAAAGGGGCGGTGTGCGGACCGGTTACTTCTTTTCCTGTCCCGAGGCGCCGGATACCGCCGACCCGGCCGAGCGCAGGTCCTTGCCCGCGCCGTTGACGGTGTTGCAGGCGCCGAGCGTGACCGAGGCGGCCAGCACGATGCCCAGAGCGATCTTCTTGGTCATGTCGATTCTCCTTTGGGGGATGGGGTGCGGCGGACCCGATACGCCGGTCCGCCGCGGACACTCAGCGCAGCCGGCGGCGGGCCGCCGCGGTTGCGCCGAAACCGGCCGCGCCCGCACCGATCAGCAGCGCGAGGACGAGGACGAACGAGGTGCCGGCGGCGGCACCCGCGGCCTTGTCGGTCGCCGACTTCGCGGTGGCGATCGTCTCGTTCTTCGTCTGGACGAACTGCTGCCTGGCACGGGTCACCTGTGCCTGCGCCTCCGAGCGGCTGATCTTGCGCTGCGCGGCGACCACGTCGACGATGCGGCTCTCGGCCTGCTCGCCCTCGGCGCCGCCGCGGGCGAGCGCGGGCAGCTGCTTCGCGATCTCGGCCTGCGCCTGTTCGGGCGTCATCTGTGCGGGATCGTTCGGCGCGTCGGACAGATAGGCGGCGGCTTCGCTGCGCACATCCCGCGCGGCGTCCTTCACGTCGTTCGCATCGATGCCCGCGACCGAGGCGGCGGCGGGGGCCGCCGCACCGACCGCCGTCCCGGCCGTACCGGCCACGGCACCGATGGTGCGGAACGCGCCGCCGATGATGCCGCCGACCGCCGAGGTCAGCAGGTACAGCGTCAGGATCAGCGTGACGCCCCACACGACGAGGCCATGGACCAGTGCATCGAAGCGTTCGGTCACGCCCGCGACCCGCGCCGCAGCATAGCCGCCCGCGCCCAGTGCCAGCACGGTGGTGATGAGCCAGTAGATGCCGGCACCGATGCCGAAGCCCGCCGCGCCCGGCGTCGTGCCGTCGACCGGATCGACCATGGTCAGGCCGATCCCCGCGCCGAGGATGCCCAGCACCAGCTGCACCGCGACGGCGATGACGACGCCGCCCAGCACCGCGCCCCACGACAGGCGGGTCGCGGTCTTGCCGACGCGTGTCTTATCGATCGGCGCGAGGCCGTCTTGAATCGTAGCCATGGTGTCTCCTGTTGAAATCGAAGGGTTACGGGCGCTTGCGCTTGCCCTTGGGGGAATCGCCGGTATCGTCGTCGGGCCGTTCGGCCGCCCCGCGGTCCTTGGCCGCGTCGTCGCCGATCAGCTTGCCGATCGCCTCGTGGACCGAGGCCCTGGTCCGGGCGGCCGCGGCGGCCTTTGCCTTGTCGTCGCTCATGACGCCGTCTCCCGTTCCTGCCGGTCGAGACCGACGCCCTCGCCATCGAAACCGCGCGCCCGTGCCCAGGCGACGGCGGCGATGCGACGGTTGACGCCGATCTTCGCATAGATGCGCGCGACGTGGTTGCGCACGGTGTTCGCCGCGACGTCGAGCGTGCGGGCGATCGTCTTGTCGTCGTATCCGCGACAGATCAGCGCCAGCACGTCGCGTTCGCGCGGCGTGAGGTTGTCGAGCCCGGGGCCGCCGACCACGCCCTGCGGCGCGCGCAGCCGGGCCAGCTTGTCCATGATCGACCGGCTGAACCAGCTGGTATCCTTCATCACCGCCTCGATCGCCTCGACCAGTTCCAGTTCGGTCGCCTTGCGCCGGGTGATGTCCTGGAACGCCCACAGGACGCAGGCGTCGTCGCCCAGCCGGATCGCCTCGGTCGACACGAGGCAGTCGATCGTCGCGCCGTCCCTGGCATGGATGCGCGCCTCGTGCCCGCGCAGGTCGTGGCCGTTGTCGATCGATTCCTCGATCGCGTGGCGCATCGCCCCGTCCTCCCACAATTCGACCTCGCCCAGCGGACGGCCGATGATCTCGGTCGCGCCGTAGCCGGTCATCGCGGTGAAGCTGGCATTGACCTCGCACAGCAGATGCCCGTCGCGCGCGCCGATCGCCATCGGCACCGGCGCCATCTGGAAGGTGCGGGTGAAGCGTTCCTCGCTGTGGCGCAGCGCAGCCTCCGCCTTTCGCCGCGGTTCGAGGTCGGCGAAGGTGAACAGCATGCACGGCTGGCCATTCATGTCGATCGGCTGGCCGGCGACGATCACCAGCTTGGTCCCGCCACCGGGCAGTTCCAGTTCCGCCTCCATCTGCGGGATGGTGCGCCCCTCGGCCAGCCGTTCCTTCGCCAGATCGCGGCGGTCGCCATGGCGCAGCACGTCGATGTCATAGACCTTCCTGCACAGCACCTGGTCGCGCTGGTGCCCGGTCATGTCGAGGAAGCCCTGGTTGACCTTCACGAACCGCAGGTCGCTCAACCGGCAGATCACCGCCGGTGCGGGATTGGCGTTGAACGACTGTTCGAAGCGGTCCTCCGCCTCGTAGCGTGCCGACACGTCCTGCAGGATCAGCACGAGGCAGGCCGGTTCGCCGTCATCGTCGTCGTTCAGCACCAGGCTGCGCACCTGATGCACCCAGCGCGGTTCGTCCTCGCCCGCGACGATCACCTCGACCACCACTTCCGAAAAGGAATCCCCCGCGACGACCCGGTCGATCGGATAGTCGTCGGCCGCCAGCCGGTGGTTGTTGCGGTAACGCAGCTGGAAGCGCGCGCGATATTCGTCGACCGTCGCGCCCAGATCGGCGATGTCGTCGACGCCGTGCATCGCCAGCGCCGCCGCATTCGCCCACAACAGGCTCTGGTCGGGATCGATCAGGATCACGCCCTCGTCCAGACCGGCGATGATCTGGCGCAGATGGCGCAGATCGGCGGTCTCGCGCAGGGTCTTGAACGACGCCTTGTTCATCGCCCGGATCAGCCGCGACGTCCGTGCAGCAGCCAGGCGAAGCCATAGCCGAGGATCGCGGCACCGGCCGCCCAGAGCAGCGGATTGTCCTCGACGGTGCGCGCCGCGGCGGTGCCGCCCCTGTGCGCGCCGTCGGCGACCTGCCGGCCGGCGGACTTCAGCGTGTCGCGTGCCGATCCGGCCAGCGCGGGCGCGCTGTCGATCGCATCCCCGACGATCGAACGGACCCGGCCATAGCTGTGCTGCGCGCCGCCCGCGACCTGGTCGACGACGCCATCGACCTGCCAGTCGCGGCGGTTCACCGTGTCGCCCACGGCCTTCCCGATCTTGCCGCCGGCATAGCGCAGGCCGCCTTCGATCTCGTCCTTGTTCATGCGGTTCGTCCTTCCCGGGTCGGCCCGGCGAACCGGCGGCGGTCGTGCCGCCGCCGATGCAACCGGCTAGGGCGCTTCAACCGATCGAAGGGTTGCGTGTTCCTGGTATCTTTGCCGGACGTGTTAGTCCGGAAGTACCAGCACGATCAGCGCGGCCTGTTCGGCGTACAGCCGCGACAAACGCTCATGTATCATGCGCGCCTCACCTTCCGCTGTATTTTCAGCGATTTGACGATGGACTTCGCTGCGTCCGCGCAAATAGTCGCATTCCTCGCTGCCGGAACGGAACATCTGGTCGGTCTGGGGCGCGCTGTTCATGGTGCGACGCTATCACCCGCCCCGATGCGGCGAAATCGTGCCGAACTACCGGTCAACGGGTGCAGAGCTACCAGAAACGACGCGACCGGAAACGACGACGGCCGTACCGGCAAGGGTACGGCCGCATGGTCGGCGGGGGGCCGGGGCGTGTCAGCGGCCGGCGAGCGCCGCGTCGAGATCGACCCCGGCGGCTTCCCAGTCGCTGCGGGTCTTGCACACGTCGCGGCGGATGCGCGAACCGGTCACTTCGGTGCGGAAGCAGTAACGGGCGTTGCGCGATGCCTTGTAGGCGACGGCGGCGGGGCCCGCGGCGAGGGTGACGGTCAGCGGCAGCATCGAGGCCGAGGCAGCGGCGGCGACCGGCGTGGGTGCCGGGGTCGGGGCGTTGTTCGGTTCGGCGGCGAATGCCGAGGTGGTTGCGACGAGGCCGAGGACGATCGAGGTAGCGAAGCGGATGGCGGTCATGATGAAGTCTCCCTGTGCGTTCCGGGTTGTTTCCGGTGATGCCGACTACATTGCAGCGACCGTGCCAGTTTTTCAGAGCGAACGATTACAATGGCTTGGCAAAAGACTACAGTTGTAGGTGTGGGATTTGCCGCCAGAGTCGCGCATTTCACGCCAATCCTTGGCAACGGGCCGACGGCACCGTCTGCAACCGCGTACGGCCAGGGTGCGTTTTCGCCGCCAACCCGGTTCGCCGGATCCATCGTCGAGGTCCCGTCATGTTCAAGAGCATCAATCCCGCCACCGGTCGGCAGATCGCGACCCATCCCGTCCTGACCGCCGAGGGGGTCGAGGCGAAGCTTGCGCTGGCGGCGGATGCCTATGCCCGATGGCGGACGACCACGATCGAGGATCGCGTCGCGCTGCTCGGGCGGATCGCCGACCTGTACGATGCGAACAAGGACCGGCTGGCGCGGATGGCGACGCAGGAGATGGGCAAGACGCTGAAATCCGCGGTGGCCGAGGTCGAGAAATGCGTCGCCGTCTTCCGCCATTATGCCCGGCACGGCCCGGCGATGCTCGCGCCGCAATCCTTTCCCTTGAGCAGCGGCGGCACCGCCGAGGTCCGCTGGCTGCCGCAGGGGCCGGTACTGGCGATCATGCCGTGGAACTTCCCCTATTGGCAGGCGGTGCGCTTCCTCGCGCCCACCATCCTTGCGGGCAATGTCGGCCTGCTCAAGCATGCCAGCATCGTGCAGGGCGTCGCCGGCCTGATGGAAGAAATGGTGCGCGACGCGGGCGGGCCGGACGGATTGTTCCAGAATCTCGCGATCCGCTCCGACGCCGTCGCCGACATCATCGCCGACGACCGGATCGTCGCGGTGACGCTGACCGGCAGCGAGGGGGCGGGCATCGCCGTCGCCGAACAGGCCGGGCGCAACCTCAAGAAGGTCGTGCTGGAGCTGGGTGGATCGGACCCGTTCGTGGTGATGCCGTCGGCCGATCTCGACGTCGCGGTGCAGGCGGCGGTGACGGCACGCATCCAGAACACCGGCCAGTCGTGCATCTGTGCCAAGCGGATGATCGTCCATGGCGACGTGTACGACGCGTTCCTCGCGAAGTTCGCCGATGCGATGCGCGCGGTGAAGGCAGGCGACCCGATGGACCCGGCCAGCGACATGGGGCCGCTGTCGAGCTTCGAACAGCGCGACACGGTGCTCGAACAGATCGCCGGGGCGCAGCGACAGGGGGCGACGCTGCTGATGGGGGGCGAACGGCCCGACCTGCCCGGTGCCTATCTCACCGCCGGTATCCTGACCGATATCGCGCCCGACAGCCCGCTGATGGTGCAGGAGATTTTCGGCCCGATCGCGATGGTGTTCCGCGCTGCGGACATCGACGATGCGATCCGCATCGCCAACGCCATCCCCTTCGGCCTCGGATCGTCGGTGTGGACCACCGATCCGCAGGAACAGGACCGCTTCGTCCGCGACATCGAAGCGGGGATGACCGCGATCAACCAGATGCTGGCGTCCTCGCCCGAGGCGCCGTTCGGCGGCATCAAGCGGTCGGGCCATGGGCGCGAGCTAGGGCCGTTCGGGTTGCACGAGTTCATGAACCTGAAGACGGTGTTCCGACCGGGCTGAGGGGGCCGCCGCACGGCTGGCGGCGGCGCGGCGCGCGTGGCAGGATACCCCCGGAGTTTGATCCATCCCTGTTGAAACGGGCGTCATTCCGGCGAAGGCCGGGATCTCCCGGAGGTAGCGCGCAGCAGGAGCCGCTGGAGACCCCGGCCTTCGCCGGGTGACGTTTCCAGTCGGATGGATCAAAATCCATCGACAATAAGGGGTCATGTATGCGCGTCGGTGCCTGTCTGGTTGCTTTCTTGCTCGCTTCCACCGCTTCGGCGCAGGAAGCGGGCACCACCTATCACCGCGCACCCGATGCGATCGCCCGGATCCTCGAAGCGCCGCCGACCCCGGCGGTGGCGGTCAGCCCCGACCATCGCACCCTCGCCATTCTCGGCCGCGAAAACCTGCCGGGCATCGCCAACCTGTCGAAGCCGATCCTGCGTCTGGCGGGCTATCGCATCGATCCGGCGACCAACGGACAGGCGGAGATGCGGGTGCAATGGCTGAACGCGCTCGGCTTCAAGGATATCGCGACCGGCCGAACCGTGCAGGTGCAACTGCCCGCGGGCACCCGTTTCGCCGCGCCCGACTGGTCGCCCGACGGGACGCGGCTGGCCTTCTACGTGCAGGAGCCCGACGGCCTGTCGTTGTGGATCGCCGAGCGGAGCGGTGCCGCGCGGCGGGTGGCGAGCGGGCTCAACGGCACCTTCGGCACGCCCTTCGCGTGGACGCCCGACAGCCAGGCGCTGATCGCCTATATGGTCCCGGCAGGCCGCGGCGCGGCGCCGGTCGCCACTACCACGCCCGCCGGGCCGGTGGTGCAGGAGAGCATGGGCCGCGTCTCGGCGGCGCGGACCTATGAGGATTTGCTGCGGGGCGCCTATGACGAGGCGCTGTTCGATCATTATTTCACCGGACAGCTGGCGCGCATCGACCTTGCCGGCACCGCGCGCCCGATCGGGCAGCCGGGCCTCGTCACCGAATTCAGCGTGTCGCCCGATGGCCGCTACCTGCTGACCGAACGGTTGAAGCGGCCCTATTCCTATCTGCTGCCCGCCGGCTATTTTCCGACCGAGATCGCGGTGTCGACGATCGACGGGCAACCGGTCCGGACGCTGGTCGACCGCCCGCTCGCCGACGACCTGCCGGTCGATTTCGACGCGACGGTGAAAGGCCCGCGCGAGGCGATGTGGCGCGCCGACGCACCCGCGACGCTGGTGTGGGCCGAGGCGCTGGACGGCGGCGATCCCAAGGCGAAGGTGGCGTTCCACGACCGTATCCTGATGCAGGGCGCGCCGTTTTCCGCCGCACCGGTCGAATTGGCGCAGACCCCGGCGCGTTTCGGCGGCATCCTGTGGGGCAATGACGATTTCGCGCTGGTCGTCGACCGCGAATGGCGCACGCGCACCGAACACCGCATCGGCGTGTCGCCCGCGCGGCCGGGCCAGACCCGCGCGCTGCTGACGCGCAACTATCAGGACCAGTATGGCGACCCCGGCATGCCGATGACCGAGGAGAATGCCGCGGGCAAGCCGGTGATGCGCTTCACGCCCGCGCGCGACGCGGTCTACATGACCGGCGACGGCGCGACCAGGGCTGGCGCGTTCCCGTTCCTTGCCACGATGCCGGTCGCGGGCGGCGAACAGAAGCGGCTGTGGACCGCGCAGGCCCCCTATTACGAAACCGTCGTCGCGCTGCTCGACGAAAAGGGCGAACGGATGCTGACCCGGCGCGAGAGCGCGAAGCTCGCCCCCAACTACATGCTGCGCGGCGTGAAGGGCGGTCGGCCAAGGCCGATCACCTACTTCGCCGATCCCGCGCCGGTCTTTGCCGGGGTGAAGCAGCAGACGATCACCTACAACCGCGCCGACGGCCTGCCGCTGTCGGGGTCGCTGTACCTGCCAGCGGGCTATGACGCGAAGCGCGACGGGCCGCTGCCGACGCTGCTGTGGGCCTATCCCGCCGAATATACCGATGCGAAGGTCGCCGGGCAGACGGTGGACCAGGGCAACCGCTTCGTCCGCCCGCGCGGGATCAGCCACCTGTTCCTGCTGACGCAGGGCTATGCGATCCTCGACAACCCGGCGATGCCGATCATCGGCGAAGGCGGGGCGGAGGCCAACGACACCTATGTGAAGCAGCTGCGCGAGGATGCGCAGGCGGCGGTCGATGCGGTGGTGAAGCTGGGCGTCGGCGACCGCACCCGCATGGCGGTGGGCGGGCACAGCTATGGCGCGTTCATGACTGCAAACCTGTTGGCACACACCGATCTGTTCCGCGCCGGCATCGCGCGCTCGGGCGCGTACAACCGCACGCTGACCCCGTTCGGGTTCCAGGCGGAACAGCGCACCTATTGGCAGGCGACGCCGACCTATACCGAAATGAGCCCGTTCACCTATGCCAACCGGATCAAGGAACCGATCCTGCTGATCCACGGTGCGGCCGACGACAATAGCGGGACCTTCCCGATCCAGTCGGAACGGATGTATGCGGCACTGAAGGGCAATGGCGCGACGGTGCGCTATGTCGTGCTGCCGAACGAAGCGCATGGCTATCGCGCGCTCGAATCGACCGGTGAGACGCTGTGGCAGATGACCGACTGGCTCGATCGCCATGTGAAGCCGAAGGCTGCCGCTCCGGCCGCGCCTGCGCAGTAACTGCGCCGCTTGCCAAAGCCGCGGCGGCGGGGGATGCAGGGGCATGTTCGCCGCCCTGATCGCCGCCGCGCTGCTCGCGCCCGCTTCGCCACCCGAGGCCGAAAAGCGGCTGATGCTGACCGGGTTCGACCGGGTGCGGATCGACGGGCCGTTCACCGTCACGGTGACGGCGGGATCGTCGGTGTCGGGGCGCGTCGTCGGCGATCCCGCCGCGATCGACGCGGTGCAGGTCCGCGTCGACGGGCAGACGCTGGTCGTCGCCCCGACGCGCGACGATCGCGGCCGGCCGGCACGGGCATCGGCGCGGCCACTGGCGATCGAACTGTCGAGCGACCGCATCGTCGGTGCGGCGGTGCGCGGGGCGGGACGGCTGCGCGTCGACCGGATGGTGGGGCCGCGCGTGGACGTCGCGCTGACCGGCGACGGCACGATCGAGGTCGGCACGGTCGACGCGACGCAGTTCAGCGCGATGGTGATCGGCGCGGGCCGGCTGACGCTGGCCGGGCGCGGCGGGCAGGGGCGCTTCATGGTCAACGGCCCCGGCACCGTCGACGCCGCCAACCTTGCGATCGACACGCTGCTGGTGCGCAGCGAGGGCGCGGGCGGCGGCAGCTACCGCGCGCGCTACACCGCCGACGTGACCGCACTGGGATCGGGTGCGGTCGACGTCGCGGGCAGCCCCAAATGCCGGACGCAGGGGACGGCGACGGTGCGCTGCGGGTAGGGCCTGTCTTCGTCATTCCCGCCTGGGCGGGAATGACGGACAGGTTCGATCAGGCCGTCGCACGCTCCAGCGTCGGATAGTCGGTATACCCCTCCGCTCCGTGCGAATACCACGTCGCCATCTCGTCCTTGTTGAGCGCCGCGCCCTGTTCCAGCCGCGCGGGCAGGTCGGGATTGGCGAGGAACGGCCGACCGAATGCGATCGCGTCGGCGACGCCGCCGTCCAGCTCGGCCTGCGCACTGGTGCCGTCATAGTCCTGGTTCAGCACCAGCGGGCCGGCAAAGACCTTGCGGATCTCGGGCGACACGCGCGGCTGGGTCGCGCTGCCGAAGGTGCCGTCGGGGCCGGGCTCGCGCAGCTCGAGGAAGCCGATGCCCTTGTCCGACAACAGCTTGGCGGCGGGCACGAATACCGATGCCGGATCGCTGTCGATCACGCCCTGCGTATCGCCATTGGGCGAGAAGCGGACCGAGGTGCGCCCGGCACCGACTTCGCCGATCAGCCGGTCGACGACCTCGCCCAGCAGGCGGATGCGGTTCTCGGGGCTGCCGCCATAGGCGTCGTCGCGGTGGTTGGCGCCGTCGCGAAGGAACTGGTCGATCAGATAGCCATTGGCGGCGTGCAGTTGCACCCCGTCGAACCCGGCGGCCTTCGCATTGCGGGCGGCGCGCGCATAATCGTCGAGGACGCGGGCGATGTCGTCCAGCGTCGCGGCGCGCGCGGCTTCGTAGGGCTTCTTGCCGTCATAGGTATGCGCCTTGCCCGGGGCGGTCGTGTCCGACGACGACAGCGGCGCCGCGCCGTCCAGATAGTCGGGATGGACCACCCGGCCCATATGCCACAGCTGGGTCACGATCCGCCCGCCCGCGGCATGGACCGCGTCGGTGACCGGCTTCCACGCCTCGACCTGTTCGTCGGTCCACAGTCCCGGTGCGAACGGCCAGCCCAGCCCTTCGCGGCTGATGCCCGTCCCTTCCGAAATCAGCAGCCCGGCCGAGGCGCGCTGGGCGTAGTAATCGGCCATGATCGCGGTCGGCACATGCGCGCGGGTGGCGCGGCCGCGGGTCAGCGGCGCCATCAGTACCCGGTTGGGTGCCGCGATATCCCCGAGGGCGATCGGATCGAACAGGCTGGGCATAATAGGGAAACTCCTGCGACCTGCGGAAATACAGGCGACGGCAAAAAGATAGGGCGGTAGGGGGCCTCATGCAGCCGGTAACGCCTGAAACAAAAATTATCCCGCCGCAAAGAACGCCGCGCAACGCGGTCGTCGCGGTCGTCTGTGCCAATGTCGCGCTCGCCTTCGGGCCGCTGTTCGTGCGCATGGCCGATACCGGCCCGGTCGCCGCCGGCTTCTGGCGGATCGCTCTGGCGCTGCCGGTCTTGCTGGCGGTGGCGACGTGGAGCGACCGTCGGGCGGTGCTGCGCGGCGCATCGCTGCTGGTGCCGCTGCTGATCGGCGGGATCGCCTTCGCCGCCGATCTCGGCACCTGGCATATCGGCATCCGCCGCACGACGCTCGCCAATGCGACGCTGTTCGGCAACTGCGCGGTGCTGATCTTTCCGATCTATGGCTTTATCGCGATGCGGCGCTGGCCGACGCGGGCGCAGGCACTGGCGCTGGCGCTGGCGGCGGTGGGCGGCGTGCTGCTGCTCGGCCGCTCCGCCGAACTGTCGTCGCGCCATCTGGCCGGCGACCTGTTCTGCCTGCTCGCCGGCGTGCTCTATGCCGTCTATTTCATCGTCATGCGCGGCGTGCGGCGGACGATGGCGCCGCTGCCCGCGCTGGCGCTGTCCAGCCTTGCCGGGGTGCTGCCGCTGCTGTTGCTCGCGATGGCGCTGGGCGAGCCGATCGTACCGCACGACTGGACGCCGCTGCTGGCGCTGGCGCTGGTCAGCCAGATCGCGGGGCAGGGGTTGATGCTCTACGCGCTCGGCCAACTCAGCCCGCTGGTGGTCGGCCTCGCGCTGCTGCTCCAGCCGCTGGTCGGGGCGACGATCGGCTGGGCGGTCTATGGCGAGCGGCTGGGGCCGATGGACGCGCTGGGCGCGGCGCTGGTCGCGGTCGCGCTGGCGATCGTCGGCGCGCGACGTGCGCCGGAGCGGTAGGGGGCTATGACAGCTTCGCCGCGTCGGTCAGCGCACGGAAATCGGCGAGCGAGCGGTCGAAGAAATGCTGCCGCGGCGCATCGAAGGTCGCGAGGTACAGCCGTCCGCCGATCAGCGCCGCGCGCGCTTCGCCCCGGCGCGGCAGATGGTCGGTGTCGACATAGGCATAGGTGAAGCGGATGCCCGGTTGCCCGAGGAACGGATCGGGCGTCGCCGAGGTCAGCTGGAAATCGGCGACCGAGCGTTCGGTGCGGTAGGTCGCTTCCAGCAGTTCGGGGATTTCGGCGATCAGCGTCGCGCGCTTCAGACGGGGCAGCGGCTTGTGCTTGCGGCTGGTCTCGCGGATCAGCGGTTCGTCGGGCTTGATCCCGGCATACCAGGTGATCTCGTTCAGCCGTTCGCCGTCGAGCGTCCAGGTCTCCGCCTTCTTGCCCGGACGGATCGACAGCAGGTTCCAGTCGCGCGGCGGCGTGACGCTGAGCGTCGATCCGGCGATCGTCGCGACCTTGCCCTTCTCGCGATAGCCATTGGCGGCGACCGGCATGGCGAGCAGCGCGGCGGCGGACAGCGCCAGCGCGGCGGTACGGATCGGTCGGGTGGACATGGTCATGGCTCCCTGGAATCGGCCGGTGCCAGCATCGCGATCATGCCGGCATCCTTCGCATCGGGTTTGAGGGTGAGATAGCGGCGCAGCGCGGTGCGCCCCTCGCTCGGGCGCCCGGTCTTGAGCAGCGACAGGCCGAGCCCGCGATACGCCTCCGCCAGACCCGGGTCGGCGGTGGTCGCGTTGGTGTAGAATTCGGCCGCGTTGACGAGGTCGCGGGGATTGCCCCGCGCGCGGTACAACTCGCCGCGCGCCAGCCACAGCGGCGCGGTCCAGCCGGTTTCCGCCAGTTCGGCGATCAGGAAGTCGCTGGCGCCGAAATCGTTGAGCTTGACCTGGTCGTCGAGGAACATCGGCAGCCACGGCGCCATCGCTTTGGCATAGCGTTCCGCGCCGTCGTCGCGCGCTTCGCCGCCGGGATCTGCCAGCGCCGCCAGCGTCAGCGCGCGTTCGGCGCTGGGCGGGTGCGACGCGGAAAAGGCGAGCTGGTCGTAGCGCGGCTTCGACAGCCCGCGGGCGCGCGACGATGCCTCTCCCTCCGCCATCACGTTGCGCCACACGCTGGCGGCCGCCTGCGGGCGGAGCGTGCCGGCGTTGAGATAGCCCAATCCCAGCAGGTCGGCCTCGCGCTCCATGTCGCGGCCATAGCGGTACAGGCTGCCATAGACCGACCATTGCAGGTCGTTGAAGTTCGACCGCGCGCCATATCCCGGCGACATCGATGCGAACACCGCCGCCCAGCTGAGCAGGTCGGTGCCCGACCGGTGGGCCTTGAACAGCGTGACGGTGTGGCGCAGCTCGAAATGGCCGAACTCATGGCCGAGGATCGCGCCCAGCTCCGCTTCGTTGCGCACCCGCAGCAACAGCCCGCTGAACACCCGCATCGTCCCGTTGGGGGTCATGCTGGCGTTGAAGACCGGCGTGCGCAGGATGTAGACGCGCGTCGCGCCGCAACGGTCCTTGCCCACCGTGTCGCACAGGACGCCACGGACATAGGCGTTGAGCGCCTCGTCGCGGATCACTTCGGGCGCATTGGCCAGCGCGCGCTCGTCCTCGTCCGCCTCGCGCCAGAAGCCGATCTCGTCGACGCCCTGCGGCTGGTAGACCCCGGCATAGGGCGGCGGTGCGGCGGCCGGCCCCTTGGGGGCGGCGGCGATGGCGAGCAGGGCGCACAGCCCGGCTGCGCCCCGTGCGAGCCGGTTCACCGCTGTGCCGTGACGATCGGCGTCGCGGGGGCCGGCGTGCTGCCGGGCAGTCCTTCCAGCAGCTGGCCGACGCGCTTTTGCGCGCCCTCGGCGGTGCGGACGTCGCCGCCCATCGCATTGTCGGCGTTCAGCCATAAAAGCTCGCCGGTGCGCAGGTCGACCAGCCCCGCATAGCCGGCATGTTCGCCCGACTTCACCGCGATGCCCGGTCCCAGCATCGCCGCGATCTGCAACAGCTTGCGTCCGGTCGATCCGTACGCATCCTTGTTGTACAGGAACAGCGCATAGTCGGCGTCCTTCGCGCCCGGCAGCGCGGCGATGCCGCTGCCCAGCGACCATTCGAACACGTTCGCCTTGTTGTCGCGCTTCTTGGTGGGCAACCGGTTGCCCACGAAGAACTGGTAATCGATCACCGATTGCGACACCGCGGCGAACAGCGCGGCATATTCCTCGACCAGCTGCGCATCCGCGCCATAGCTCTCGGGCGCGGCGACGACGCGGTTGCCGATGCGCTGCTGCTGTTCGGTCAGCGCTGCTTCGATGTTGCGCCGCGCCTGTTCGGTCCAGTCGCCATTCGGTTCGAACAGGCCGCCGGTCGATTGCGCGCCGACCGACACGGTCGGCCGGAAGACGAGGATCGTCTTGCCGCTGCCGCTCGGCAGTTCGAAGCCTGCCTTTACCGCGGTGCGTTCCTGCGCCGCCGCCGGAACGGCGACCAGCGCCAGCCATGCCGCGCCCGCGACGGCGATTCCCCGACCAAATCCCATAATGCCCCCCGGCCCATGATGGCGGGAAAGCTATCGCGGTCGTTGCCGATCCGCAACGGGATTTTCGGACCGGGATCGCACCGTTCCGGACCGGTCGTCAGGCGATCCCGGCACGGCCGAGATCGACCAGCGCCTCGCCGAACCGCGCGATGTCGCCCGGTGCGAACCCGGCGATGTTGATCCGCCCCGACCCGGCCATGTAGATGCCGTGCGTCGCGCGCAGCCATTCGATCTGCGCCGGATTGAGCGGCAGCGTCGCGAACATCCCCTTGCCCCGGGCCAGCGGGGCTAGGTCGACCGACCCCGCCCGGCCCAGCGCCGCCAGTTCGCCGCGCAGCCGCTGCAACCGGGTGCGCAGCGCGTCGAGTTCGCCCCGCCAGTCGGCGGCGAGGCGTTCGTCCTCCAGCACGATCCGCACCGCGGCGGCGCCGTGGTCGGGCGGCATCGACCAGTTGGCACGCGCCAGCGCCAGCAGGTTCGACAGCACGATCTCGCGCGCGTCCGCATCGGGAACGGTCGCCCACAGCGCGCCGGTGCGTTCGCGGTACAGCCCGAAATTCTTGTCGCACGAATAGGCGACGATGCCGAAGGGGACCGAATCGAGCACGATGCGGGTGCCGGCGGCGTCCGCCTCCATGCCGTCGCCCAGCCCCTGATAGGCCAGGTCGATGAACGGCACGAGCCGGCTGTCGGCGATGGCGGCGGCGATCGCGCGCCAGTCGTCGGCGGTCGGATCGATCCCCATCGGATTGTGGCAGCAGCCGTGCAGCAGGATCGCATCGCCCTCCCCCGCCTGGCCGATCGCGGCGCGGATCGCGGGCAGGTCGATCGTCTGCGTCGCGGTGTCGAACATCGCATGGGGCACGACGACGATCCCCGCCGCGGCAAAGACCGGTGCGTGGTTGGCCCAGCTCGGCTGGCCGATCAGGATGCGGCGCACCCCGGCCTTCGCCAGCAGTTCGGCGCCCAGCCGCAGCGCGCCGGTGCCGCCCGGCGTCTGCAACCCGCAGCGGCGTTCCGCGGGCAGGTCGCGCCCGAACACCAACGGTTCGAGCAGCGCGACGAAGCCCTTGTCGCCTTCCGGCCCCAGATACGCCTTGCTGTCCTGCGTCGCGATCAGGCGCATCTCGGCCTGCTTCACCGCCTGCATCACCGGGGTGTGCCCGGCATCGTCGCGGAACACCCCGACGCCCAGGTCGATCTTGTGGGCGCGCGGATCGGCGCGGAACGCCCCGATCAGGCGGAGCAGCGAATCGGCGGGCTGGGCGACCAGCGAACGGAACGGCATGAAGGTTTCCATATGATGACGTGACGCGCCGCCTATAGGCCGATCGCGCGCCCGCGCGGCAGGGAAAAAATCCCGTCTCCGCTGAACGGATGATTCGCGCGCTGCGGTCGGGGCCCGGGGCGGCGCGGGTCGGTGCCAGCAGGGCTGGGGCGGATGGCTAGCGGCGCGTGAGCTGCATGTCCTCCAGCGCGACGCCGTTGGTCTCGGGCATGATCCGCACCGTCCACAACAGTTGCAGCAGCATCATCGCGCCGAAGAACGCGAAGACCCAGCCGCCGACCGCGCCCGCCACGATCGGGAACAGCCAGGTGATCGCCGCCGCCGCGACCCAGTGGGTGGTCGATCCCAGCGCCTGCCCCTTGCCGCGCACGGCGCTGGGGAAGACTTCGGAGATGAAGACCCAGATGACCGCCCCCTGGCTGATGGCGAACGCGGCGATGAAGGCGAGCATCCCGCCGAGGATCAGCGTGCCGTCGGGCACCGCGCGCTCGAGCTGCCATCCGACCAGCAACAGCGCGGCGGCGCAGACGACCGACCCGACGAACATCAGCGGGCGGCGACCGAAGCGGTCGATGCAGAACAGCGCGGCGACGGTAAAGACAAGGTTGGTGCCGCCGACCGCGATCGACTGGAGCAACGCGCTGTCGGCACCGGCGCCGGCCAGTTCGAAGATGCGCGGCGCGTAATAGAGCAGGGCGTTGATCCCCGAGAGCTGGTTGAACAACGCGATGGCGATGGCGCAGGCGACGGGAAAGCTATGCGACGGCTGGAACAGCCGGGTATCGCCGTGCTTCGCATCGCGCCGCTCGGCCGCCTCGATCCGAACCAGTTCGGTTTCGGGGTCGAGGAACCCCAGCCGGCGCATTACCCGAACCCCCTCCGCACGGGCGTCGTGGATCACCAGCCAGCGCGGGCTTTCGGGCAGGAAGAAGGTAACGATAAGGAACAGTGCGGAGGGGACGGCGACGATCCCGAACATCCATCGCCATGCCTGATCGGGCGGCAGCAGCTGCGCGATGACGTAATTGCTGAGGAACGCCAGCAAGATGCCGAGGACGATGTTGAGCTGATTCATCGCCACCAGCCGTCCCCGGAACCGCGCCGGCGACACTTCGGCGATATAGATCGGCGTCACCACCGACGCCGCGCCGATCGCCAGCCCGCCCAGAAACCGAAACGCGATCAGCATCGGCCAGCTTTGTGCGAGGCCGGTGCCGAGCGAGGAGACGACATAGGCGATAGCGACCGCCAGCATGATCGCCTTGCGACCATAGCGGTCGGCGGGCGCGCCGGTGACGAGCGACCCGATGACGGTCCCGATCAGCGCCGAGGCGACGGTGAAGCCCAGCGACGCGTCGGTCAGCGCAAAGCGTAACTGCAAAGCCTGCGTCGCGCCGGAGATCACCGCGGTATCGAATCCGAACAGCAATCCGCCCAGCGCCGCCCCGGCCGCGCTCAGCACGATCGCCACGGTCGCGCGCGCATCGTCGGCGCGCCCCTGGCTCCCCGCCGTACCGGCATCGTGCATCGATCGTCTCCCCTCGCCCCGACTGATGCGACCGGGGTGGCAGGTTTCGCAGCGTTATGCCAGCGGCCGCACCGGGATCGACGTTGCCCTTGCGCGGTACAGACCCTAGCTAGGGTGGCATGATGGAGGACGCGATGGCCCCGCTGGCACCTGCCGACCTGACGCTCGACGAACTGCGTGCCGCGCTTGCGCCGCTGGTCGCCGCCAATGCCGCGTTCGACGGGTGGAGCGACAAGGCGGTCGCCGCCGCCGCGCAGACGTTCGGCGCCGATGCCGACGTCGCCCGCCTTGCCTTTGCCGGCGGTGCGGTCGACATGATCGATGCGTGGTTCGCCGACATCGACCGCCGGATGATCGGGGCGCTTCCCGCCGACCGGCTTGCCGGCATGAAGATCCGCGAACGCATCACCGCGCTGGTCGAGGCGCGGCTGGCGGCGGTGGCGGGCGAGCGCGAGGCATTGCGCCGCGCGCTCGCGATCCTCGCCATGCCGCAGAACGTCGCGCGGGCGACCCGGCTGGGCTGGCGCACCGTCGACCTGATTTGGCGGCTGGCCGGCGATACGGCGACCGATTACAACCACTATACCAAGCGGGCGATGCTCGGCGCGGTGTACGGCACGACGATCGCGGTGTTCCTCGACGACGAAAGCGGCGGCCACGCCGATACCCGCGCGTTCCTGTCGCGGCGGATCGACGGCATCATGCGCTTCGAAAAGCTCAAGGGCCGCATCCTGTCGTCGCGCGATCCCGAACGGAGCCTCAGCCTGTCGCGTTTCATCGGCCGGTTACGCTATCCGGCGGTATGAGCGGCGGAAAGAAACCGCTTCCCATGTCCCGGGCTTATTGCTAATCAGTCGCAATGCTTTCGCCCAACCTGCACCTTTCCCAGTTGCCCCGCACCTGCCGGGCGACGGTCGCGTCGGTCGAATGGGACCGTATGTCGCCGTCCGAAGCGCGCCGGCTGCGCGAGTTCGGACTGGATGAGGGCGTCGATATCGAATTGCTGCACCGCGCGATGCTGGGCGGCGGGCCGCTCGCCTGCCGGATCGGGCGGATGACGGTGGCGCTCCGGGCGCATGTCGCGGGCGCGATCCGCGTCGCCCCGCTGGCGGGCTGACGGCTGACCTTCACGTGAACCCCGCACCTCTGGTTGCGCTGGTCGGCAATCCCAATGCCGGCAAGACCGCGCTGTTCAACGCGCTGACCGGCGCGCGGCAGAAGGTCGGCAATTATCCCGGCGTCACCGTGGAGCGCCATTCGGGCCGCCTCGCGCTCGACGACGGCCGGCCGGTCGAGCTGGTCGACCTGCCCGGCACCTACAGCCTCGATCCGTCCAGCCCCGACGAGGCGGTCACCCGCGACGTGGTGCTGGGGCGGCAGAGCGGCGAGCGGGTGCCCGACGCGATGATCGTCGTCGCCGACGCGACCAATCTCGACAACCATCTGCGCTTCGTCCTCCAGCTCAAATCGCTCGGGCGGCCGATGGTGCTGGCGCTCAACATGATCGACATGGCGACGCGCGACGGGTTGACGATCGACCTCGCCGTGCTGTCCGCCGAACTGGGCATTCCCGTCGTCGCGACGGTCGCGGTGCGCAAGCGCGGACTGGACGAACTGCGCGCGGCACTGGCCGGCATCCTCGCCGCCGCGCCGCGCACGGCGCCGGTCGATTCGGTCGAGTCCGACATCCGCCATTTCCAGCGCGAGGCGCGGCGGATTTCGCGCGCCGCCACGATCGAACAGCCGCGGATGCGCGCGGTCACCCGCGGGCTCGACCGCGTGGCGCTGCACCCGGTGGTCGGCCCGATCCTGCTGCTCGCCATCCTGTTCGTGATGTTCCAGGCGGTGTTCAGCTGGTCGGAAGCGCCGATCGGCTGGATCGAGGGGGCGCAGGGCTGGCTGGCCGATACGGCGGTCGCGACCCTGCCCGGCGGGTTCCTGCGCGACCTGCTGGTCCAGGGCGTCATCAACGGCGTCGGATCGGTGGTGGTGTTCCTGCCGCAGATCCTGATCCTGTTCGTGTTCATCCTGCTGCTCGAGGCATCGGGATACATGGTACGCGCCGCGTTTCTGATGGACCGGTTGATGAGCGGCGTCGGCCTGTCTGGACGCGCGTTCATCCCGCTGCTGTCGTCCTTCGCCTGCGCCATTCCCGGCATCATGGCGACCCGGTCGATCGACGATCCCAAGGAGCGGCTGACCACGATCCTGATCGCGCCGCTGATGACCTGTTCGGCGCGGCTGCCGGTCTATGCCGTCATCATCGGCGCGTTCATCCCGGCGCGACAGGTGCTGCCGGGGATCGGCCTGCAAGGGCTGGTGCTGCTGGTGCTGTACCTGACCGGCATTTTCGGTGCGGTGCTGGCCGCGTTCGTGCTGCGCCGGACCGCGACCAAGGGTGTGGGCGGCGGGTTCCTGATGGAGATGCCGCGCTACCAGCTGCCCTCGATCCGCGACATCGCGATCGGGCTGTGGCAACGCGCCTATGTCTTTCTGCGCCGCGCCGGCACGATCATCCTGCAGGTGACGGTCGCCCTTTGGCTGCTGACCTCCTACCCGGTGGCGCCGGCCGGCGTGAAGCAGTCGGAATATTCGATCGCCGGACGCATCGCGTCGGGGCTGGAGGTCGTACTCAAGCCGATCGGCTTCAATCACGAAATGTCGCTGGCGGTGATCCCGGCGATGGCCGCGCGCGAGGTCGCGGTGTCGGCGCTCCAGACCGTCTATGCGATCGACGCGGCGGACGAGGAACAGGGCGCGCAAGAACTGGGCGGGCGGCTGGCCGGGCGCTGGAGCCTCGCCACCGCGCTCGCCTTCCTCGCATGGTTCGTGTTCGCGCCGCAGTGCCTGTCGACGATCGCGGTCGCCAGGCGCGAGACCAATGGCTGGAAATGGCCGCTGGTGATGATCGGCTATCTCTTCGCGTTGGCCTATATCGCGGCGGGTGCGACATACTGGACCGCGGTCGCCTTCGGGCTGGGGTAGGCGCTTCGTCCATATCGTCACTCTCGCGAAGGCGGGAGTCCATACACGCAGCGATCGCGCCTCTATCAGGGCCGTCGGCGGCAATGGATTCCCGCCTTCGCGGGAATGACGAACACGCTGCGCCCTACTCCTCCCGCTTTGCCCCGTCGAGCAACGCCTGGCGCCGCGCCTCCTCGCTGTCGTCCACCGCCTTTTCCGCCTTCGTCCGCCCGAACCTGCGGCGGTTGGCGTCGGCCTCCTGCGTGCGCGCAGCCTTGTCGCGGGCCTTGCGGAAGCGGTTGAGGTTGATGACGTCGCCCATCGCGGTACGATGAACCTGCATCGGCCATCCGGCAACCTCTGGCGTCCCGCCGCTCGGTCGCTTAGGAAGCCGGGCTGTATCTTTCTCGGAGAACTGCGCCATGGCCGGCAGCGTCAATAAAGTTATCCTCGTGGGCAATCTGGGCCGCGACCCGGAATCGCGGTCGTTCCAGAATGGCGGCAAGGTCGTGAACCTGCGTATCGCCACGTCCGAATCGTGGAAGGATCGCAACACCGGCGAGAAGAAGGAAAAGACCGAATGGCATTCGGTCGCGATCTTCAACGAAGGCCTAGCGAACGTCGCCGAGCGGTTCCTGCGCAAGGGTTCGAAGGTCTACATCGAAGGCCAGCTCCAGACGCGGAAGTGGCAGGACCAGCAGGGCCAAGACAAGTACAGCACCGAAATCGTGCTGCAGGGCTTCAACAGCGTGCTGACGATGCTCGACGGTCCCGGCGGCGGGCAGGGTGGCGGTGGCGGTGCCCGCGGCGGTAGCGACTTCGGCGGCGGCGACGATTTTGGCGGTGGCCAGGGCGGTGGCGGCGCGGCGCGTGGTGGCGGCTTCAATTCGGGCGGGAACAAGGGCGGCGGCAATTTCGGTGGCGGCTTCGGCGAGGATCTCGACGACGACGTCCCGTTCTGATCGAACGGCCGCGGCGCGTCGTGCGCCGCGGCCCGATACCTCCGTTTCGCGATCCGTTTCCGGGAATTCGATCCCATTCGGATACGACGCGGTTACCGACTTCCCAACGACCGGCATTTGGTTCAACTTCCGCTCGACCCATCGTCGAGTTGCGTACCCATCCCGAGGAACCCGTACCGGGTTCCCGACATGATGCGAGGTACCATGAAGAAGCCGGTCGTTACGCTGCTCGCCGCCGCCATGGCGAGTGCGGCCGCTGCACAGGACATTCCCAAGGACCCAGAAGTCGCACGCCTCGAGCGTGAGACGGCGTTGCTGACGGCACGGGCGGCGCGCGATACCGCCGCGGCGTCGGTAGCCACCGCGGAAACGGCGCGGGTGAGGGCGAGGGTCGATGCGCTGGGACTGCCCCGTCCGGAGGGGAAAACGACGCTCGGCGCCAATGCGGGTGCCATCGAAACCTGGATGCTGTCGACGGCGACGCTCGACACCGCCGCGGCGTGGATCGCACGGGATGTCGCATCGGCTGCTCCCGCGCCGCCGCCGTCACGGGGTGCGAGCCCCGCCACGCGGACGGCGACCGATCCGGCGAATGGCCGGCCCGCCCCGCGCGTGTCCGATCCCGGTAGTCTCGGTGACGTGTCTGCCCTGTCCGGCCGCACGGTGGATCGATCGGCGACCGGCGGGACGCGGGTGCGGGATGCCGACGGGGTAACGGGCCGCAATCCGATCCTGTTGCTGTCGGCCGACGATCCGCTCGTGCTCGATACCGCGGCCAACCTCGAAAGTCAGATCGCGTTCGCCGAAGGTGCGCTGACGAAGGCACTGCCCGCGACCTGCAAAACCGCTTCAGGAACGGATGGCGAAACGGGCGGGTTCTTACCCCCCGCCGTGGCAGGCGCGGTCTTGGGCCTTTTGAAGACCGACACCGACATCAGCGGCATCGAAGCAACGATTCCCGACGGAATGCTGATCGCCACGGTGGCTCGCCGACTCGCCCGGTCCAACGTGCCGGTGATCCTGCCCACGGCGTTGATCGCGCCGAACCACGACAGCGCGCTTGCCGGACGCTGGGGTGAACTGCTCGCCTCGCGCGACCACGCAAAGACCTGTCTGAGCCGGTTCGGAGGGAGGAAAGCGGACGCCGCAACGAAGCGCAAGACGCTCGAAGCTGCGATCGCCGCCGTCGACGCGTTCGAGGCGAAACAGACGAAGCCGGACGACAATGGCCGCATCCCGTTAGCCCGCGCAATTCAGGTCGAGACGCTGCTGGCGGACAATCCCCACGTCCTGCGGGTGCATGTCGAAAAGGGCGGCGGCACCCTGCTCAAGCGGGCGAACCTGTGGACCGCGCTGGGAGCACCGGCGGTCGGCATCACCGGCGGGCTGGTCGTCAGCTACGTGCTGACCGATCCGGCCAGCGGACAGTTCAGGGGCGGCGGCGTACTGACCTGTCGCACGGCGCTGACCAATCTGCGCGACGTGCAGGGGGGACGGGTGGGCGGAACCCGCGGTCGCGGGCGGGCCGATTGCTCGCCGTTGCTGGATGCGACCCTCCCCGCGGATACGGGAGCCGATCGATGACCCGCGTGGCTGCCTTTCTGGGGGCGGGTACCCGCTTGCCGACCCGCGCCGCGCTGGCCGCGACGAAGGGGATCGCGCAGCAGGAACCCCGCGGCGACGACTTCGCCTTCGTACTGATGCTGCAGGAGCGGACCAACTGGTGCTGGGCTGCGGTGGTGCAGGCGGTCAACTATGCAGCCGGCAACCGGCGACCCGATGCCGCCGTGTCCCAAACGGCGATCGCCGGCACGCATATCGGACGGCATCATCCCGGCGCCACCTGTACGGCGCCCGGTGTGTTCCACGGCACCGGCCGCACGTGCGACGATCAGGGCTGCACCGTCGGATGCGACGGCGCACACGCCGCACGCATCGTCCTGTCTGAACGCGGATTGTTCGCCGGATCGCTCGCCACGAAGGGGGCCGTTTCCTTCGAATCGATTGTCCGGCAGGTCGACCGTCACAAGGCGATCGTCTGTCGCATCCGCGCCGGTTCGGTCGCGCACTTCGTCTGTCTGACCGGGTGGTGGATCGACGCGGACGGGACGCGTCATGTCATCGTGCAGGACCCTCGCCGGGTTACGGGCCATCGTCAGGCGGTACCGCGCTACATGCCGTTCGACGTCTTTACGGCGTCCTACCCGTTGGGCGCGGTACGGGGCCACAACGACTATGCTTATGCGGTGAACTGACATGGCGATCACCCTCGAACCCGCTCCCGAATCCGTCCTCGCCATCGCCGCGGCACAGCTGTTGTCGCTGCCGTCGTCTCCCGATTTCGCAGAGGAGGAGGCGACGCTGTACCAGGCCCTTCCGGTCTACGGCGCGTTGGTCGAGAAACTGGTGCGCGCCGATGGCGACCATCTGCCGGGGTTGATCCGGACCGGCTGGCGCTTGCTGGCCGATGAAGCCGGGACCATGACGCAGGTCGACGTCCGCGACGACGACGATCCGGTCGCGATCATGGCCGTACGAGGCATTCCGGCCGAAGTCCTCGCCCTCGCGTCGCTTCAGGCCGAAGCCGCCGCCAACGCCGCGATCGACTGGCAGGCGCGCATCCTCGACCTGCCGCAGGTCGAGTTCACGGCATTGTGGCTGCACGCGCCCGACCATGGCGATATGGTCGTCCGCCTCGACCGGGAGGAGGTGACGTTGCGACCGCTGTACGAAGTGTCGGCGGAGATACGGCAGGCGGCGCAGGAGGTGCTGGCCGACGGCGTCCTCGACGAGGATCGGTAATCGCGCGCCCGTACGCGACCCCACGTGCCGCCGTCCCGGTGCGCGGGGTCCGGCGCTACAGCCGCGGGCCGGCGACGGGTGCCTTGGGCTTGGCGGGCGCGTCGTCCAGTGCCTTGAGCAGCACCGGCGTGCGCGTGTCGCGCCTGGCATAGTCGCGCGCCGACAGGCCGGCGATCACGTCGGCCTGGTCGGGGTTGGCACCGGCGGCGACCAGTTCGCGGACCATGTCGAGGTTGCGCAGCTGCACCGCGCGGATCAGCGGAGTCTCGCCGCTGCTGTTGCCGAGGTTCAGGTTCGCCTTGCGTCCGGTCAGCGCGCGGATCGCCTCGACCGACCCCGATTCGACCGCGAGCAATGCGGGGGTGTTGCCGCGATTGTCCTGGATGTTGGGGTTCGCGCCTTTGGCCAGCAGGAAGCGGAGATAGGTCAGGTTGCCGTTCTTGGCGACGATGTGCAGCGCGCTCTCGCCGGTCGAGCGGTCCTTGGTATTGATGATCGTCTGGCCCGGCTGGCCGAGGATGTCGTTGACCTTGTTCCCGTCCTCGTCGCGGATCGCCTTCAGGAAGGTGTATCCCGGCGACATCTGCTGGGCCTGCGCGGCGGCGGGCAGCATCAGCGCGGCGGCGAGGAGGAGGCGGATGGCGGGCATGGGAACGGGCTCCACTGGGACGTTACGCGACTTGCAAGCCGTCGCCTATCAGATCATGGCTGGCAACGCCATGAACAGCATCTCCCGTATCCTTGCCCCGGCGCTCGCGCTGGCCCTTGCCGCATGTGGCGGACCGGCCGACGCACCCGCCGCGCCGCCACCGCTGGCCGGCGCGCGGATCGGCGGACCGTTCGTGCTGACCGACGGGCAGGGCCGGGTCGTGCGCGACACCGATTTCGCCGGCAAATGGCGCATCATGTATTTCGGCTATACCTATTGCCCCGATGTCTGTCCGGTCGATGTTCAGAACATCGCGGCGGGGGTGAAGGCGTTCGAGGACGAGTCGCCCGAACGGGGCGCGAAGGTCGTGCCGGTGTTCGTCACGGTCGATCCCGAGCGCGACACGCCGGCGGTGGTCGGCAAGTTCGTGTCGGCCTTCCACCCGCGCATGGTCGGGCTGACCGGTAGTGCGCAGGCGATCGCCGACGCCGCCCGCGCCTACGGTGTCACCTATGCGAAGCAGCAGTCGCCGGGTGCCACCGAATATCTGATGGACCACAGCCGCACCGCGATCCTGATGGACCCGCAGGGCCGCCCGGTCGCACTGTTGCCGCAGGACGAAGGCGGGCCGGCGGTCGCCGCCGAACTGGCGAAGTGGGTCCGGTGACCGGACGCTTCTGGGAAGACCTGCCGCTGGCCGCGCTCGACCGCGCACAGTGGGAGGCGCTGTGCGACGGATGCGGCAAATGCTGCCTGCACAAGCTGGAGGACGAGGATACCGGCGAGATTCATGCAACCAACGTCGCGTGCAAGCTGCTCGACCGGCGTATGGGCCAGTGCAGCGATTATCGCCACCGCCATGCCTATGTCCCCGAATGCGTCCGGCTGAACGCGCGCAATGTCGGCGACATCGAATGGCTGCCCTCGACCTGCGCCTACCGCTTGCGGAACGAAGGCAAGCCGCTGCCCGACTGGCATTATCTGAACAGCGGCGACCGGGAGAGCGTGCATGCCGCCGGCCAGTCGACGCGCGGCTGGACCGTGTCGGAGAACGATGTCGGCGACCTCGAACATCACCTGACCGACCGGACGCTGTGATCGACGGGGTCGAGGTCGTTCGTCATCCGCGCGCACGGGTCGCGCGGCTGTCGGTCGACCCCGCCACCGGACGCGTGCGGCTGACCGTGCCGAAGCGGATGGCGCTGGCCAAGGCGGTGGCGTGGGCCGGCGAAAAGGCCGGGTGGATCGCGGCGCAGCGCGCGAAGCTGCCGCAGGGGCGGCCGTTCGTGGACGGCGCGGTGGTGCCGGTGGCGGACCGCGCGGTGCGGCTGGCGTGGGTAGAGGCGGCGTCGCGGACGGTGGCCCTGACGTCGCCTCGACCAACCCATCACCTCGGCGAAGGCCGGGGTCCATGGTCACGGGACGATGCGAATCCTTCGATGCCGGCAACAACCCCGACGTCACCCCGGCGCAGGCTGGGGTCTTCCGGTGACGAAGAGGCGCTCCTCGCCGCAGGAGACCCCGGCCTGCGCCGGGGTAACGGGGCGGGGGGAGGCGCCGAAGACCTCCTCACCTGCGGCGGTCCGGCCGACCAGTTCCCCGCCCGCATCGAACGCTGGCTCAGGCGCGAGGCGCTGCGCGTACTGGCCGAGGACACCGCCCACTATGCCGCGAAGGCCGGCGTCACCGTGGCCAAGGTCGCGATCGGCGATCCCAAGGCACGCTGGGGCAGTTGCAGCGGCGACGGCACGATCCGCTACAGCTGGCGGCTGCTGCTTGCCCCCGGCTTCGTCCGCCGCGCGACTGTCGCGCACGAGGTCGCGCACCGCGTGCACATGCACCACGGCCCCACCTTCCACGCGCTGGTTGCCGACCTGTTCGAAGGCGATCCCGACGCCGCGCGCCGCTGGCTGCGCGCCGAGGGGGCGGCGCTTCACTGGTACGGGCGGGCATCCTCGTCCGGGTAACGG
>RPSH01000026.1 GCA_003946805.1 Bacillus sp. 2B10 | reverse complement strand
GGCCCCCCGCCGAATGAAGCTGCTCGGGCCTGACGACGACCGGGCCGAACGCGTCCTGACGCGCAAGGTGGTTCTTAGCATTCTCGCCGGGTCGCTGATGACGCTGATCCCGGTGATCGCGACGGTGCCGTTCCTGCCGCCGTGCGGGTTGCTGATGTTCCTCGCATGGCGACTGTTGCGCCCCGGCACGCTGCCCGTCTGGGCCGCGGCACCGCTTGGCCTGTTCGACGACCTCGTCAGCGGCCAGCCGCTGGGCAGCGCCATGCTGTTGTGGCAGGTTTGTTCGCTGATGCTCGATCTGGTCGATACCCGCCTGTTCGCGCGCGACTTCTGGCAGGACTGGCTGCTGGCGGGCGGCGCAGTCGCCCTGTGCCTGTTCGCCGGGCGCGTGTTCGCCACCGGCCTGTCGGCCCATGTCGATACCGTGCTTTTGTTCCAGACATTCGTGTCGGTGGCGTTGTTTCCGGCGGCCACGCGGCTATGTACGGCGCTTGCGGGCCGCGAGGATGAATGAGCAGGATCGTCACCGAAGCCGCACAGGCTTTCAGCTTCTCCCGGCGGGCGATGGTGCTGGGGGGCGCGCAGGTGGCGGTGGGCGTCGTCCTTGCCGGCCGCATGGCATGGCTGTCGGTCGCCGAGAACGAGCGCTATAATCTCCTGGCCGAAAGCAACCGCGTCAACCTGACCATGATTCCGCCGCGCCGCGGCTGGATCATCGATCGCAACGGCGCGCCGATTGCCAACAACCGTACCGATTTTCGCGTCGACCTGATCCCCGACCGGCTGGAGGATCGTGACCGCGTGCTGGGCGAACTGCGCCAGCTGCTGGCGCTGACGCCCGAGGACATGGCGCGTATCCAGACCGACCTGAAGCGCGCCGGCAACTTCACCCCCGTCCAGGTCGCGGAGAATCTCGACTGGGAGCGTTTCGCCGCGGTCAGCGTCCGTCTGCCCGAGCTTCCGGGGGTACAGCCGACGCGCGGCTTCTCGCGCAGCTATCCGCCGGGTGCCGCCGTCGCGCATCTGACCGGCTATGTCGGTGCCGCCACCGCCGAACAGTTCAAGGAGACGCGCGACCCGCTGATGGTCACTCCGGGGTTCAAGCTCGGCAAGGACGGCCTCGAAAAGGTGCTGGAACCGCAACTGCGCGGGACCGCCGGCGCCAAGCGGGTCGAAGTCACCGCCCGGGGACAGATCGTCCGCGAACTGGAAACCCGCCCCGACCGGCAGGGACGCAACGTCCGCCTGACGATCGACCTGGGGTTGCAGGAATTTGCCGCCCGCCGCTTCGGCCCCAATTCGGGCTCGGCGGTGGTGATGGATGCGGTTACCGGCGACGTGCTGGCGATGGTGTCGATGCCCGCCTACGATCCCAACAGCTTTTCCGACGGCATCGGCCGGCTGGAATGGAAGATGCTGTCGAGCGACGACCATATCCCGTTGATGAACAAGACCCTGCAGGGGCTGTATCCGCCGGGATCGACGGTCAAGCCGATGCACGCGCTGGCGATCCTGCGCGCCGGGATCGATCCGCATCGCCGCGTCAACTGCTCGGGCGTGCTCCAGGTCGGCACCGGCCGTTTCCATTGCCACAAGCGGGGCGGCCATGGTCCGCTCGACATGGTCGGCGCGGTCGCTCAGAGCTGCGACATCTATTTCTACACCATGGCGCGCGAACTGGGCTACGACACCTTCGCCACCACCGTTCGGCAGATGGGGCTGGGACAGAAATTCGAACTTCCGTTCCAGTCGCAACGGTATGGCACGGTGCCGGATAGCGCGTGGAAGCTGCGGAAATACAAACAGAGATGGACCGTAGCCGACTCGGTCAACGCCTCGATCGGCCAGGGCTATGTCCTGACCAATCCGCTCCAGCTGGCAGTCATGGCCGCTAGGCTGGCGCAGGGGCGCGAGGTCGTGCCGCGACTGCTGCTCGACAAGCCGCACACCCCCGCCCCGTCGATGGGCATCGACCCGGCGATGCTGGAAACGGTGCACAAGGCGACCTGGGCGGTGGTTAATGGCGGCGGCACCGGCGGACGCTCGCGATTCCAGGGGCTGCCCGGCATCGAACTGGCCGGCAAGACCGGCACGGCGCAGGTCCGTCGCATCACCATGGCCGAACGCCGCACCGGCGTACTGGGCGATGGTGCCATCCCGTTCCGGATGCGCGACCATTCGCTGTTCATCGGCTATGCGCCCGCTGCCGCACCGCGCTACGCCGTGTCGGTCGTGCTCGAACATTCCGGCCATATCTACACTGCGGCACCGATCGCCAGCGACATCCTGTCGTGGCTGTTCGATCGCGACAAGGCGATGGCGCGGCTCGAACCGCTGGAGCGCGAATGGGGCGGCGACGTACAGACGCGCATGGCCACACAGTGGCGCGCGTTCCAAGCGGAACAGGCAGCACCCGTCGCCACGGTCCCCGCGACTCCGGCCGATGTCGAGAGCGCGACCAGCAACGTCGTCGACAGTGCGGCGAACCAGAGCCAGCCCGACCCCGCGGTCGCCCAATCCAACATCACCGACCGGACCGAATGAAGCGCATCCATCAGACGACGTCGCAAGGGCTGGGCTTCGTTCCCGCCCCGCTCGCAAGGCTTCCGTGGCGGGTGCTGTTCCTGCTGCTCGCGATCGGCGGGTTCGGGCTGGTGGTGCTGTTCTCCGCCGCCGGGGGCAGCGTACAGCCCTGGGCGTCGCGTCAGGGTATCGCCTTCGCCATCTTCCTGCTCGCCGCCATCGGCATCTCGCGCGTGCCGATGAGCTTCTGGCAGGGCGTCGCCCTGCCCGCCTACGCGGTCATCGCCGTGTTGCTGGTGCTGGTCGAGCTGGCCGGCGCGGTGCGCGGCGGATCGCAACGCTGGCTCGACCTCGGCTTTATCCGCGTCCAGCCCTCCGAATTCATGAAACCGGCGATCGTGCTGGCGCTCGCCCGCTTCTACGATCTGCTCCCGGCGGGGGAGATTCGCCGGTTCGGCGCGGTCTGGCCGGCGGCGGCGATGCTTGGCATACCCGTCGTGCTGGTCATGCTGCAGCCCGATCTCGGCACCGCGTTGATGATTACCGCGGGCGGGCTGACCGTCATGTTCCTCGCCGGCCTGCCGATCCGCCTGTTCCTCGGCGGCGCGCTTGGCCTCGCCATCGCCGCGCCGCTCGCCTTCAACTTCCTGCTGCACGAATATCAGCGCAACCGCGTGCTGATATTCCTCAACCCCGAAAGCGACCCGCTGGGCACCGGCTATCATATCAGCCAGTCCAAGATCGCGATCGGATCCGGCGGCATCTTCGGCAAGGGGTTCCTGAACGGCACGCAGAGCCATCTCGACTATCTGCCGGAGGGACATACCGACTTCGTGTTCGCGACCATGGCGGAGGAATGGGGACTGGCCGGCGGCCTCCTGCTCATCACCGCGTTCATCCTGCTGGTCCGCTGGGGCGTGGGCGTCGGCGTGCGGGCCGAAAGCCGCTTCTCCAAGCTTGTCGCCGGGGGCCTCGCGACGACCATCTTCTTCTACGTCGCGATCAATCTCGCCATGGTCATGGGGCTGGCGCCAGTAGTGGGCATCCCGTTGCCGCTGGTCAGCTATGGCGGATCGGCGCAGATGACGGTGCTCGGCTGTATCGGCATCCTGATGGCGATCGACCGCGAAAATCGCGATCGCGTGCGGTTCTGAGCGCTATTTCCGCCGATCGGGAAAAATAGGGTTTGCTTAGCGGCAAAGGTTCGCTAAAGGCCCCGCTCCAACGGCGGATCGGCCCAGCCCGGCCCGCCCCATCGCCCAGGCGACGGACGCATAGCTCAGTTGGTAGAGCAGCTGACTCTTAATCAGCGGGTCCTTGGTTCGAGCCCAAGTGCGTCCACCACCTGTCCAGCGTATGGACGCATAGCTCAGTTGGTAGAGCAGCTGACTCTTAATCAGCGGGTCCTTGGTTCGAGCCCAAGTGCGTCCACCATGCCTTCCAGTCTTACTACCTTGATCCGGCGCCGCGGCTGTCGTTGCGTTGATCGTCCCCTTGCGTCGCAACGGCACCCTCGAGTTTGATCCATCCGCATGGGAACGTCACGCTGGCGAAGGCCGGGGTCTCCATCGGCTCCTGCTGCGTGCCATCGCCCGGATGACGCCCCCTTGCCATAGGGTGGATCAGACTCTGGCGAAGACTGCGCCCCCACGCGGCCCCCGCCGCGCACTACGGTCAAAAGACTACCGGCCTTCGCTGGAACCACGTCCGGTCATCTCCTCGAACACACGAAAAAAGGCGGCGACCCGTTGGGCCACCGCCTTTTCGCATTCTCCGCCATGGGCCGATGCGCCGAACGCACCGGCCCGGCCCGATCAGAAGCGGACCTTCACCGATCCGCGATAGGACTGGTTGCGGATGTCGCGTTCGATCGTGGTGTCCGCCGCCACCGAGAATTCTACGGTATCGCTGCCGAAGGCGAAACCGCCACCGACCTCACCCCAGTCGCGGTCGCGACTGGGCAGCGCGAACGCTACGCTCGGGCCGATGCCGTTGGCGAAGTTGGCGGTGAAGAATGCCGCGCGATCCTCGAACTCGCGGACATAATAGGCCGAAGCGAACGGACGGAAGCCACCGAACGCCCCGTCCAGCAATGCCCCGGCGCGCCCCTGCACGCTGGTATAGTTGTCCGCGTCGTAGCGCAGCGCCGGACCGCCGCCGGTTTCGACCGTCGGAGTGAAACCGATCTGGCTCGCCCGCACCGCGACGCGCGGGCCGATGTGCAGCCGGTCGGTCCCGAACAGGTAGCTCGCGCCGACTTCGGCCGACAGCGCCAATGCGTTGTCGCGGGCCCGCAGCGTGAACGGGGTAGCCCCCAGCGCCACGCTGCGCGTCGTGCGCGCCTGATAGACGCCCGCGCCGACCTGTGCGTCAATCGTCGCCCCCATCGCCGCCTGCGCCTTGCCGTACAGCGTGCCCTGGATCAGCTCGCCCTTCGCGGTCTGGCCGAACTGCTGCTGGCCATCGACATCGCTGTACGACAGGCCGAAGCCCAGCACCGCGCTGTCCGACAGCGCCTTTTCGAGGCCGCCGGCGATGTAGAAGCCATCGAACTCGTCGCGGCCGCCCATCGGCATCGCGCCCGGCATCGACGGTGCGCTGCCGCGGATATAGCCGCCCGCCAGGAACGCGCTGGCATCGTCGGGCAACACGCCTTCGCGGACCGAGGTAACCGCGCCGTCGGCCTGCGGTGCGACGCCCATCGACGGAGCCAGGACCGCGCCCATCACCACATCGTTGGGCCGCCCCATCACCGCCAGCGTACCGCCGAGCGGCTGCGCCGGATCGATCGCTGCCAGCCGCTCGCGATAGAAGCGGGCGACGTTATCCATCGCCGCGATGCCGATCGCGCGCTTCGTCGTCTCGCTGCGCGGGGCCAGCCCTTCCAGCGACGACTGGATCCCGGCCTGCGTCTGCAGGTCGAGGATGCCATACGCTTCCGAAACGGCGGCATAATTGCCGCGGTTCTGGTCGAGCAGCTGCGCATAGGCACGCTGCACCGGCGTGTTGGCCACGACCCCGGCATAGCTGCCCGCGTCGATCCGTGCGGTGACGCTGTTGGCGGTATAGCTCAGCACCGGCCGCAGGATGGCGCTGAGCGCACCCGGCGCCGCGAACCGGCCGCGGAGTTCGCCGGCGGTCGTCAGGATCGTGTAGCTGTCGTTGTAGCGGATGGTGCTGCCCGCGACCGGATTGAACAGCACCGATCCGCCGATGCTGGCCAGACCGTCGGTCGTGCCGTTGCGGACGACCGCGATCCGGTCCGACGCGCCGCCGCTGCCGATATCGATCGCCAGCTGCGTGCCCGACGCGAGGATCAGGTTGCCGCCGATGGTCAGCGTGCCGATCGTACCGATCGTCCCCGGCGCGATCGTGCCGCTGACGCTGGTCAGGAAGCGCGAATCGACCCGGCCCGCCCCGGTGAGCAGCCCGCCCAGCAGGAAATAGTCGCCACCGGTCCGCACGCGCCCGTCAACGATCGCCTGGCCGTTCAGCTGGTTGATCTCGATCAGGCTGGTCAGCGATCCGGCGCTGGTCACGTTCAGCCGAGCCGCGCTGTTGGCGATCGACAGGCGGTCGATCGTGGCGCTGGTGTCGAGCGTGGTCGTCCCCGCCGCGCCCAGCGTCACGTCGAAATAACGACCGACGATGCCGGATGCCTTTACCGGGTCGGTGTTGTTGGGGACGAAGTTGGTTGCCCCCGGCAAGCCGTTGGCAAGCGTCGCTGCCGCGCGCGCGACGGCCGCAGGGCCGGTGTCGACCGGATCGCGATCCACCGCCACGCCGTTCCGGTAATAGATGCCGGTCGCCAGATCCTTGCAGATCGAGCTGGTCGACGTATCGAAGCACAGCTGCCCGAAATCGCCGCCCGACCCGGCCTCACGCTGTCCGGCGGTGGTCGGCACGCCGTTCACCAGCTGGCCGCCCTGGATCACCTGATAGCTGGGATCGAGCTCGGTCTGCCAGTGCGTCGCGTCGGTCCACTTCGCATCGCCCGCCTTCGCGCTGACATAGCGATAGGGGTTCGATGCGACGATATAGTCCCAGTAGAGATAGAGCGGCTGATAGAAGGACGTCGTGCCGTAGGACGACGACGGCTGCGCATTGTAATAGCGCGTGCCGCCCGACAGCACGCCCAGCACCACCGGCTTGCTGAACGTCCGGTCGAGGATCAGCGGACCGCCCGAATCACCGCCGGCGGTGATGCCTTCCTTGGGAAGCGCGGTGTCCTTGAACAGGTTGAAATCGAACGGGCTGGCCGATGCCGTGCCGCGACGGGGATCGTCGAGGTCGGTCATGTACAGGTTCTGGTTCAGCGGACGCGACGTGTTACCGAACAGGAACAGGTCGACCTCGCTGAGCGACGTCAGCCCACCCAGATAATTTTCCGCCACGCGCCGACGATAGTCGATGCCGCCGGTATCGCCGGTCAGCCCGATGCCGTTGCGGCCATAGCCGGTGATCGTGACGTGATAGCCGGTGCCGGTCGTGCCGTTGATCGACGCGGGAGCGGGCAACGCCGAGAACAGCAGCGCCCATGCCGGGATTCCCACCGCGGGCGCGTCGAGCGTCGCGATCGCGACATCGGCCTGCAGGAAGCCGCGATTCTCGGGCGTCAGCGATTCGGTGAGGTACGAGACCTGGTTGACGTTGTAGAAGGCGTTGGCGGGCGTCGAACGGAACGCGGTGACGCCGGTGGTCGCATTGCCGAACAGCCAGTCGCGCACCCCGGGCAGGTTGTCCGCCTTGAACCCGAACGCCATCGGCGTGTTGCCGGCTTCGGTGCCATAGGCACTGGCGGCGCGGGTGTTCATGCAGTGCGCGGCGAGGATCACCATGCGCGGATTGACCAGCGTGCCGGTGCACAGGCCGAGCGAGCCACCGCCCTGGCTGATGAACATCTGTCCGACGCCGGTGATGTCGTTGGTGTCGCGCGCGGTGGTCGGCGTGCCCGGCGGATTGATGACGACCTGCGGTTCATGGATCGACGAACCGCCGGGAAGCACGCCGCCGGGCGCAACGCCGAACGGGCTGACGCTGACCGGGGCGGTGCTGACCGGCGCCGCCGATACCGGACCGGCATGGGGGGCATCGATCGATTCGACCGGGCGGTCCTGCGCATGCGCGGCGAACGGCATCACCGACGTCAGCAACGCGCAACGTACCAGTCGGCGGAATCCCCGCGAACGACCATCCAACATGCAAATCCCCTGTATCGACGGTTGGCCGCGATTGCGGCGAAGATGGTATTCTATGTCGCACCCGAACGGTGTCAATTCGCCGGTCGAATATCGATCCTCAATAAAGGCTGAAAGGCGAAGTTGTTGTAATCCGGCATCACTCGCGCAGACACGCCGATCGGCATCGCATGACGGATTCTCGCTTTCCCCCGCCGGAACAGCCGCCCCCTTCGTCACGGCGGACTTGCTGCTGGGCACGACTGCGATCGATGCGATCTACGGCTCGATCGGCTCCGGTCGCGGCAAGACGGACCCCGGAACATGTCGAAAGCTCTGCAAACGGCCTCGATCCGTACCCCGGCGAAGGCCGGTGCCCAGTTGGGGGGCATTGGCAAGATACGGAAAGGCCTTTCCGACTAAATCCCGGCCTTCGCCGGGGTACGGCGAGGCGTTGGCTCCGTTCGAGACTTTCGCAGAGGTCTCGATCAAGTCCGGGGTGACGACACAGGAGTGCCGGTCGATCGGTCGCGGGCAGGTGACCGAAAATTCATGCCGCGCTCACCGTCCCGCCCGCGCCGCGCCCCTAACCGGCGATGCAGGGTCGCGTCGTGCGGCCGTTCCAGCCCGAAGGTCGCCCGTGAGCAAACCCATCTTCTTCGATCCCACCGGCCGCCGCGGCGTCCGGGCGCGGCGCGGGGTCGCGTTTCTGATCGTCGCGGTGGTGCTGGCGGCGATCGCGTTCGCGACGACGCTGGTGCTGACCCCGCGCACGCTCGGCATGCCGTTGCCCTTCACCCGGCGGCATGGCGAAACCTTCGCCCCCCGTGGCGACGGGCTGGCGAAGCATGGCCGCTGGCTGCCGCGCAACAGCGCGCCGTCGCCCGGATCGCCGCTGACGATCGGTTTCTACGTGCCCGATGCCGAAGGCGGGCTGTCGGCGTTGCAGCGGCATATGGGCGGGCTCGACTGGGTCGTTCCGGCCTATGTGACCGTCGTCGGGCAACAAATGCACGCGGTGGACGATCCCCGGCTGACGCAGCTGCTCGCAACGACCGGGCATCCGCCGAAGCTGCTGCCGATGGTGCAGAACCTGACCGACAGGAACTGGGACGGCGCAGGCGCGGCACGGATGCTGGCCGACCCGCAGGCGCGCGCGGCCGTCGTCGCGCAGCTCGCCGGCTATGTCCGGGCGCACCGCGCCGGCGGGCTGGTGATGGATTATGAAAGCCTGCCTGCCGCCGCCGCGGCGCGGTATCCCGCATTTCTTGCGCAACTGCACGCGGCACTGCCCAGCGGTGCGGTGCTGGCGGTGACCGCGCCGGCGGGCGATTCCGACTGGCGGCTGGGCGATGTCGCACGCGCCGCCGACCGGGTGATCCTGATGGCCTATGACGAGCATTGGGAAAGCGGCGCTGCCGGGCCGATCGCGTCGCAGCCGTGGTTCGTGACCCAGGTCGAACAGGCGATGCGACAGGTCGGCCGCGACAAGCTGGTCGTGGCGCTGGGCGGCTATGCCTATGACTGGCACGACGGCGGCGCCGATGCGCAGTCGATTGAGGAAGCGTGGCTGGCAGCGCATGATTCGTCGGCACAGATCGGGTTCGATCGCGGCAGCGGCAATGCCGGTTTCGCCTATGACGACGAACGCGGCAGCCGCCATCAGGTGTGGATGCTCGACGCCGCGACCAGCTGGAACGAACTTGCCGCGCTGCGTCGCCTCGGCATCGATGACGTCGCGCTGTGGCGGCTGGGCAGCGAGGACGCCGGCATCTGGAACGACCTCGCCGCGTTCCGCACCCCGGATCGCGTGCCGCGCATCGACCGGCTGCAAAGCGCGGTCAATGTCGACGTCGAAGGATCGGGCGAGATATTGCGCATCACCAGCCGGCCGACCGACGGCCGCCGCGCGCTGCGTTTCGATACCGACGGCATGATCGCCGACGAACGCTATGCCGCGCTTCCCACCCCCTATGTCGTGCAGCGCGCCGGGGCGGCCGATCCGAGGGCGATCGCGCTGACCTTCGACGACGGCCCCGACGCGACCTGGACGCCGGCGATCCTCGACGTGCTGGAAAAGTCCAAGGTTCCCGGTACCTTCTTCGTCGTGGGTGAGAATGCGCTCGAACATCCCGGGCTGTTGCAGCGGATGGTGCGCGACGGCGACGAGATCGGCAACCACAGCTATACCCATCCCAACCTTGCCACCACCGGCGAGCGGACGACGAAGCTGGAGCTGAACGCGACCCAGCGGCTGATCGAGGCCTATACCGGACGGTCGACCACGCTGTTCCGCGCACCCTATTTCGGCGACGCCGAACCGACGACGATGGACGAGATCGCTCCGGCATTGCTGGCGCAGGATCTGGGCTATACCGTCGTCGGGCTGCACGTCGATCCCAACGACTGGCAGCGCCCCGGCACCGACGCGATCGTCCAGCAGGTCGTCCGGCAGATCGCGGATGTCAGCGCCGACAGCTCGCGCAACGTCGTGCTGCTGCACGATGGCGGCGGCAACCGGCAGCAGACGGTCGAGGCATTGCCGCGCGTGATCGCGATCCTGCGCGCGAAGGGATATCATTTCGTCACCGCGTCGCAGCTGGTCGGGGTGCCGCGTGCCGTCGCGATGCCGGCGGTGACCGGGCGCGACCTGCTGGCGGTGCGTACCGACGTCGCGATCTTCATCGTGCTGGCGGCGATCTCGGTCGCGCTGGCGTGGCTGTTCTACCTTGCCATCGGCCTCGGCATGGCGCGCGCCGTGCTGCTGGCGGCGCTGGCATGGTTCCAGTCGCGGCGGGAGCGGCCGACCCCGCCGGACCATCATCCCGGCGTCTCGGTCATCATCCCGGCGTATAACGAGGAACGGGTGATCGCCGATTCGGTCGCGCGGGTACTGGCCAGCGACTATCCCGGGTTGCAGGTGATCGTCGCCGACGACGGATCGAGGGACGCGACCAGCGCGGTGGTGCGCGAACGCTTCGTCGACGATCCGCGCGTCACGCTGCTGACGCTGGCCAATGGCGGCAAGGCGGCGGCGCTCAACCGCGCGCTGTTGCAGGCGCGGGGCGAGGTCATCATCGCGCTCGACGCCGATACCCAGTTCGAACCGGCGACGATCGCCCGGCTGGCGCGCTGGTTCGCCGACCCGGCGCTGGGCGCGGTCGCGGGCGATGCGCGGGTCGGCAACCGGGTGAATCTCGTCACGCGGTGGCAGGCGGTCGAGTATATCACCGCGCAGAATCTCGAACGCCGCGCGCTGGCCGGGTTCGACGCGATGACGGTGGTGCCGGGCGCGGTCGGGGCGTGGCGGCGCGCGGCGCTCGACGCGGTCGGCGGTTATCCGGAGGATACGCTGGCCGAGGATCAGGATTTGACCATAGCGATCCAGCGGGCCGGCTGGCGCGTCACCTACGACCCGAATGCGGTCGCATGGACCGAAGCGCCAGAGACGTTCCGGGCGCTTGCGAAGCAGCGCTATCGCTGGGCGTTCGGTACGCTGCAATGCCTGTGGAAGCATCGCCGCGTGCTGCGCACCGGCCGGCCCGCCGGCCTCGCGCGGATCGGCCTGCCGCAGGCGTGGCTGTTCCAGATCTTCTTCGCCGCGATCTCACCGCTGATCGACCTCGCGCTGCTGCTGTCGATCGTGGGCACGGCGGTGCGGGTGGCGCAGCATGGCTGGGCGCAGACCAGCGGCGATGTCGGGCAGATGGGGCTCTACTGGCTGTGCTTCACCGCGATCGACGTGGCGTGCGGCTGGGTCGCGTACCGGCTCGACGGGAACAAGGCGCGCTATCCCGCGCACCTGCTGGTCGCACAGCGGCTGGTGTACCGCCAGATCATGTACTGGGTGGTGCTGCGCGCGATCGCGTCGGCGATCGGCGGGTTCGTGGTCGGCTGGGGCAAGCTGGAGCGGACCGGGCGGGTGGCGGCGGCGTGATCTACGCCTCGTCCTCCGCCGCAAGCCGGTCGAGCCACGCCTGCGCTTGGCGCGGCTCGCCCACCGCCTGCGGGCCGACCGGCCCGCGCGAACGGAGGAACGCCTGACGCAGGTCGAACGGCGGCAGGCCGAGCTGGTCGCGCGCGGCATCGATCGCGTCGCCGATCTCTTCCAGATGGTCGATCACCGGCGCCATCGCGGCGCGGGTCCGCCGGTCGGCCTGATGGTCGAACAGGCCCCATTTGCCCGCCGCAGTACGGCGCAGCGCCTCGATCAATGCGGTGCGATATTCGTTTTCCTGCTCCAGCCGGAGGTCGTCCAGCCGGGCGAGACGATCTGCCTTTGCCATGGTGCGCTGTACGGCATCGCCCTCACCCCGCCAAGCCGGCGTCCCGGCCGATCGTCATCCGCGCGATCAGGCCGGGCGCGTTGTCGTCCAGTTCCAGCGTGCCGCCATGCAGATGCGCGACCGCCGCGACCAGCGACAGCCCCAGCCCAGCGCCACTCCCGGTCCGCGCCGAATCCAGCCGGCCGAACCGTTGCAGCGCGTCCGCCCGCCGACCGGGCGGGATGCCGGGCCCATCGTCGCTGACCGCGATCACGACCGGATCGCCTTGCGTCAGCGATATGCGGATCGTACCGCGCCCGTATTTCAATGCGTTATCGATCAGATTTGCCACCGCCTGTCCGATCATTTCGCGGTGCGCGGCGATCGTTACCGGCGCGGGCGCGTCGACCGCGATCGACAGTCCGCGGTCCTCGGCCAGCGGTTCGAACAGTTCGGCGACGTCCGCCAGCAGCGCTGACAGTTCGACCGCGACGAACGCCTCGCGTCCGATCCCGGCCTCCGCACGGGTGATGCGCAGCGCCGTGTCGAGCATCACGAGCAGCCGGTCGCCCTCGTCCATCGCGCGCAGCACCGCGACGCGCCCGTCTTCGCTCTCCGCCGCCGCCAGCGCGCGCTCCAGCGTCGCGCGCAGCCGGGTGAGCGGCGAGCGCAGGTCGTGTGCGAGACCGTCGGTCGCCAGTTTCAGTTCGCCGACCAGCGCCGCGATCCGGTCGAGCATCGCGTTGACCGATCGCCCCAGTTCCTCGAACGCGTCGCTGCCCCCGTCGAGGCGCACCCGCCGGTCGAGATCGCCGGCAGTCACCGCCGCGACCGTCTGCGCGGTGCGGCCCAGCCGCTGCGCGATCAGCCGCGCCGCGACCCAGCCGGCAAGGCCGGCGAGCAGCAGCGCGACGACCATCGCCGCGACCATCGCCTCCTCCATCGCACCGACGAACGCGCGCTCGCCCTCGATCACATGGCCGGTCAGCAGCCGCGTCCCGTCGGGGAGGGTCGTGCCGATCACTCGCATCGCCTCGGGCACGTCGCGGCGCACGCGGAAGATTTCGATCGTCGCCGGCGGCCCCGGCGTCACGTTGGGCGGCCACGCGGCGACGTTGCCGGCCAGCACGGTGCCGTCGCGGCGCATCACCAGCGCCACCGACTGCGGCCGGTCGCCATGTTCGGTCCGGAGGTCGGCGGCACGCGCCATGGCGTCGATGCCGCCCGCCGCCCATGCCTCCAGCAACGCCGCGCGCAGCCGTGCCGCCTGGTCGGTGGCATTGTCGGTCAGCCGCGTCTGGGTGATCGTGCGCACCGCCAGCAACGTCGTCGCCGCCCCGGTCAATTGGAGCGCAAAGACCAGCGCGGCGAACCGCAGCGTGGCCGACCGGTGCCAGTGCGTCAGGGCTCGACCCCCAGCTTGTAGCCCGATCCGCGCACGGTATGCAGCAGCTTGCGGTCCGCACCATCATCGATCTTGCGGCGCAGGCGGCTCACATGCACGTCGGTCACGTTGCTGCCGGGGTCGAAATGATAGTCCCACACCCCTTCAAGGAGCATGGTGCGCGTCACCACCTGTCCGGCATGGCGCAGCAGATATTCGAGCAGCCGGAACTCGCGCGGTTGCAGATCGATGGTGCGCGCACCTCTCCGCACCCGCCGCGCAAGCAGATCCATCTCGAGGTCGTCGCACGCCAGCTTCGTCTCCGCCGCCGGCCCGCCCGCCCCCTGTCGCCGGGTCAGCAGCCGCACGCGCGCCAGCAGTTCGGCGAACACGAACGGCTTGGTCAGGTAATCGTCCGCCCCCTGCGTCAGCCCCGCCACGCGGTCGTCGGGCGATCCCATCGCCGACAGGATCAGGACCGGCGTCGTCACCCCGGCGGCGCGCATCGCGGCCAGCGTCGCCATGCCGTCCATCTGCGGCATCATCCGGTCCATGACGATGCAGTCATAGCCGCCGTCAATGGCGTGGAACAGGCCATCGCGGCCGTTGCCCGCGCGATCGACCACGAACCCCGCCTCGTCCAGCCCCTTGCCGACATAGCCGGCGGTGTCGTCATCGTCCTCGACGATCAGGATCTTCACGTTGGCCCACCTCCGTCCGTCGCAATATCAGCGTCCGCGCGCCCGCGTCACCCCTTGGCGCGACATGCAGCCGCTCGACACCGCCCGGTTCCGGCATCGCCATCGTGTCGACCGACAGCGCACGCCGTCCATCAACCCGGTCGATGACGTCGCCGACCCGCAGCCCGGCACCCGCCGCCGCGCCGTCGGTGCGCAGGCTGGTGACGACCAGACCGGGGGGACCGGCGCTGGCTGCCAGCGTCGCGCCGATGGTCGCCGCGCCGGTCGGTGCCGCATCCGGCCACGCCCGGCGCGTCCCTGCCGTCAGTCCTGCCACGGCCAGTGCCAGCAGCAGGGCCGTCCGCCGCTGTGGGGTCATTCGGTCGAGCATCCGCATGATCGATTCCTTTCGGCGTCCTCCTGCCACAATGCACCCGCCCGTCCGGTGGGCAGTTCATGACGATATCGTCATGTCGGTCGACAGGCTGGCGCTCCGTCGCAATAGTGGTGCCGATGGGTACGGCCCCCGGTTGACATGGCCGCGGCGGCGTGGAGGAGATGCGCGCCATGAAGTCCCCCCGATTGCGGCCGTCGCGGCGCATAACCATCGTCGACGTCGCCCGCCATGCCGCCGTATCGACCAAGACCGTCTCGCGCGTGCTGAACGGCGAACCGCATGTGACCGATGCGGTGCGCGACCGCGTGCGCGAGGCGGTGCGCGTGCTGGACTATCACCCCAACATCATGGCGCAGGGGCTGGCGCGCCAGCGATCCTACCTGATCGGGCTGGTGTACGAAAATCCGTCGCCCAGCTACGGCGTCGACCTGCAGATGGGCGTGCTCGACCGGCTGCGCGGCGAACGCTACCGGCTGGTGGTGCTGCCGGTGCGCTCGGTCACCGAACATGCCGAAGAGGTCGTCGGGCTGCTCCGCTCGGCGGCGATCGACGGCGTCGTGCTCGCTCCGCCGGCCTCCGACAGCCGCCGCATCCTCGACGAACTGGTCGGGATCGGCATGCCCTTCGCCCGGATCTCGCCCACGCGGTTCGAGGATATCGTGCCGGGCGTCGTGGTGGACGACGTCACCGCCGCCGCGGAAGTCGCCGCCGCGGTGCTGGCGCAGGGACACCGGCGGATCGGCATCATCAAGGGCGATCCGACCCATGCGGCCAGCACCGCGCGGATGCAGGGCTATGCCGACGCCTTTGCCGCGGCCGGCGCGACGATCGACCCGGCACTGGTCGTCGACGGTCTGTTCACGTTCGATTCGGGGTTCGCCGCCGCCCGGCGGCTGCTGTCGGGGCCCGAACTGCCGACCGCGATCCTCGCGCAGAACGACGACATGGCGGTCGGCGCGCTGATGGCCGCGCGCGAGGCCGGGATCGACGTGCCCGACGCGCTGTCGATCGTCGGGTTCGACGATTCGGAGATCGCACGCATCACATGGCCGCGGATCACCACCATGCGCCAGCCGGTGTTCGACATGGCGGTCAGCGCGACGTCGCTGCTGCTCGACCAGCTGGCCGGCATACCCGTTCCGGCGAGCATCGCCCACGAACATCGCCTGATCGTGCGCGAATCCATCGCGCGGGTCCCGGTTGCCGGGCCGGATCGGCCTGCCCGATAACGGCCGGGGGCGGGGTTTCCCGACTTCCCGGACAAGCGTTCCGGGTCGGATCGACGTTCGGAATGTCCCGGTTGATCGGGATCGATGGAAGGCGCGATCGATCCCGTCCGCGGCGAGGTGGAACCCGGACCACGTCCGGGGTGACGACATGGCACGCGAATGTCGATCCGTTTCTAGGGGGGTAGCGTCCGGCCCCGACAGACAATACAGCACGCGGTATCGGGATGTCGGTCGGCCACGACCGGGTGCCGCACGACAGGTCCGGGTGCCCGCGCGGTTGCGCGGGGCGGGACCGCCCAAGGTTTAAGGGAACCGGTAGATGACCGACGAGACACAGATGGTTGCAGCCCTCGACGCGCGGGCCCGCCGGCGCGAGGACCGCCGCGATTTCTTCCGGGCCTTCGGGGCGGTCGCCGCCGTCGGCGGCGGACTGGCGCTGACCTCGTGCGGGGGCAATGACTCGTCGTCGCCCACGCCGACGCCCACCGGCACCAGCACCGCCAGCCCCACGCCGACGCCCACCCCGACGAACTCCAGCGGGTTCACCGACATCGACGTGCTGAACTTCGCGCTGAACCTCGAATATCTCGAAGCGCAATTCTATGCCTTCGCCGCCAACGGCACCGGCCTTGCCGCCACGCTGCTGACCGGTCCCAGCGGCACGACGCCCGGCGCCGTCACCGGCGGGCGCAAGGCGAACCTGACCGATCCGGTCGTCGCCAACTACGCCCGCGAGATCGCCCAGGACGAGGTCGCGCACGTCGAATTCCTGCGCAACGCGCTCGGCAACGTCGCGATCGCCATGCCGGCACTGGATATCGGCGCGACCGCGACCGGCGCCTTCTCCAACGCGGCACGGGCCGCCGGGCTGATCGGTGCCGGCGCGACGTTCGATCCGTATGAGAATGACGACAATTTCCTGCTCGCCGCCTTCCTGTTCGAGGATGTCGGCGTCACCGCCTATCGCGGTGCGCTCGGCGGCTTCGCCAACGCCCTCATCCGCCAGGCGGCAGCCGGCATCCTCGCCGCCGAATCCTATCATGCGGCGATGATCCGGTCGGCGCTCTACACGCGCGGCCTGTCCACGCCGACGCTGATCGATTCGTCCGAAGCGATCTCGAACGCGCGCGACACGCTGGACGGCGCGACCGACATCGACCAGGGCGTCCGCCCGATCGGCGACCAGTCGAACATCATGCCGTTCGATCCCGCCACCGGCCTGCCCTATGGCCGGACCACCGGACAGGTGCTCAACATCGCCTATCTGAACCGCAATGCCGTGACCTCGGGCGGGTTCTTCCCGTCGGGCGTCAACGGCAACATCAAGACCAGCGCGGCGAACTGAGCCTTTCGGGAGCGACCCAGATGACCAACGATCCGATCCTGTCCGCGCCCGAGGCCGACGACACCCGTCGCAGCCACCGTCGCGATTTCCTGCGCACCGCTGGCAGCGTGTCCGCCGCCGTTGCCGGCGCGTCGTTGCTCGCCGCATGCGGCGGCAACGACAGCAACCCCGCGCCGACGCCCACCCCGACGCCGACCGCGTCGACCACCCCCACGCCGACGCCCTCGCCGGTCAGCAACGCCGACATCCTGAACTTCGCGCTGAACCTGGCGTATCTCGAGGCGCAGTATTTCAGCGTCGTCACCACCGGTGCCGGCCTGTCCGCCGACCTGCTGACCGGGACCGGCACGCCGGGGGCCGCGACCGGCGGGCGCGCGCGCGTCTTCACCGATCCGGTCGTCGCGCAATATGCCCGCGAACTCGCCGCCGACACCCGCACCCATGTCGCGTTCCTGCGCGGCGTGATCGGTTCGACCGTCATCGCCCAGCCGGCGATCGATCTCGGCGTCACGGCGACCAGCGCATTTTCGAACCTTGCGCGCGCCGCCGGGCTCATCACCACCGCCGCCGCTACCTATGATGTGTACGAGAGCGACGAACGGGTGATGCTCGGCGCGTTCGTGTTCGCCGACGTCGCGGTCACCGCCTATCGCGGGATCGCCGCGTCGCTGACCGGGGCGGCGTTCCTCGACGCCTTGTCGGGGATGCAGGCGGCCAAGGCCTATCATGCCGGCCTCATCCGTTCGGTCCTGTACCGCAAGGGCATCGCCACCCCGGCGATCCTCGACGCGACCGAGGCACTGTCGACCGCGCGCGACTCGCTGGAGGGGGCAACCGACATCGATCAGGGCGTGAAGCCGGTCAACAACGCGTCGAACATCGTGCCGACCGACGGCAGCGGACTGACCTTCAACCGCGCGCCGGCGCAGGTGCTGAACGTGCACTATCTGACGCGCGCCTCGGTCAGCGCCGGCGGGTTCTTCCCCGCGGGTGTCAACGGACCGTTGAAGACGAGCACCGCCGCCTAACATGGCCCCGCCGCCCAGCGCCGCCGATCTTCCCGACCGGCGGCCCAGCCTGCCGGGATCGTTCCGCACCGTGCCGGTCCCGGCCGGGGCGGGGCAGTTCTGGCGCAAGCTGGGCGCATTCGCCGGTCCGGGTTATCTCGTCGCGGTCGGCTATATGGACCCGGGCAACTGGGCGACCGACATCGCCGGCGGGTCGGCGTTCGGCTATACGCTGCTGTCGGTCATCCTGCTGTCGAACATCATGGCGATGGTGCTGCAATCGCTGTCGGCCAAGCTCGGCATCGTCACCGGGCTCGACCTTGCACAGGCGTGCCGCGAATATTACCCCAAGCCGGTTCGCTGGGTGTTGTGGGTGTTGTGCGAGCTGGCGATCATCGCCTGCGACCTGGCCGAGGTGATCGGCACTGCGATCGCGCTGCAACTGCTGTTCGGCATCCCGCTGGTCTGGGGCGTGTGCATCACCGCCGTCGACGTGATGCTGATCCTGCTGCTCCAGCAATATGGCTTCCGCAAGCTCGAGGCGTTCATCGTCGCGCTGCTGATCGTGATCGCGGGCTGCTTCGCGGTCGAGCTGTTCCTGGCGCAGCCCTCGCTCGCTGCCATTGCGAACGGGCTGATCCCGCGGACGGAGATCGTGACCAATCCGGCGATGCTCTACATCGCGATCGGCATTCTCGGTGCGACGGTCATGCCGCACAATCTCTACCTCCACTCCTCGATCGTGCAGACCCGCAGCTTCGACCGCACGCCGGAGGGGCGGCGCGAGGCGGTGACGATGGCGACTATCGACAGTTCGGTCGCGCTGATGCTGGCGCTGTTCATCAACGGGTCGATCCTGATCCTCGCGGCGGCGACCTTCCATACCGCCGGGCGCACCGACGTCGCGGAGATACAGGACGCGTACCAGCTGCTGACCCCGATGCTGGGCGCGGGGGCCGCCAGCATCCTGTTCGCCGTCGCGCTGCTGGCGTCGGGACAGAATTCGACGATCACCGGAACGCTTGCCGGGCAGATCGTGATGGAGGGGTTCCTCAACATCCGCCTGCCCGCGTGGCTACGGCGGATCGTTACGCGGTTACTGGCGATCATTCCCGCGGTCGTCGTCGCCAGCATCTACGGCGAAAGCGGCACCGCACAGTTGCTGATCGGCAGCCAGGTCGTGCTGAGCCTCCAGCTGCCCTTCGCGGTCTATCCGCTGGTCCGCTTCACCGGTGACCGGGGCAAGATGGGCGACTTCGCCAACCGGCCGGTCCTGGCGCTGGCGGCGTGGACGATCTGTGCTGCGGTGATCGTGCTCAACTCGGTGCTGCTGTATCAGGTCGCGACCGGCTGATCGGGCACAGGGCGCTTTCCTACTTCGCCGGATCGTGCATGTTCGGCCGGTCGATCGAACCGACGCGAACCCGAAGACAAAAATCCATACCGTGCCAACTTCCGCGCGCACATTTCCCTGCAATGTCCTGTAAAACAATACACTCCACCCGCCGTCGAACATACCGTACCGCCAACTTCGCCAACTTTCGCCACTGGACAGCCATTACGGTTGCGCTATGAAACTCATATGGCGCTTCCTCCCCTGTTCGACACGCTGACGCTTCCGGTCATCGGATCGCCGCTGTTCATCATCTCCGGCCCCGACCTGGTCATCGCCCAGTGCAAGGCCGGGATCGTCGGCTCGTTTCCGGCGCTGAACGCCCGGCCGCAGGCCGAGCTCGACGAATGGCTGCACCGCATTACGGAGGAACTGGCCGCGCACGATCGCGCCCATCCCGACCGCCCCGCCGCGCCCTTCGCGGTCAACCAGATCGTCCACCGCTCGAACGACCGGCTGGAGGCCGATCTCGCCACCTGCGCGAGGTGGAAGGTGCCGATCGTCATCACGTCGCTGGGTGCGCGCGAGGACCTGAACACCGCCGTCCATGGCTGGGGCGGCATCACGCTGCACGACGTCATCGACGATCGCTTCGCGCACAAGGCGGTGGAAAAGGGCGCTGATGGCCTGATCCTCGTCTGCACCGGCGCCGGCGGCCATGCCGGGCGGCTGAACCCCTTCGCCTTCGTGCAGGAGGTGCGCCAGTGGTTCGACGGTCCGCTCGCGCTGTCGGGGGCGATCGCCAATGGCGGCGCGGTGCTGGCGGCGCAGGCGGCGGGGGCCGACCTCGCCTATGTCGGCTCCCCCTTCATCGCGACGGCCGAAGCCAACGCCGTGGCCGCGTACAAGCAGGCGGTGGTCGATGGCCGCGCCGACGACATCGTCTACAGCAACCTGTTCACCGGGGTGCACGGCAATTACCTGCGCGGGTCGATCGTCGCCGCCGGGCTCGATCCCGACAAGCTGCCCGACAGCGACGCCTCGGCCATGAATTTCGGTGCGGGGGCCAAGGCGTGGAAGGACATCTGGGGCGCCGGCCAGGGCATCGGCGCGGTCGATGCCGTGCTGCCCGCCGCCGATCGCATCGCGCGGATGGCGCAGGAATATCAGGCCGCCCGCAACCGCCTGTCGCTATAGCTGCATCGCAAGGCGTTCGAACATCGCGCGCGCCGGGCTGGCGGCGGGAGGATCGTAGCGCGATCGTTCGATCCGCTCGGCCCGACGATACAGGTCGATGCTGCCGCGGATCAGCGCGCGCGTGCCCGGCGGCATCGTCGCCACCACCGCGTCCTCGCTCACCGGCGCCGTCGCCAGCGACCGCAGCGGATCATCGGCCAGCGTCGACGCGATCTCGCCCGCGTCGACGGCCTTCTGCGTCAGCAGCCATGCGATGACGTGCATCAGCCGGGTCGTGATCTTCAGCGACTCGCACGACAATATGACCCGCGTCATCGGGTCGAGCGCGGCGCGATCGCCCCCGCTGTCCTCGTTGAAATAGGCGCGCGCCTCGTCCGCCAGCACCATCGCCTCGACATAAAGCGAATCGATCAGCCGGCGGCGGGCATCGGCTGCGGTGCCGCGTGTTTCCATGGGTGCTGTGTTGCCACGCGACCGGATGGGACGAAAGAGGGCGTTCAACACCCCCCTCTCTCATTCGTCCCTCAACGCGACGATCTGGGACCGCCGCCTGTGCTCAGGCGATGATATCGGGGATCAACTGATCCTCGACCGCCGCGATCTCGTCGCGCAGGCGCAGCTTGCGACGCTTCAGCCGGGCGATCTGCAACTGGTCGGCCTGCGCCGTCGACGTCAACGCCGCGATGGCGTCGTCCAGGTCGCGATGCTCGATCCTGAGCACGCCCAGCCGCTGTTCGAGATCCGATTCGTCCATGGGCGGGCACTCTCGCTTGGGGACGGAGCGCTGGCAACGGCCCGTCGGCGATTTTCGCACGTCGTATCGAAAAACCCGCCAGCCATGGCGACAATTCGCGACTGCTGTGTTCTACTCATTCCCCCAACAGCCAAGCAGGAGGATGCAACGATGCAGTCTGCCCACCTCAACGCCCTCGAAGCGAAACATGCCACGCTCGACCGCCAGATCGCGGCCGAAACGCAGCGGCCCTCGCCCGACCACTCGCTGCTGTCCTCGCTCAAGAAACGCAAGCTTATGGTGAAACAGGAAATGACCGCCCTGTAACGCCAGCGCGCGGGGTCGATCGGCCCCGCGCACCGGTCGCGCGGCGAGGATCAATCCTCGCGCGACACCTTTTCCTGCCGCTCGTGCCGGCTCTGCGCCTCGACGGTCATCGTCGCGATCGGTCGCGCTTCCAGGCGACCCAGTGCGATCGGCTCCCCGGTCACTTCGCAATAGCCATATTCGCCTTCATCGATCCGGCGGATCGCCGCCTCGATCTTGGAGATCAGCTTGCGCTGGCGATCGCGGGTGCGCAGTTCGATCGAGAAGTCGGTCTCGCTCGACGCGCGATCGGTCAGGTCCGCCTCGCGCAGCGATTCGTTCTGCAGATGCGTCAGCGTATCCTGCGCCTCGCGATGGATCGCTTCCTTCCATGCCAGCAGCTTGGCCCGGAAATAGGCCTGCTGGCGGGGGTTCATGAACGGTTCGTCCGCTTGGGGACGATATCCGGTGCCATCGTCGTTCGCCGGCGGCGGTGGCATGTCGAGAGGTTGTGTCGTGTCGCTCAAAACCGTAGCCATCCCCATTCTCCACCCCGGAACGTCCCCGCACCTCTTCGGCGCAGAATCGCCCTCTCTTTTGTCCGCGCGCCTATATCGGGCAGGGGGCAGCTTCACAAGCGCCGCGGAACAAAGGACGAAGTACCCGGAGGACAGGGTGGTTCGGCAGGATTTGGACAGTATCCGATTTCGTCCCTTTACGGTACGTTAACCGTGCCGACCTTGTAGCGCCCCGCATATTTCACCGATATGACCGCGATATTGGCGTGCCACGGCTTGAACTTTACGGTTTCTTTCGCCTTGGTGCGGCATAACGAACCCGAACGCGGCATCCAGCCGGGGGTACAGGGTTCTTTTGGGAAGAGTGGTGCTGCATGTCGGTGAAGATGGCATTGGCGAAACTGTGCGCATGTGCCTGCGGGGGTGCGGTGATCGGCGGGGGTGCGGTGCACGTCGCCGAATCGTCGCAGAACCGTGAGATCACGAAGCGCGCGATCACCAAGCGCGTCATCACCAAGCGCGTGGCCGCCCGTCCGGCGCCGCGCCGTGTCGTGAAGCGGATCGTGACCCGGACCAAGACGGTGTGCGCGCCGACCGTGGTGACCGTCGCCAGCCAGGCGGCCCCCGTTCCCCTGCCCCCGGCCTTTGCCGGTGCGGAAATGCCGGTATTGTCGGGTGGCGGCTTCGGCCCCGGCCCGGTGCTGGTCGGCGGGACCGGCGGCGGCGGCATCGGCGGCGGGTTCTTCGCCGGCGGGTTCTTCGGCGGCGGCAGCGGATCGGGCGGGTCGAGTGGCATCGTCGTCTCGTCGACGTCGAGCACCAGCGGTTCGACCTCGACCTCGGCCGGCGGGTCGTCGACCAGCACCGGCGGTGTGTCGAGCACCAGCAGCACCTCGTCCGCATCGGGCGGGAGCAGCGGCAACGTCTCGACCTCGTCCAGTGGCAACGTCTCCACGTCGTCCAGTGGCAACGTGTCGACGTCTACCTCGTCGAGCGGCAACGTGTCGACCAGCACCTCGTCGGCGTCGTCGGCCTCGACCAGCGCATCGACCTCGTCGGCCTCGTCGACGTCGACCTCCTCGTCGTCGAACGGCTACCCGCCGCCCGATCCACCCCATCCGCCCCATCCGCCCGGCCCTCCGACGCCGGTGCCGGCCCCGCCGATGCTGCTGCTGTTCGGTGGCGCCGCGGCGGCGCTGGTGCTGCGCAAGCGTTTCTCGCGGAAAGCGGCGGCAGCAGCGTGACCCAACGCCACGCACGTCGCCCCGGCGAAGGCTGGGGCCTCGAGCGGCTCCCATCCCGTGCTTTCACCGTGAGATCCCAGCCTTCGCCGGGATGACGTATGCGGCAGGATAGCAGGCCCGGTTGTCGGCGCTCGTTTGCCGACCCGCTCCGAACCGAACCACACCGGGCCGCGCGGGCAACCGCGCGGCCCGTCGCGCGTCAGGCTGCGGAGATCAGCTTCTCGATCTGATCGACCGGATGACCGGTCAGGTCCTTGTCCAGTTCGCCCGTCAGCTTGTCGCTGACCGCCTTGTGGTAATGTTTGCGCATCTCGCCCAGCGTCTTGGGCGGGGCGACGACGATCAGCGATTCGAAGTCGTTGGCCAATGCCCGCTTGCGCAGCAGCTCGGCGGCTTCGGCGGCGAACCGGTCCTCGGCCTGCTGGTGGTAATCGGTCTCGCCCATCGTGCCGCCGGTGGTCGACGACGCCTGTCCCGCCGCATCGGTCTTTTGATGGCGGTCGGCCGGGTTGGCCTGCTGGTGCTGGTCCTCGACGATCAGGTTCGGCGTGTTCGCGTCGCCTTCGTTGCGGAAGAACAGCATCTTGCGACCATCGGCTACCAGTACGCAGGCGTCATGGGGTATCCGCATCTCACTCTCCTCAAAGCATGTGGACGGACCAACGCATCGGCGGGCGGGGCGGTTGCGGCTTGCATGGCTCCGAACGGCTCGCCATAGCCCGGCCATGCACGATATCCGCCTGATCCGCGACGATCCCGCCGCCTTCGACGCCGCCCTTGCCCGCCGCGGCGTGGAGCCGCGCGCCGCCGCGATCGCCGCCCTCGACGAACGCCGCCGCGCGCTGCAGACCGAGATCCAGACCGGACAGGCGCGCCGCAACGAAGCGTCGAAGGCGATCGGCGCGGCCAAGGCGAAGCGCGACGAGGAAACCGCCGCCGCCTTGATGGCAGAGGTCGCCGCGCTCAAGGAACGGATGCCCGAAGTCGAGGTGCACGAAGCGGCGCTCGGCACCGAACTGGCCGACACGCTGTCGACCATCCCCAACCTGCCGCTCGCCGACGTGCCGCAAGGGGCGGGTGAGGACGAGAACGTCGTCGAAAAGACCGTCGGCGATCCGACCGCCTTCGGCTTCGAGGTGCGCGAGCATGACGCGATCGGCCCGGCGATCGGGCTCGACTTCGAAACCGGGGTCAAGCTGTCGGGTGCGCGCTTCACGCTGGTGCGCGGTGCCGCGGCCCGGCTGCACCGTGCGCTGGGCCAGTTCATGCTCGACACGCTGACCGGCATTCACGGCTATGAAGAGGTCGTGCCCCCGGTGCTGGTGCGCGGCGAGGCGCTGTACGGCACCGGCCAGCTGCCGAAATTCGCCGAGGACCTGTTCCGGACCACCGGCGACCACTGGCTGATCCCGACCGCCGAGGTCTCGCTGACCAACATCGTGGCGGGTGAAATCCTCGCCGAGCGCGAACTGCCGCTGCGCTTCACCGCGCTGACCATGTGCTTCCGCTCCGAAGCCGGCGCGGCCGGCCGCGACACGCGCGGCTTCATCCGCCAGCACCAGTTCGAAAAGGCGGAAATGGTGTCGATCACCACCCCCGACCAGTCGGATGCCGAGCATGAACGCATGACGCAGGCGGCGGAGGATATCCTCAACCGCCTCGTCCTGCCGTTCCGCCGGATGAAGCTGTGCACCGGCGACATGGGCTTTTCGGCGGCGCGCACCTACGACCTCGAAGTCTGGCTGCCGGGGCAGCAGCGCTATCGCGAGATTTCGAGCTGTTCGACCTGCACCGATTTCCAGGCGCGCCGGATGAACGCGCGCTACCGGCCGGAGGGGGAGAAGGCGACGCGCTTCGTCCATACCCTCAACGGTTCGGGGCTGGCGGTCGGCCGCACGCTGGTCGCGGTGCTGGAGAATTACCAGCAGGCCGACGGCTCGGTCGTCGTGCCGGAGGTGCTGCGTCGCTATGTCGGACAGGAAGTGCTGACGCCCGCCGGCTGACGGCTTTCCGGATACGACCGGGATGGTCAGGGTCGGGGTCGCACTCATGACGGACAACGGTCATGACCATTGGCAGTCATGGGTCCGGACCCTAAGGTCGTGTTCGGGGACAGGGTGCAAGGGGGGCAGCGATGGGGTTCGCAAAGCGGGGCGCGGTGGCGCTGATCGTCATGGGGTCGGCCAGCGGCTGCATCCCGTCGTCGCCCGGCTACGACCCCGCCCCGTCCGTGCCACAGGCGCCGCCGGTCGCCGCGCCCGGCACCCCGCCCGCGACCACGCCGCAGGGTGACGGCGTCACCGCCCTCCCCTCCGCACCGCCGGCCTGGGAAGCACGCCGCGCGACCGCCGATGCGCGGACGGTGGCGCAGGGCGTCTATACCGTCCGCGCCGGCGACACGCTGCGCGGCATCGCCAGCGCGACCGGTGCCGGATCGGAAGCGATCGCCCGCGCCAACAACCTGCCCGCCCCCTTCACCATCCGCGCCGGGCAGCGGCTGACCATTCCCGGCGGCCGCTATCACGGCGTGCGCGAGGGCGAGACCGGTATCGCCATCGCCCGCGCCTACGGTGTCGACTGGTCGCGGATCGTGTCGGCCAATGCGCTCTCCGAACCCTATATCCTGCGCACCGGGCAGCGTATCCTTATCCCCGGCGACGCGGCACCGCGGTCGGCAGCCGAGCGGGCGGCGGCATTCCGGCTCGACATCGACGACATCCTGACCGGCGGCGAACCGGCGATCAGGCCGAACGAACGCCCGGCGGTCGCCGTCGCCTCGCCGCGCCGCGTCCTCCCGTCCACCGCCGCCATCGCCGCGCCGGCCATGACGCCCGGAGCCTTCGCATGGCCGGTCGACGGCCGCCTGTTCAAGCGCTTCGGCGCGGGCGCCAGCGGCGAACGCAACGACGGCATCAAGATCGCCGTGCCGGACGGAACGGCGATCGGCGCGGCCGCCGACGGCACCGTCGCCTATGTCGGCACCGGCGTCCCCGGTCTGGGCGGCGTCGTGATCGTGCGCCATGGCGGCGGCATCACCACCGTCTACGGCCATGCCAGCCAGTTGCTGGTCCAGCGCGGACAGGCGGTTAAGCAGGGGCAGAAGATCGCGCTATCGGGCGAATCGGGCTTTGCCGACCGTCCGCTGGTGCATTTCGAGATGCGCTCGGGCCGCACGCCGGTCGATCCCCTCGCCCGGTTGCCGCGGCGATGAGGCCGCCCGACCGGCGCGCGATCCTGCGGCAATCGTCGCCGCTGCCGGTCTGGGCGTCGATCCTGTGGCGCGTCGTCGCGGTGCTGACATTGGTCGGCATCGCGGTGGCGGTCCACTGGTTCGACCGCGAAGGACTGCGCGACAATTACGACGGCAAGGTCAGCTTTGCCGACGTCATCTACTTCACGATGATCTCGATCACGACGACCGGCTATGGCGATATCGCCCCGGTCACCGAACGCGCGCGACTTTTCGATGCGTTGATCGTTACGCCGATCCGGGTGTTCGTCGTGCTGCTGTTCATCGGCACGACCTATCAGTTCGTGCTCAGGCGAAGCTGGGAGCGTTGGCGCATGGCGCTGTTGCAGGACAAACTGAGCGGGCACATCGTCGTCGCCGGCTTCGGCAAGACCGGGTCTGAGGCGGTCGACGAACTGATCGCGCGTGGCGAGGAGCCCCGCCGCATCGTCGTGATCGACCCCGCGCAAGCCAATGTCGAGGCCGCGCAGAAGCTCGGCTGCATCGTGTTGCAGGCCGATGCCACCCGCGACGCGACGCTGAACGACGTGTGCATCCCGAAAGCGCGCGCGCTGATTGTCGCGACCGGGCGCGACGACACGTCGATACTGGTGACCCTCACCGCCCGCCACCTCGCCCCCGATCTGACGATCAGCGTGATCGTGAAGGCGGAGGACAATGAATTTCCCGCGCGCGCCGCCGGGGCGACGACGGTCATCAACCCGGTCAGCTTCGCCGGACTGCTGCTCGCCGGATCGTGCCGCGGGCCGCATATTTCCGACTATATCCTCGACCTCGCCTCGATCGACGGATCGGTGGCGCTTGCCGAACGCCCGGTCGCGCCGCACGAAGTCGGCCAGCCCCTGTCGGCGATCACCACCGGCCTTGGCCTGCGCGTCTATCGCCAAGGCGGCAAGATCACCTTCGACAGTCCCGAAGCCCGCAACCTGCAACCCGGCGACACGATCGTCGAAGTGGTGACCCGCTGATGCCCGATGCCGCCCGCCTGTGGCCGATCCTGATGCTGATCGCCTCCAACATCTTCATGACCTTCGCATGGTACGGCCATCTGAAGCACAAGGGCGCGCCCCTATTCTTCGTGATCCTCGTCAGCTGGGGCATCGCCTTCTTCGAATATTGCCTCGCGGTGCCCGCCAACCGGATCGGGTCGCAGGTCTATTCGGCGGCGCAGTTGAAGGGGATGCAGGAGGTCATCACGCTGACCGTCTTCGCGATCTTCTCGGTCGCGTATCTGGGGCAGAAGATCACGGTGAACCACATGATCGGCTTCACCCTGATCGCGGGCGGCGCGTTCTTCCTGTTCCGGCAATAGGTTCCGCTGCCCCTATCATTTTTCGCCGGAATCGCTATGTCGCCAGCGATCATGGCAACTCGACTTCCTTCGCCCCCCCGTGTCGGGATGGTTTCGCTCGGCTGTCCCAAGAACCTGGTCGACAGCGAACGCATCCTGACGAAGCTGCGCAGCGACGGCTACCAGATGTCGCCGGACTATGCCGGGGCGGACGTCGTGCTGGTCAACACCTGCGGCTTCCTCGATTCCGCCAAGGAAGAATCGCTCGAAGCGATCGGCGAGGCGATCGCCGAGAATGGCCGTGTCATCGTCACCGGCTGCATGGGGCAGGAAGCGGACACGATCCGCGCCCGCTTCCCGCAGGTCCTCGCCGTCACCGGAGCGCACCAGTACGAACAGGTCGTCGAGGCGGTACACGAGGCCGCGCCGCCGATCCCCTCGCCCTTCGTCGATTTGGTCCCCGAAAGCGGGCTGAAGCTGACGCCGCGCCACTACAGCTATCTGAAGATTTCGGAAGGCTGCAACCACCGCTGCTCCTTCTGCATCATCCCGTCGATCCGCGGCGACCTGTCCAGCCGCCGCCCCGACGCGATCCTGCGCGAGGCGGAGAAGCTGGTCGCGGCGGGAACCAGGGAACTGCTGGTCATCAGCCAGGACACCTCGGCCTATGGCATCGACATCCGCCGCGAACCCCGTGCGTGGAAGGGGCGCGAGGTCGTGCCGCACATGACCGATCTCGCCCGCGAACTGGGCCGGATCGCGCCATGGGTGCGGCTGCACTATGTCTATCCCTACCCGCATGTCGACAGCGTCATCCCGCTGATGGCGGAGGGGCTGGTGCTGCCCTATCTCGACATCCCGTTCCAGCATGCCTCGCCGAGCGTCCTCAGGGCGATGAAACGTCCTGCGAACGACGCCAAGGTGCTCGAACGCCTGCGCGGCTGGCGTGAAATCTGCCCGGACATCGCGATCCGGTCGTCGTTCGTCGTCGGGTTTCCGGGCGAAACCGAGGCCGACTTCCAGTATCTGCTCGACTGGCTGGACGAGGCGCAGCTCGACCGCGTCGGTGCGTTCCGGTTCGAGCCCGTCGAGGGCGCCGCCGCCAACGCGCTGCCCGACCCGGTGCCGGAGGCGGTGAAGGAAGAACGCTACGCCCGGATCATGGAGCGCACCGCCGCGATCTCCGCCGCCAAGCTCGCTGCCAAGATCGGCCGGACGATCGACGTCATCATCGACGAGGTCGGCGACGAAGGCGGCGCGACCGGCCGCAGCATGGCCGACGCGCCGGGCATCGACGGTGAGGTGTTCCTGCGCGACGCCGGCCATCTGGCGCAGGGCGACATCGTGAAGGTCGAGGTCGAAGACGCCGACGAACACGACCTGTACGGCGTGCCCCTCTAGAAATTCTCCCTGCTCCGCGGGGAGGATTGGGTTGCGCTCGGCCGACGCCCGCTCCTACATCACCCCATGACCCCGACGATCACCGCAGACCGCGGACAGGCCGCCCGCACCATCCACCTGATCGACCCCGCCGGCTTCGACGCGTGGCTCGCGAGCCAGCCGCCCCGCAACCGCGCCGCCGCGAACGCCCAACGCCTGAGTCCCAAGCCCGGCAAGACCGCGACCCTCCCCGGCGAACAGCCTGACGACTGGTCGGTCGTCACCGTCGTCGCCGATACCGCGACCCTGTCGCCATGGTGCCTCGCCCACCTGCCCGGCCAGCTCCCGCCCGGCACCTATCGCCTCGCTACCGGCACCCCCGGCGCGGCGAAGCTCGGCTGGGCCACCGCGCAATATCGCTTCACCCGCTACCGCAGGGAGGAGGACGACGGCGCCCGCATCCTGTTGTCGAGCGAACCCGCGCGGATCGACGAAGCGCTGCGTCAGGCCGCCGCGACCGCCCGCGTCCGCGATCTGGTCAACACCGCCGCCGCCGATCTCGGCCCCGCCGAACTCGCCGCCGAGGTCCGCACGCTCGCCGACGCCCATGGCGCGACCGTCACCGTCACGCAGGGCCGCGAGCTCGAAACCGGCTATCCGATGATCCATGCGGTCGGAAAGGCGGCGGCCAGGGGTCGCGAACCACGCCTGATCGAACTGGTCTGGGGCAACCCCGCGCATCCGAAGGTCGCGCTGGTCGGCAAGGGCGTGTGCTTCGACAGCGGCGGGCTCGACATCAAGCCGTCGGCCGGCATGCGGCTGATGAAGAAGGACATGGGCGGCGCGGCCCACGCGCTCGCGCTCGCCGGGCTGGTGATGGAGGCCCACCTTCCCGTCCGTCTCCACCTGCTGATCCCCGCGGTCGAGAACAGCGTGTCGGGCGACAGCTTCCGCCCCGGCGACGTACTGAACAGCCGCAAGGGGCTGACGGTCGAGAACACCAATACCGATGCCGAAGGACGCCTCGTCCTTGGCGACGCCCTGACCCGGGCGTGCGAGGAGACGCCCGAGCTGCTGATCGACTTCGCGACGCTGACCGGTGCCGCGCGCGTGGCGCTGGGTCCCGACCTGCCCGCGACCTTCGCTAACGACGAAGCCCTCGCCGCCGACCTACTGGCGGCCGGGGCGGCGGAGGGCGACCCGTTGTGGCGGATGCCGCTGTGGGAGGGTTACGACGACATGCTGAAATCCGACATCGCCGACATGGTCAACGCCCCCGAAGGCGGCATGGCCGGCGCAGTCACCGCCGCGCTGTTCCTGCGCCGCTTCGTGACGCCCGGCACGGTGTGGGCGCATCTCGATACCTTCGCGTGGCGGACCAGCGCGAAGCCGGGCCGGGCGAAGGGCGGCGAAGCGTACGGCCTGCGCGCCGCGTGGCGGTTGTTGCGGGACCGGTACGGCCGCCCCTGACAGCGTGGTTCACCCCGATTGATCCGACGTCATCCCGGCGAAGGCCGGGATCTCCCGGTGACAGCACGCGACAAGAGCCGCTTGAGACCCCAGCCTTCGCTGGGGTGACGTTTCCATCCAGATCGATTGGTCCAAAAAGGCCGGTTACCGGGAAATTACGCCGCCTCGGTCGTCCACCCGAGATGCGGCAACGCGATCGACCGTTTCCCCGCCAGGTCGGTCCGGCACACCAGCAGCTCGCGCCCCTCGATATAGGCCAGCATCCGCTTCACCCGCCCGAGCGAACTGGTGCCATAGGTCCGCGCGATGGCATGGTCGCTGGGGCACGGCTTCCCCTCCCGCGCCGCCCGCGCGATCAGCATGAACGCGCCCAGCATGTCGTCGGGCAACACGTCGGCGATCGCCAGCGCCTGCGCCCATTCCGCGTCCGGCGCGTCGTAGATGCCTGCCCGCGCGCACGCCAGCCGCCGGGTGAACGCCGGCAGGTCCAGCGGCGGGCGCGGCAGCCCGACCATCCGGCAGCGCACGTCGAAATCCTGGTACAGCACCGCCGCCGCGCGCTGCTGCTCGCCCTCGTCCTCGACCAGCGCACGCAGCACGTCGGCGACGATCGTATCGGTCTCGTCGACCGAGCGCTCGGGCAGGTCGGGCGCGACGTTGGGCCGCGGCGGCGCGGCGATCGCGGCCTCCACCGCCTCGGGCGGCGCGACATGGCGGATCGGCGGCCCCAGCGGCAGCATCGCCTCGACCGGGGCCAGCAACAGGTCCTTGATATCGGCCACCGGCGCGGTCGGCAGCGGGGTCAGCTTGGGGCTGCCGCTGCGTGCCGAGGTCTGCACCGGCCCGATCTTGATCGACAGCGGCCGCCGCGACACCGCCGGTCCGAGCGCAAGGAAATGCCCGCGCTGCAGGTCGCGGATCGCCTCCGCCTGTCGCCGTTCCATCCCCAGCAGGTCGGCGGCACGCGCCATGTCGATGTCGAGGAAGGTCCGCCCCATCAGGAAGTTCGATGCTTCCGCCGCGACGTTCTTGGCCAGCTTCGCCAGCCGCTGCGTCGCGATCACCCCGGCAAGCCCGCGCTTGCGCCCACGACACATCAGGTTCGTCATCGCCGACAACGACGCCCGGCGGACCTCCTCCACGACCTCGCCACCCCCGGCGGGCGCGAACAGCTGCGCCTCGTCGACCACCACCAGCGCCGGATACCAGTGCTCGCGCGGCGCATCGAACAGCGCGTTGAGGAACGCGGCGGCGCATTTCATCTGCCCCTCCGCTTCCAGCCCTTCGAGGCTCAGCACCACCGATGCCCTGTGTTCCCGCGCCCGCGTCGCGAATTTCGCGACCTCGCGTTCGCTATGGTCGGCGGCCTCGATCACGACATGGCCGTATGCGCCGGCCAGCGTCACGAAATCGCCTTCCGGATCGATCACCACCTGCTGGACATGGCCCGCGCTGCGCTCCAGCAACCGGCGCAGCAGGTGCGATTTTCCCGACCCCGAATTGCCCTGCACCAGCAATCGGGTCGCCAACAATTCTTCGAGATCAAGGGGAACGGTCTTGCCCGCCGGGTCCGTCCCCATATCGACGTTCACGGTCATCGCGGGTCTTTAGGCGGTGGGGCGGCGTCGGGGCAAGCGGTTGCAGGACCGTCCGTCGCACGCCATGCCAACGCCGAAGGGAGGACATCATGCGGCTCCACATCGGCTATGCGCTATTGACGGTCGCGCTGCTCGCGATCGAACTCGCCATCGCGTTGTTCGTACGCGATGCGATCGTCCGGCCCTATGTCGGCGACGCGCTGGCGGTGGTGCTGGTCTATGCCGGCTTGCGGGCAGTCACGACGCTGCGGGTCGTTCCGGCGGTGCTGGTCGCCTTCGGTATCGCGGTCGTGATCGAATGCAGCCAGTATCTCCGCCTGCTCGACCATGTCGGCCTCGGCGGGAACCGCTGGGCGCGGATGATCCTTGGCAGCGGGTTCGACCTCGTCGACTTCGTCGCCTATGCCGGCGGCGCGATCCTCGTCCTGCTGGTCGAGCGTTACCGCCGCGCGTCGCGCGCCGCCGGCGGCACCCGCACCGTCAGCCCGTCGAGCGAATCATCCAGTACGATCTGACACGCCAGCCGGCTGGTCGCCACCGCACCCTCGGCGAAATCGAGCATGTCCTCCTCGTCCTCGCTGGCGGGGGGCAGGCGCGGCGCATCGGCCGGATCGACGATCACGTGACAGGTCGAACACGCCATCTGCCCGCCGCACGTCCCCTCCAGCGGCAGGTCGTATGCCTGCGCCAGATCGAGCAGCCGGTCGCCCGCCGCCCCGCGCGCTTCCTCGATACGGCCATCGGCACGGACGAAGCGAACGATCACCACTGACCCCGCGCCGCACCATCGATCGCCTGCAATGCCGCCACCAGTTCCGCCTCCTGCGTATAGCGTCCGAACCCGATCCGGATCGATGACCGCGCCGCCCGCTCGTCCAGCCCGATCGCGCGCAGCACATGGCTGCTGCGCCCCGACCCGCTCGAACAGGCGGAGCCGGCCGAAAAGGCGATGTCGCGGCACTCGCTCATCAACCGCGCGACGTCGAGCCCCGGCCTGCGCACGTTGAGGTTGCCGTACCAGCGCGGGTCCGCCGCCCCGTTCAGCACCCAATCGTCCCCCAGCACCGCCCACGCGGCGCGCCACAGCCGATCGACCTGCGCGGGATCGTCCTGCGCCAGCAACGCCGCCGCCGCGCCGAACCCCGCGCACAGCGCCGGGCTGAGCGTCCCCGACCGCAGGCCGCCCTCCTGCCCCCCGCCATGCAGGATCGCCTCGGGCTCGGCCCCGTCGCGGACCCACAAGGCACCGACGCCCTTGGGACCATAGACCTTGTGCGCCGACACCGCGATCAGGTCGCAGGCATCCGCCGGCAGCGCGACCCGGCCGAACCCCTGCACCGCATCGCAGACCATCACCGCGCCCGCCGCCCGCGCCAGCTCGCCCAGCCACGCGATCGGCTGCACCACCCCGATCTCGTTGTTGACCAGCATCGCCGCGACGAGTGCCGTCCGCCCGTCGATCGCCGCCCGCGCGGCGTCGCGATCGACCAGCCCGTCCGCCCCCACCGGCAGCACCACGACCTCCGCCCCGCGCCGTGCCAGCGCCTGTACGGTATCGAGGACACAGGCATGTTCGGTGGCGATCGTCACCACCTTCGGTCGCGACGCGCACAGCCGTTCGAACGTGCCGGCGATCGCCCAGTTCGCCGCCTCGGTCGCGCCGCTGGTGAAGAACAGCCGCCCACCCGGCGCGCCCAGCGCCGCCAGCACCTGCCCCCGCGCCACCTCGACCGCCGCCTTCGCCCGCCGCCCCGCGCGATGCGGCGAATGCGGGTTGGCGTGCTGGTCGCGCAGCCACGGCACCATCGCCGCGAATGCTTCGGGGGCCAGCGGGGTCGTCGCCTGATAGTCGAGATAGGTCACGCCATCGCGCTCCATGCCGCGGCAAAGGCATCGACGTCCTGCGCCGTCGTCGTCCACCCGAAGCTGACCCGGATCACCTCGCTCGCCGCCTTCGCCTCCATGCCCATCGCCGACAGGACGTGGCTGGTCTTGAGCGTTCCCGACGAACACGCGCTTCCCGCCGACACCGCGAACCCGGCGGAATCCAGCCGCATCAGCTGCGCCGCTGCCGATCGTCCCGGCAGGCGATAGGCGGCGATGGTCGGGATCCGGGGCGACGCATCGGCGACGATTTCGCCCCCGCCCGCCCGGATCGCCGCGTCGAGCCCGGCGCGCAACGCCGCCGCCCGTTCGAACCAGTCGCGCGGCGCCTCCAGCGCGGCGGCGAAGCCCAGCGCCGCCGGCACATTCTCGGTCCCGCCGCGATAGCCCTGTTCCTGCCCGCCGGTCGGGGTCAGCGACGCGAAGTCGCGCACCAGCAACGCGCCGATCCCCGGCGGCCCGCCCAGCTTGTGCGCCGACACCACGATCAGGTCGGCGTCCGGCAAGGGCAGCTTGCCCGCGCTCTGCGACGCATCGACCACCAGCACCCCGTTACGGACCGCGACGCCGTCCAGCGGCTGCACCACGCCCGTCTCACTGTTCGCCGCCTGCACCGCGATCCGCCGCCCCCCGGGCAGCGCGGCCACATCGACCAGCCCGTCGCCTCCGACCTCCAGGCGGTCCGCGCCGGCCACGCGCAGCACCGCGTCATGTTCGACGCACGTCGCGACCGCATCGGCACCGCCCAGCGCGATCGCCAGCGCCTCGCTCGCCCCGCCGGTCAGGATCACCTCGCCATGCCAGCCCAGCGCCGCGGCGATCCGCGCGCGCGCATCCTCCAGCGTCCGGCGCGCCGCACGCCCCTCGGCATGGGGGCTGGACGGGTTGGCCCAGCGCGCCATGCCCTCCGCCACGGCGGCAGCGGCTTCGGGGCGGATCGGGGTCGTCGCGGCATGGTCCAGATAGATGCGGGTCGTCAAAACACTTCCGTTCCGATTGCTTGACCCTATATAGCCGCGATCCCTATTCGCGCCATCGCCGCGCCCGAAACATAACAGGACGTCCCATGCCCGAAGTCATCTTCCCCGGTCCCGAAGGTCGGCTGGAGGGCCGGTTCGCTCCCGCACCGCGTCCGCGCGCACCGGTCGCGATGATTCTGCATCCGCATCCCTCGTCGGGCGGAACGATGAACAACCGCATCGTGCAGGAACTCTACAAGACGTTCCAGCGCCGCGGCTTCGCCACGCTGCGCTTCAACTTCCGCGGCGTGGGCAAGAGCCAGGGCACGTTCGACAACGGCGTCGGCGAACTGTCCGACGCCGCCTCGGCGCTCGACTGGGTGCAGAGCTTCCACCCCGAAGCGCAGACGACGTGGATCGCGGGCGTCAGCTTCGGCGCGTGGATCGGCATGCAGTTGCTGATGCGCCGCCCGGAAATCCGCGGCTTCATCTCGATCGCGCCGCCGGCCAACATGTACGACTTCACCTTCCTCGCGCCCTGCCCCTCGTCGGGCATCATCATCCAGGGCGATGCGGACGAGGTCGTGACGCCGGCCGCCACGCAGAAGCTGGTCGACAAGCTGCGCACCCAGCGCCACATCACGATCCATCACGACACGATCCCGGGCGCCAACCACTTCTTCCAGAACGAGATGCCCGAACTGATGGGCAGCGTGGACAAGTATCTGGACATGCGGCTGGACCCGAACTCGCCGATCAAGTGAGCCCGGCGCCGCGGGTCGCTACGCCGACCCGCGCCTTCGCGCCGGGCCGGCCGGCGGCGCGAACCGCGCCGACCGACGACGCGGCTTCGCCGCGTCGCGCCCACGCTTATCCCCCCCCCCTTTATCCAGCTTGCCATATTGCAATACCGGCATAGGATGGCTTCCATCCCATCCGATCGGACGACCTCATCATGCTGACCGCCCTCCTCGCCCTCGCCCTTCAGGCACCTGCCCCGCAGCCGCCCGCCACGCCCGAAAAGCCCAAGGCCGAAAAGAAGATCTGCCGCCGCGATGCCGCGACCGGATCGATCATGACGATGCGCACCTGCCGCACGCAGAGCGAATGGTCGCAGGTCGATAGTGCCGCCGCCGACGTCACCGCCGAAGCACTGCGCCAGCGCGCCAACGCCGGTACGTCGATGACCTCCACGCGCGACGGGAACTGATCACACCGTCCAGATCGCGACATTGCCGATCATGACGACGGCGCACGCCAGCATCAGGCTGCCGTTGCGCCGTTCGCCACGCGCGATCATGCGGATGCCGAACACGATCAGCAGGATCGCAACCACCATCAGGATCGCGAGCAGCGTCCCCGCCGGTCCCCGGTTCATGCCGCCAGCACCTTCGCATAGGCGGTGGCATCGACGTTCCCGCCCGATACCAGCACCAGCGTACCCGGCACGACCGTAACCCGTTTCGACAGTAGCGCTGCCAGCGCGACTGCGCCGCCGGGTTCGACGACGGCGCGCAGGTGCTGCATCGCCCAGCGCTGTGCCGCCGCGATCTCGCCCTCGCTGACCGCCACGCCGGTTGCGCCACGCCGCGACAGCACGTCGAACGTCCGCTCCGCCACCCGGGTCGTTCGCAGCGCGTCGCACGCGGTCGGCGGCGCGTCCGGTCCGACCGGCTCGATCCATCCCGCCTCAAGGCTGCGGCGCATGTCGTCCCAGCCCTCGGGCTCGACCGTCACCACCTCCGCCTCGGGCAGCGCCAGTGCGATCCCGGCCGCCAGCCCACCGCCGCCGCACGGGACGATCGCCCTGACCGGCGCGGGCAACCCGGCCGCGGCCATCTGCGCCGCCGCCTCGATACCCGCCGATCCCTGCCCCTCGATGACCCACGGATCGTCGAAGCTCGGCACCAGCGTCGCGCCGCGCGCATGGGCCAGATGCGCCGCGATCTTCTCGCGGCTCTCGGTCGCCCGGTCGTAGCGAACCACCTCAGCGCCCAGCGCCATCGTCGCCGCCAGCTTCGTCGGCGGGGCATCGGCGGGCATCACGATCGTCGCGGCGATTCCCAGCCGCTTCGCGGCCCACGCGACTCCTTGCGCGTGGTTGCCGGACGAAAACGCCACGATGCCGCGCGCCCGCGATTCGTCGCATAACGCCGTCAATCGGTGCCATGCCCCGCGCAACTTGAACGCGCCGACCGGTTGCAATGACTCCATCTTCAAAGCGACCGGCAACCCGTTGAGTTCCCTTATCATAAGTGGGGATGGCGGCAGGATTTCCGCGATCTTCGCGGCGGCATCGCGCACCCCGGCGCGGGTCGGTTGTCGCATAATCGTCATAAATTGCACTTTCTGCCGCACAAGCACTTTACATCAAGGTTTGTGGGTCATAGATCGCGCCTCCGCTGCCCCATGGGACTTCCAACCGCAAGGCAGCTTTTGTCACCGTATGCCGAAAGGCAATTGGAGGTCCCTTGAATTGGCCAAGCACAATAGCGCGCTGGGGCTAGCTGCCCCCTTTATCGCCCGTAGCTCCTCCTTCGAGCGTGGGATCGACATTGCAGAGCGCCGACCGGTCGAACCGGTAACGCTCGTTCGCCCGCACGCCGCAGCGCGCGCCGCCCGCTTCTTCGCAGAGAAGTTTCCGGGCCGCTCGATGTATGCGGTGAAGGCGAATCCGTCGCCCGACCTGCTGCATATCCTGTGGGATAACGGCATCGCCCATTACGACACCGCGTCGATCGGCGAAGTGCGCCTCGTGAAGGCGACGCTGCCGGACGCGACCTGCCACTTCATGCACCCGATCAAGGCTCCGGAAGCGATTGCCGAGGCCTATTTCGACCATGGCGTGCGCACCTTCTCGCTCGACAGCATGGACGAACTGCACAAGATCGTGCGCGCCACCGACGGTGCGACCGACCTGACGCTGTGCGTCCGCCTGCGCGTGTCGTCCGAATATGCCAAGCTGTCGCTCGGCTCGAAGTTCGGCGTCGGCCATGCCGAGGCCAGGGAACTGCTGATCGCGACCCGCCAGGTCGCCGATGCGCTCGGCATCTGCTTCCATGTGGGCAGCCAGACCATGTCGCCCGACGCCTATGCCGGGGCGATGGAGCGCGTCCGCGCCGCCATCGTCGACGCGGGCGTCACCGTCGACGTGATCGATGTCGGCGGCGGCTTCCCGTCGCGCTATCCGGGCATGACCCCGCCGCCGCTGGAGCGCTATTTCGAAACGATCCATCGCGCGTTCGAAAGCCTGCCGATCAGCTATTCGGCCGAGCTGTGGGCCGAACCGGGCCGGTCGCTGTGCGCCGAATATGCCTCGGTCGTGGTGCGCGTCGAACATCGCCGCGGGTCGGAGCTGTTCATCAACGACGGTGCCTATGGCTCGCTGTTCGATGCGGCGCATATCGGCTGGAAATATCCGGTGCAGCTGCTGCGGCAGCCGGAATCGGACGCGCGCGACATGGACTTCAGCTTCTGGGGTCCGACCTGCGACGATATCGACCAGATGCAGGGCCCGTTCCCGCTGCCGGCCGATACCCGCAGCGGCGATTATTTCGAGATCGGGATGCTCGGCGCCTATGGCTCGGCCATGCGCACCGCGTTCAACGGCTTCGGCAACGGCGAGAATGTCGTGACCGACGACGAACCGATGGAGTCGATGTACGTCGAACTCGAAGCGGAACCGGCGTTCGCGTCGAACAACGTCGTCAAGCTGTAACCACTCGATCCTAAGCATTCCCCTCCCCCTTCCCGCTTGTCGCGGGAGGGGCCGGGGGTGGGCAACGCATGGCATTGCCGCTATGCGACCGCCTTCGGCTCCTCTCGCGCGTGCGTGGCAGGAGGCCAAACCGGGTTTCCGCGTCCCCATAACGACGACGGCTTATCGATGATGATGGGACCATCATGACCGACACGACGATCAACGACACCCGCAAGGCCGAACTGCTTTCGACCACGGTCGAGCATGTCGACATCACCACGTTCGACGCCCGCCCGATCATCGACGCCATGGGCAAGATGAGCTTCACCAGCCGTGATCTCGCCCGCGCCACCCGCATCTATAACCAGATGCTGGAGGACAAGGACTGCTCGATCTTCCTCGTGATCGCCGGATCGACCTCGGCCGGCGGCTGCATGGACCTGTATGCCGAACTGCTGCGCTCGAACATGATCGACGGCGTCGTCGCCACCGGCGCGTCGATCGTCGACATGGATTTCTTCGAAGGTCTGGGCCACAAGCACTATCAGGCGCTGGAAATCCCCGACGACAACGTGCTGCGCTCGCTCTACATCGACCGCATCTACGACACCTATATCGACGAAGAGCAGTTGCAGGATTGCGACCACACCATCGGTGAGATCGCCAATTCGCTCGAGCCCAAGGCCTATTCGTCGCGCGCCTTCATCCGCGAGATGGGCAAATATCTGTCGGAGCACGGCAAGAAGGAAAACAGCCTCGTCAAGCTGGCCTACGAGCATGACGTGCCGATCTTCTGCCCGGCGTTCGTCGACAGCTCGGCCGGCTTCGGTCTGGTCAAGCATCAGGTCGACCGTGCGAAGGAAGGCAAGCCGTACATGGTGCTCGACGCCATCGCCGACTTCCGCGAACTGACCGATATCAAGATCAAGGCGGGCACCACCGGCCTGCTGATGATCGGCGGTGGCGTGCCGAAGAACTTCATCCAGGACACCGTCGTCTGCGCCGAAATCCTCGGCCATGACGATGTCGAGATGCACAAATACGCAGTGCAGATCACCGTCGCCGACGTGCGCGATGGCGCCTGCTCGTCGTCGACGCTCAAGGAAGCGGCCAGCTGGGGCAAGGTCGACACCGCGCTCGAACAGATGGTGTTCGCCGAAGCGGGTTCGGTCATGCCGCTGCTCGCCTCGGACGCATATCATCGCGGCGCGTGGAAGAACCGCGCCAAGCGCGCCTTCGGCAAGATGTTCGACTGATCATCCGACAGCGAAACGGGAACGGCGGGGGAGCGATCCCCCGCCGTTTTTGTTTGGGCAGTTCCCGAAGCGTTCCGTCGCCGGAAGCGGATCGACGCTCGCCATTTCCCGGCGACCCGCCATCCTTCCCGGACAGCCACCTCCCGTCACCCCGGACCTGATCCGGGGTCCCGCTGCTTCCTCGGCCCTACAGCCTAATCCATCTGTCAGGAACCGTCGCCCCAGCAAAGGCTGGGGCCTCAAGCGGCTCCTGCTGCGTGCTACCACCGGGAGATCCCAGCCTTCGCTGGGATGACGCCCGGTTTGAACAGGGTGGATCAAACACCTAAGCCACGTCCGCCCCGTACCCCGGCGAAGACCCCGGCCCAGTTGAAGGCCGCCCCCTACAGCTTGAACCCGTAGCGCGCATATTGCCGGTCGATCATCGGCTGCATCCGCCGCGCCAGCGCAAGGTCGCTTGCCGCCTCGGCATCGCGCTTGCTGGCCTTGAGCACCGCCGCACGCAGATACCGGCTGCCCGCCATGTCGGGATTGGCGGCCAGCACCGTGTCGAGGTCGGCCAGCGCCTCGGGATAGCGGCCCATCCGGTACCAGACCAGCGCCCGGCTATCGAGCGCGGCCATCGTGTCGTTGCTGAGTTCGATCGCGCTGGTGCAATCCTTCAGCGCGGTGTCGAGCATGACGCCGCGCGTTCCCTTCGCCCAGCACCGCCCGTTCAGCAGGACCGGCGCCCCCGGCTTCTCGCCGATCAGGCTGTCGTACAGCGCCACCGCTTCCTTCGGATCGCCGAACTCGCCCAGCAGGCTCGCCTTCATCTGGCGCAGGAAAGCGCGCGATTCGCCGCCCAGCGCGATGCGTTCGTCCAGCAGCGCGATCGCCCCCTTCAGGTCGCCGGTCTCCGCCCGAGTTTGTACGACCTGTCCGATCGCATTGTTGGCCGACGGGTCCAGCGCCCGTGCGCGCTCTGCATCGGCCAGTGCCCTGGCCATGTCGCCCATGTTGAACTGGGCATAGGACCGCTGGAGATACAGATCGACGGTGGGTTCGGTGGCGATGATCTTGTCCAGGTCGGCCACCGCCGCGCGATAATCGCCGATCCCGGCCTCGAACGTCGCCCGGCTCTGATAGCCGCTCATCTCGTCGGGGTCGGCGGCAATGGCCTTACCATAGACGCTGCGGATCGCCGCGACCTGGCTCGATTTGGCCAACGTCGCCGGGTCCAGCGTCCAGCGCCGCGGCGTATCGACCGGGGCGACGACGCGCGGGATATTCGCCTTGGCGGTGGCCACCGCATCGCGTTCCGCCGGAATGCGTGCCGCCGGCACCTCCACCCCGGTCAGGTCGAACCGCTCGTCCATCGTCAGCAGCCCGCCCACCAGCCGCGTCGTCCGCCGTACCTTGATCCCCGCCAGGGTCTGGTCGGCATCGGGCGTCCCGTCGAGCGTGAAGCCGCGCCCGCCATCGGGCAGCGTCACCCGGACATGCCGCACCATCGCCATCGGCGGCGGTGCCGCGACCGGAATGTCCTTCCAGTCGGGCCGGCTGCGGTCGGGCGAGAAGTCCATGTCGTCGAGCGCACCGCCCAGCGACCGCTTGCGCCGCCGGTCCTCGACCGACCAGCTGGTGTTGACCACGCCCCGCGCCCGGATCGTCACGTCGCCGGTCGCGGCGTCGGGCGTGATGCTGCCATCGGCGAACTGCCCCTCGCCGATCGTGCCCTGCAGAACCGTGGAGATCAGTTCGCGCTGCTCCTTCGGCCCGACCTGGCTCTTCGCCGCGCGCAGCTGTGCCGCCATCGCACCATGCGTCACCATCGTGACGCTGACCGCGCTGGGCAGGTCGACCGCACCGCTCTCGTCGGCATCGATCGTCAGCTCCACCATCGGCCGCGCGGCGGCGTGCGTCTCGATCTTCATCGGCTGGGCACCGGCGGCTCGCAGCGGCAGGACATAGCCGACGCCGGGCGTATCGCGGATATCGGCGATGCGCGCATTGCTGCCGGTCCCGTCCAGCCACAGCGTCTCGCCGCCGATCGTCGCGCGCACGAACACATGGTTGAACGCCGCCGCGCTCGGCAGGCGTTCGGGCACGAAATCGCCCAGACCGACGCTGGCGATCACCGGCTCCGCCTCGATCCCCATCGTTCGCAGCATCGCCAGCAGCATCACCGTCTTGGCCTTGCAGTCGCCGTAACGGACTTCCCACGTCCTTGCAGGGGTTTGTGGCACATAGTTACCACCATCCATCCCGACCGCGAGATAGCGGATCTTGTCCTGCACCACCTCCAGCGCGCGCTGCGCCCGGCCGATCGGCGTCGGCTCCGCCTTCACGATCGCCGTGACCTCGCCGGCCAGCGGGCTGCCGGCCGCGATCAGTCCGTCGGTGCGGTACAGCGGTTCGAACGTCTTCGACACGTCGGCCCAGTCGGCGAAGCTCGCGACCTCCAGCAGCGGCGGATGGCGGAAGCGTGACGGCGCGTCCTCCGGCATCTCCTTGGCCTTCGCCAGCGGCATGGCGAAGCTCAGCTCGGTCACGTCGCCCTTGCGCACCGGCGTCGCTGCCACGCCATCGGCCAGCAGCTTCCATTTCGGCGCGCTGTCGCTGTTCCACAGATACCTCACCCGTCCGGCGCCGATCCGGATCGGCAGCGCGGGCAGCGCCACGACGTCCTGCACCCGCCCGCCCAGCGCCGGGTCGCGCGCCGTGACCGAGAAGCGCAAGTCGAGCAGGTCGCCAACCTCCAGCCCCTCGACCGCCATCGTCGCGGTCAGGATACCGGTCAGCTCGCGCTGCTCCAGCGACTGTTCGCGGCGCAGTACGGTGAACTTCTGCCCCTTGGCCAGCAGGTCGATCCGCTGCTCGCCGCGCAGGATGGACAGGCCGTGGACGATCAGGTCGCCCTTGTCCGGCGCCCAGGGCAGCGTCAGCGTCGCCGCCTGCGACAGCATCTCGGCGGTCGCGATCCGGGTGCGCTGGTGGACATAGGAGGTCAGCCGGTCGCCATCGATCCGCTTCTGGAAATCCAGCAGCGCCAGCGGCGGCAGCTCGTCGACCGGCCCGGCCGGCATCGCGGGCGGGGCCGCCACCCATGCCGGCGCGGGTTGATAGAGCGGCGTATCGCTCGCCCATGCCAGCGCCGGAACACACACCGCTGCCAGAATCGCAGCCTTCACTACCGCCACACGCGTCACGATCATCCCCCTGTCGCACCGGCCCCCGCCGGTGGTTGGCCAAGGTCTATCGACCCGGCGGGGCTTGTCGAGGGGCAAACCGCGTCCGCACCGGAACGTCATGCTTCCTCCACACCGCCTGCACCGATAGGATCACGCGCAACATGGATGGGAGAGGAACGGAGATGGTCGATCGACGGACGATGCTGGCAGCCGCGCTCGCGCTGCCGGTCGCGGGGCGGGCCGCGGCGGCGCAGCCTGCGCCCCGGCCGGGGACGGCCCCCCTGACCCCATGGCCCCCGCGCGAACATTTCCGCCTCTGGCCGGGCAAGCCGCCCGGCGCGCCGGCGAACCTGCCGGCCTACGCCCCGTCGATGAACGGCCGCCCCGACATGCGCGAGCTGTGGTTGCGTGGCGTCGCCGATCCGGTCGTCGGCATCTTCCGCCCGGCAAAGCCCAACGGCACCGCCGTCCTCTCAATCCCCGGCGGCGGCTACGGCTTCGTCTCTATCGAAAATGAGGGGATCGACGTCGCCAGGGCACTGAACCCCGCGGGCATCACCGTCTTCGTCCTCGCCTACCGCCTGCCCGGAGAAGGCTGGGACGGGGCGCAGGACGTGCCGTTGCAGGACGCACAGCGCGCGATGCGGCTGATCCGCGCCGACGCGGCGCGCTACGGCATCGACCCGGCCAGGCTCGGCGCATGCGGCTTTTCGGCGGGCGGGCATCTCGCCGGATCGCTGACCATCGCCCATGACGAACGCGTCTATGCCCCCGTCGACGCTGCCGACCGGCAATCGGCCCGCCCCGCCTTCACCGGGCTGGTCTATCCGGTCACCACCATCGCCGCGATGGACCGCGGCGGCGCCGGCCGGCCCGATGGCCCGATGCAGGTATATCGGCGCTACGACATCCCCGCCCGGGTGACCGCGCAGGCCCCGCCGGTCTTCCTCGCCCATTCGGTCGACGACCCCGTCTGCCCGGTCGATCAGTCGCTGGCGATGCTCGCCGCCTGCCGCCGCGCGAAGGTGCCGGTCGAGGCGCATCTGTTCGAACGCGGCGGCCATGGCTGGGGCGCGCTGCATGCACCGATGGACAGCCCGCAGCGCGTCTGGACCGACCTGTTCACGCGGTGGATCGGGGAGCGCAAATAGGGCTGTCCTACAACAGCTCACCTGGCCTAACCGTCACCCCGGCGCAAGCTGGGGTGACGATGATGGCTGGAGGAGGGAACGTCACCCACCCCAACGGCGCACGAGTGTGACTTTCGTGACCTTTGGCCTACCCGAACAGCCGCCGCGCGCTGCGGTCCAGCATCACCAGCTGCCACAGCGTCCGGCCATGTTCTGCCCGCCCGGCACGATGCTCGGCCGCCATCCGCTCGACCACATGGGGGTCGAACCATGTCGCCAGCACCGGTGAGCGCGCCAGCGCCGCCGCCTCGTCGGCAAGGCTCGCGCGGAACCACGCGCTGACCGGGGTGACGAACCCCATCTTCGGCCGGTACAGGATCTCGCGCGGCAGCCACGGCTCCAGCGCCTTCTTCATCAACCACTTGCCTTCACCGCCGCGCAGCCGCAGCTTGGCCGGCAGCGTGGCGCAGAACTCGATCAGCCGGTGGTCCAGCAACGGCTCGCGCGCCTCCAGCCCCACCGCCATGCTGGTCCGGTCGACCTTGGTCAGGATGTCGCCCGGCAACCAGTGCCGGAAATCGGCATATTGCGCGCGGTCCAGCCCGTCGCGCGCCGGGGCGGCCCGCATGGTGGCGACATAGCGCTCCTCGCCGCGATAGCCGCCAAGCTGCCGCGCCATCGCCTGTCCGTACAGCCCCTGGCGCACCGCCGGCGTCGTCACCCCGACCGCCTGTGCATAGGCTTCGTCGCCGTCCTGCGCCAACGCCAGCAGCGTCGTCTTGGCGCGGAACGGGCGCGGTGCCCAGTCGGCCTTGGGATACACGTCGCCCAGTGCCCCGAACACCGGCTCGCGCAGTCCCGGCGGCAACAGCGAACGCACCCGCTCCTCCGCCGCATGAAATCTGTAGCGGCGATAGCCGGCCAGCGCCTCGTCCGCGCCATCGCCCGACAGCGCCACCGTCACCCGCTCGCGGGCCAGTGCGCATACCTGATAGGTCGCCAGCGCCGACGCATCGGCAAAGGGTTCGTCGAACGCGTCGACCAGCGTGTCGATCAACGCGAAGTCGTCCGACGCGACGGTGCGCACCGCATGGTCGGTGGCGAAGCGCCTGGCGACGAGCCCGGCCGGCCCGCGCTCGTCATGTCCCGCTTCGTCGAACCCGATGGTGCAGGTCTGCACCGGCGCGCGGCTGGCCTCCGCCATCAGCGCGACGACCGCCGACGAATCGACCCCACCCGACAGGAACGCGCCCAGCGGCACGTCGGCGACCATCCGCGACCGTACCCCCTCGCGCATCCGCTCGACCAGTTCGGCCTGCAACTCGCGCGTGCTGCCGCGCGCCCGGTTCGAGAAATCGATGTCCCACCACCGCACCGGTTGCGGCAGCGAACGCCCACGCTCGATCAGCAGGAAATGCCCGGCCGGCAGCTTCTTCACGCCGGCGACGATGCAGGAATCGTCGGGCACATAGCCCAGCGCCATGTAATCCTCGATCGCCGCCAAGTCGGGCGTCCGCCGCACCATCGGATGCGCCAGCAGTCCCTTCAGTTCCGACGCGAACGCCACCGCGCCGTCGCACAGCTCGACATAATGGAACGGCTTCACTCCCATCCGATCGCGCGCGACGAACAGCGCCTGCCGCCCCGCATCATAGATGGCGAAGGCGAACATCCCATTCAGCCGCGCCAGCATGTCCGGCCCCCATGCCGTCCAGGCATGGAGCAGCACCTCGGTATCGCCCTGCGTCCGGAACACCGCGCCCTTCGCGCGCAGCTCGGCGCGCAGCTCGGCGAAGTTGTAGATTTCGCCGTTGAAGGTGATGATCGCCTGTTCGCCCGGCAACGCCATTGGCTGCGGACTGCCGCCGACATCGATGATCGACAGCCGGCGATGGCCCAGCCCCACGCCCAGCGCGGTCCACACGCCCGATCCGTCGGGGCCGCGATGCGCCTGCGCGTCGGTCATCGCGACGATCCGCGCCGGATCGATCGGCTTGGGATTGGTCGGGTGGAACAGCCCGGCGATGCCGCACATGCTACTGCATCCCCGCCGCGCGGTCGGCGATCCGGTCGATCGGGCCTGCGGCCACCACGAAGTCGGCGATCGCCGCGCGCGGATCATGCCCGTCCTTGCGCGCCGACAGCAGTATCGCGACCCCGCGCTGCGGCCCGCCCAGCAACTTGGCCTTCAGCGTCTCCAGCTTGACTCGGTCGGCGCTGCCGGTCGTCGTCGACCCGATGCGATACCAGGTCGCGACCTCGCGTTCGACCGGGCCGGGCGCGGCCATGCGCAGCGTGGCGCTGCCGGCGATCGGCGCGGTGTCGGCGATCCGTACCCAGCGGTCGTTCTCGCGGATCGCGCCTGTTCCGAACCCTACCAATTCATGCCCCTCGCCCTGCGATCCATAGACGGCGACGACCATGTCGACGCTGCGCCCCCGCCCGTCGCCATAGCGCCCGATCAGGAAATGGTCAGCACCCGGATAGTTCGGCACCCACGGCTCGCCATCCACCGCGATCCGCTGCCACCCCGGCACCGCCGGCAGTTCGATCCGCGCCGGCAATGCCTGCACCCGCCGGTCTACGATCCAGCCCCATCCGGCGAACACGACCGCGACCGCCAGTACCGCCGCCGCCGCCAGTGTGCCGTCGGCGCCGCGCATCGGCATCGCCTGCACGCTCGCCACGTCGAACCACGGCGCATCCGGATCGCGATCGAACCAACGCCACCCGATCGCCAGCACCGCCGCCATGGTCAATGCGAAGAACACCCAGCCATAGACGATATGGTCGAACCCGGTCGCCGCCTCGACCGAGGTCAGATGCGCGGCATAGATCGTCCCCGCCGCGCGGAGGCCGTTCGCCAGCACCGGGACCACCAGCGCCAGCGCCATGAACGCCGCCCGCCGGCGCCATGTGACGTAGCAGACATTGGCGACCAGCGCGCCGTACGCGACCATGGCAATGACGAACTTCGACCCCGAACACGCCTCCGCCACTTCGAAATAGCCGTTGGGGATGGTGATGAGTACCCCGTCGACCGCCGCCGGTACGCCCAGCGCGTGCAGGATCGGCATGGTCAGCGACACCGTCGCCCCCTGCAACCACGGCTCCAGGAAGTCGCCGAACGGCACCAGAAACGCGATATAGGCCAGCGGAAACGCCAGCCCCCGCGCCACCCGCGCGCCCAGCAGCGTGACGACCGCGCCCTGCAGCATCGCTACCAGCCCGGCATGGCGGAACAGCGCGACCGCCGCCGCCTCCCCGACCAGCCACGTCGCCCCGCCCGCCGCGACGATCGCCAGCCCCGGCCACCACGCCTGCGGGGTCAGCTGCGCCAGCTCGCGCCGCCGCTGCCATACCAGCCAGCCGAAGATAGGCGGCACGAACAGGCAATGGCCATAGGTGGTCGAATTCCACCAGATATCGACCATGTCGGCGACATCGCGGTGAAAGATCGCCAGCAGCGCCGCCCACATGCCCCCGAGCGCCGGCAACGACCGCCGCCACGCCGGATCGGCGACCGTCGGTTGATCGAGGGCGATACCGGTCATGCCAGTCCCAGCAGTCCGGCCAGCGGCGCCAGTCGCGCTTCCCAGCCATAGCGCTCGATCGTCCGCGCCCGTGCCGCCACACCCAGTGCCGCCGCCCCCGCCGGATCGTCCAGCACCGCCGCGATCTCGCGCGCGAACCCGGCCGCATCGCCGGCGACGCGGATCGTGCCCCGATGATCGATCCCCTCCGCCGCCGCGCTCGACGCCACGACCGGGCGGGCCATCGCCATCGCCTCCAGCACCTTGTTCTGAATACCGCGCGCCAGCAGCAGCGGCGCGACGACCACCGCGGCGGCGGCGATCCAGCCGCGCACATCGGCGACCTCGCCGGTCACGATCACCCGCTCGCCCGCCAGCGCCCGCACCGCCGCGCTCGGCCCCCGCCCGACGATCGCGAAGCGTGCGCCGGGTAGCAGCGGGAGCACCTCGCCCACGAACCAGCGCACCGCATCGATGTTCGGCCGGTAATCCATCTGCCCGGTAAACACGATCAGCGGTCCGGCCGCCTCGACCGGCGTCACCCCGGCCGGATCGAAGAACGCGGTATCGATCCCGTTCTCGATCGCGAACACCGCCTCGTCGTCCGCCTGTCCACGAAACAGCGCCGCCTCCGCCTCGCTGACCAGCAGCGTCGCGACCGCACGGTCGGCGATCCCGCGCTCGAACCGGCCGAGCAGCCGCCCCTCGCGCCGCATCATCCAGCGCATGGCCCCACGCGCATCATCGGCATAGGCGGCAAACTTCGCCGAATCCACGTCGACGAAATCCATCACGAACCGCGCATCGGCCGGCAGATACTGCGCCATCTGCCCCGAATAGACATAGACCGCGTCATAGCGCCGCTCGCCCAGCAGCCGCGTCACCTCCGCGCGCATCGCGGGGCTGTCGAACGCCGCCTCCGACACCGTCCGCCCCTGCGCCAGCGCTTCCACCGCCGCCCGCGCATTGCCCTTGGTCCGCGGCAGGACCGTCGCGCTGGCGCACCATTGCCGCAGCGCATCGTCATGACCCAGGTCGCGCGGATCGTCGGCAAAGCTCGCCAGATGCACCCGCCCCAGCGTCGACAGATGCCGCATCACATGGTGGCTGCGCACCTTGTCGCCACGATCGGGGGGATAGGGAACGCGGTGGGCGAGGAGCAGGATCTCGCTCACCCCAGCCCCTTCGCGATGAACGGCCCGACCCGGTTGGCGACCGCGACCGGCAGCTTCTGCCACGCCGCGATCTTCAGCCGGTATCGGGGGTTGAGCGGGCTCGCATCGCGGGGGCTTGCGCCATCGGCGGTCCACGTCGGATAGCCCAGCGGCTCGCCGGCAAAGCCCCAGTTCTTCTTGTACGCCGCCGGCCCGGTCCCGGCCTTCGACCGCCCGAAATCGAACGCGGTGCATCCGCGCTGCCGGGCATGGCGCATCAGTTCGAAATACATCCGCTCGTTGGCGCGCAATCCCCGCGCCGCCGCCGTGCCGCCGCCCCAATAGGGATAGACCGTGCCCCGCCAATAGACCGACAGCACGCTCGCCACCGCGACGCCGTCATGCCGCACGGTCAGCACATCGGCATCCGCGCCGAACCGCTCGATCACCTCGGCGAACAACCGTCGCGGAAACACCGGCGTGCCGAGGTTGCGCACCGAAGTCCCATAGACGTGGAAATGCTCCGCCAGCGCCGCCTCGTCCCGCCCGACCGCGATCTCGAACGGCTCGGCCAGCGCCTTGCGCACATCGGCCCGCTGCTTGCGCGGGATCGCCAGCAATTCGGCGTCGTCGTCGACTGCCAGCGGCCGGACGAACCCGACATAGCGCGTATCGTCCCACGTCCAGCCTGCGCCTTCGACCGGCGCGCCCCCGCGCATCTCGATCGTCGGACAGCCAAGCTCCCGCGCCGTCGCGACCGCAGCCGCCGCCAGCACCTGCGCCGCGCCCGGATCGGTGGTCAGGATACCGCCACCCACCCCGAACCCGGTCGATACCAGCGCCGCCCCGAACAACGGCGACCGTATCCGGGTCAGCGGCACCAGCCCGACGAGTTCGCCCTCCGCCTCGGCCAGCAACATCCGGAACCGCTGCCCGCATCCCGCGGCCGTCGCCTCGCCCCAAACGGGCAGGTGGAACGGCGTGCCCCCGGGCTGTGCCGCCACGAACGCCGCGATCCGCGCGCGTTCGCCCGGATCGTCCAGTCGCGCCTGCCGCACGACAGGGGTCACAACGCGCCCGCGCGGTCCGCGACGATCGCGTCGGCCCGGCCCCATTCATGGTTCGCCATCAGCCGTTCGAGCTTGCCCGCCATCGCCCCCAGCCGCGAATAATGCCGCACCTTCGACTTCAGCGGCGCGGTCTTCACGCGTGGCTGGCCCGGATCGATCTCCCACGGATGGAAATAGAACATCGCCGGATGTGCCTCGACGCGGTTGCTGCGCACCACCGCATCCTCGACTACCCGGTTGGGCAGCAGGCGGAAGAACCCGCCGCCGGCCGACACCTCGCGCCCCAGCACCCTGGCCAGCGTGATCGGCCATTCGATCAGGTCGCTGCCGGCCACCGGCCGGTGCAGCGCGCGGGGCGAATCGGTCCAGCCATAATGATCGTGGCGCAGCGGCGCGACCGACGAGGAATAGGCATAGCCTTCGTCCGCCAGCACGGCGTGCGCCCATGGCGTGCGCTTGTCGATCGAGAAACTGGGCGCGCGATAGCCGGTCACCGCCTGGCCCCCGGCATCCTCCAGCGCGGCCTTCGCCCGGGCCAGATCGGCGCGAAATTCATCCGCCGTGAAGGTAAACACCCGCTGGTGGTCCCACCCGTGGCTCGCCAGCTCGTGCCCGCCCGCGACGATCCGCTGCATCAGCGCCGGAAACCGGTGCGCGACCCAGCCGAGCGTGAAGAACGTCGCCTTGACCCCGCCCGCGGCGAACAGGTCGAGCACCGCGTCGGTATTCGCCTCGACCCGGCATTCGAGCCCGTCCCAGTCGCGTCGGTCGATGACCTTTTCGAACGCGCCGACCTGGAACCAGTCCTCGACGTCGACCGACATCGCGTTGCGCAAGGGAGGGGACATGGCGCGGTCAGCCGGCGTGGCGCATCGACGTCAGGTCGGGGCGGCGCTGATCGCCTTCCACCCAATCGACCAGCAGCGTCAGCACCCGGCGCAACGCCGCATCCTGCTCCTCCAGCCGTTCCTCCAGCGCGGCGATCCGCGCGGTCAGCGCCGCGGTATCGCCATCGCCGACCGGCGCGACCACAGGCTCCGTCCCGGCCGGCACCGACCAGTTGTCGGGCTCGACCACCGACAGGTGGATCGGACGCGGCGGCATCGGCGGCGGCGGCGGGGTCATCGGCAGCGGATCGGCATCGACCACCGGGGTCGCCTCGGCGACCGGCGCCACGGCGCGCATCACCGGGGCCGCTTCCGGCGCGGTCGTGCCCAGCCCGTCGCCGTCGAGGTCGGCGATCACCTGCTCCACGTCCAGCGCCCCGAACCGATCGATCCCCTCGATCGCACCGTACAGCAGCACGCGGCTGGCCAGCTGGTTCAGCCGGCGCGGGATTCCCCCGGACCAGTGGTGCAGCGCCGCCAGCGATTCGTGGCCGAAGCTCGGGCTGCCGGTCCACCCGACCACGCCCAGCCGGTGTTCCAGATACGGCCCGACCTCTTCCAGCCCCATCGGGTCGAGGTGGTGCATCGCGATCACCCGCTGGCGCAGCTGTTCCAGCCGGTCCGACCCGTATAGTCGCTGGCGGAACTCGGGCTGGCCGAGCAGGAATATCTGCAACAGCGCATAGCCGCCCGCCTGGAAATTCGACAGCATACGCAATTCTTCGATCGACCCGACCGGCAGCGACTGCGCCTCGTCGATCACCAGCAGCGTGCGCCGCCCTGCGCGCGCGACATTGTGCAGGCCGCGCTCAATCTCGCCCAGCAACTGCGCCTTGGTCAGCCCGTGATGATCGACGTCGAGGCCCGCCGCGACCAGCCGCAGCAGGTCGTCGGCCTCGATCTGCGTCGTGACGATGCGGATCACGTTCAGCCGCTCGGCATCGATCGTCTGCATCAGGTGGCCGAGCAGCGTCGTCTTGCCCGTCCCCGGATCGCCGGTGATGACGATGAACCCTTCGCCCTGGCTCAATCCATAGCCGAGATACGCCATGGCCTTGCGATGCGTGGCGGTGTCGAACCAGAACGCCGGATCGGGCGTAAGCTGGAACGGGCGACCGGTCAGGCCATAATGGTCATCGTACATCTTCATCTCCGTTGGGAGTATCTAACCCCCGATCGGTTGAATGTTCGTTTAGAAACGGAACCCTACCGCCAACAGAGCTTGCGCGATCAGATCGGATTCGCTGCGTTCGACGTCGAAACCGTACACCCCGGCGGTCAGGCTGCCATAGGCGCGGCCGAAGCTGCGATAATAGCCGCCCTGCGCCCCGCCGCCCCATGCGTCCAGCCCGCCCTCGATTCCGCTGGCGAAATAATTGGTATAGACGTCGGCGGTGATCGACGACCGGCCGTCCAGCGCCCATTGGCCGAAGCCCTGGACGTAATAGCTCTGGTCGCGCGTGCGATAGATGACCGCACCGGGCACCGGCGGGATATAGAAGCGCCGGCTGGCATAGCCCGCGCCCAGCCCCAGCCGCGTCGGTCCCCGCGTGATCGAATAGACCGCATCGATTCCCTGCGCGCGGAACGTCGCCGCGCTGACCGACTGGAATACCGGGGTCAGGCACCCGCCAGCATTGGGCGAACCCTCCGGCGTCACCCCGCCGCCGAACACGCAGCCGCCATAGCGTGCCCCGAACGGGTCCTCGCCGCCGATATAGTTGACCGGCAGCTGCGACAGCGAACCGGTCAGCTGGCGCCCGAACGTCGTAACGCTGTCATAGACGCCGACCTGCAACGCCGATGTCGGCCCCGCCTGCCATTGCAGCGACCCCGTATAGCTCATCGACCCATAGCGCCGGCCCAGCCGCGCCTCCAGCGCGGTGCGCGGGCTCGGCCGCCACAGCACGCCCGCGTCCCAGATGATGCCGTCGGTGTCGTACGCGATGCGCGGCGCCGACGCCGGATCGGTCACGAACCGCCCCGCCCCGTCCAGCACCGGGTTGTTCTGCGCATCGCGCAGCGGGTCGCGCTGCGTCACCTCGATCTTCTCGTACCCGACCCCGCCGACCGCGGCCAGCGTGCGGGTGATCGGCACGACGGTATCGACCCGGCCGTACGTGCCCTCGAACTTCTGGTCGAGCTGCCCCGCATCCTCGCGCAGCCACGCGCCCGACACGGTGAACCCGATCGGCAGCAGCGTGCCCGCGCGCGTGCCGGCGCTGCCCATCACCAGGTGGCTGGTCGCTTCGTCGTAATAGTCCAGCCGTCGCTGACCCGGCGCCAGATCGACGACACCCGGCGTCTCCGCCTTCACATAGCCGAACTGATAGGTGCCGTTGACCGCGAACGGCCCGACGCGCGTGTTGATGCTGGGACCGGCATACAGGCCATAGACCTGCGCGGTGTTGACGTTGCTGGCATTGACCAGCGGACCGAAGCCACCGCCACGCGTGTCGCCCTGCGCCCGCGTCGCGATCGCGCCGCCCTCGAGATTCAGCCAGCGCGTGATCGCGACGTTGGCGCGCGCCAGACCCGAATGGATGCTGCCGCTGCCGAAACTGTCGCCCCAGTCGACCAGGCGCTGATACTGGTAATTGGCCTGTACCTGCACCCGCTGCGTCGTGACCGTCGCATCGACGCCCGCGGTCAGCTGGGTATAGGTGACGACGTCGCCATCCTTCAGGTCGGCGAGCAGCACCTGCCCCGCCTCGACATAGGGCGATATCTCGACCCGCTGCGCTAAGGCCGGCGTCGCCGTGGCGGCGACCGCGACGGGAAATGCCAGCCAGCGCATCATTCGGCGTCCTGTCCGTAATAGCCGAAGCGCGCACCCTCCGCGCGGTACGTCGTGGCATTCAGCAGCAGCTGGATTTCCTCGCATCCATCGAGCAGCGCCACCGCCTCGCGCAGGTCGGATTCGCTGCTGCGATCGGCGCGGACCACCAGCACCGTCTGCCCGACCAGTGATGCCAGCACGGCGGCGGGGGATGCCGCCAGCGCCGGCGGCGAATCGAAGATGACGATACGGTCGGGATCGGCGGTCAGCAGCCGCGTAAGCACGTCGTGCGCATGGTCGCTGCGCAGCAATTCGGTATCAGCATGGGTCCGCTTGCCCGCCGGCAACAGCGACAGCTGCGGCACGTCGGTCGGAATGACCAGCTGTTCGATATCGATCGCCGGATCGCCCAGCGCGTCGAGCAATCCCGGTCCGGCGGGCAGTCCCAGCCGGGCGAGAATGTCGGGCTTGGCGAAATCCGCATCGACCAGCAGGATGTGGAGGTCGCGCTCTGCCGCCAGTGACAGCGCAAGGTTGATCGCGCAGAACGTCTTGCCGTCGCCCGGCTGCGCCGAACACACCAGCACCATCCGCGCCGCCTCCGGGTCGCGCTTCTCGACATCCGCTGCGGTCGTCAGCAGCTGGCGCTTCACCAGCCGGAACTCCTCCGCCAGCGCGGTGACCGGGCCGCCGGGTACCAGCATCCCGGCCTCGGCCAGCATCTCGCGATCGATCCGCGCCGGTTCGACCGGGCGGATGCGCGCGGGCGGCATCTTGCGCGCGGGTGCCTTCGCCACCGGCACGGGGGCCGGCGGCGCCGGCGGCAGGTCGGGCATGGCGACGGGCGGCAGGCCGGCCTTGGGCCCCAGCTGCCAGCGGTCCGCCGCGCGTTCCAGCAACGAGGCGCGCATGGCCCGGTGCGATTGGTCGTTCACTTGCGTTTCCCCACTCACGCCACCAGCCCGCGTTGGGCGAATTCCAGCCCCAGCAACAGCACGAACGCCGCCATCAGCGCCCCCGCCCCGCCCGCGAACAGCTTCAGCCGCCGCTTGCGTTCGGACTTGACCGCATCGGTCACCACTTCGCCGATCGCGCCCAATACCGGCATGCCGCTGATCTTTTCCAGCTTCTGTGCGGTAGCGAAGCTGGTCCGCAGCCGGCTGAGCGCGAACGCCACGCCGACGCCGGCCCCGATGCCGACGACCAGCACGCCCAGCAGCAGCAGCGGCCGGTTCGGCGCTGCCGGCGCGCGCGGCTGGGTCGGCGGGTCGATCACGCTGAACTTCACCGCATCGGTATCGGTCTGCACGCTGCTGCGCAGCCGCACCTGTTCGCGGTCCTGGAACAGCTCGTCATAGTTCGACTTGAGCGATGCGATATCGCGGTCCAGCTGCGACTGCTGCGCCGCCGCCTGCGGATCGGCCGAAATCTTGGCCTGCAAGCCGTTCAGTTGCCCTTCGATCTGCTGCTTGCGCTGCTGCAGTTCCGCGACGCGCGCCTGCCGGTCGCCCTGCGTCGCGCGCAGCTGCAGGTAGAACGGATTGGGCGATGCCGCGGTCCCGCCGCTCACGCCACCCCCTTCGCCGCGCGCCGCCGCCCGTGCGGACGCCAGCTGCCGGTTGAGCGCCACCATGTCGGGATGCGCGTCGGTCCAGCCGCGGCTGCGCCCCTCGGCGATCTGCCCCTCGATCGCGTTCAGCCGCGCGCGTGCCGGCCCGACCATCGCCGTTCCCGCCGCTCCCGGCAGCGTCGCCGCGGTCCCCGCCATCTGCGCATTGGCCGCGTTCAGGCTCGACTGCGCCGCCGCCAGATCGCCGTCGATCTGTGCCAGCTCGCTACGCGCGTTCGACATGCGGTCGTCGAGCGACCCGGTACCCGGCAGCATCGCCATATATTGCGCCTGGAACGCCTGCCGCCGCGCTTCCGCATCGGCCAGCTGCTTCTGCCGCTGCGACAATTGCTGGTCGAGGAAGCGCAGCGACTGCACCGTCGCGTCGCGGTCGCTGGCCAGATTGGATTCGACGAAGATGTCGATCATCTTCTGCACGACCTCGCGCGCGACCTTCGGATTGCCCGACGTCGCCGAAATCTCGAACAGATTGTCCTGCTGCGCGGTCAGCTTGATCGCGTTCTGGAGCGACGCCACCCGGTCCGCCACGTCGCGGTCGCTGGCGACGGTGTCGTTCAGCGACGTGCCCCGCACCACCTTTTCTAGGTTCACGGCCGACGTCAGCGTCTGGCGGATGCGGTCGATATTCTTCGCCTGATCGTTCTGCGCGACGGCGGCTTCCGCCCCAGGCAGCACCTGGCGCATCTGCACCATGATCCGCGCGGTCGATTGATAGCTGTTGGGAATCTGGCTGACCGCCAGCCACCCGCCCAGGCACACCACCCATGCGATCGCCAGCGCGATCCAGCGCCGCTGCCAGATCGCGTGCAGCGTCAGCTTCAGTTCGTCGTACAGCCCGTCCATCTCAGAACATGCTTTCGGGAATGATGATGACGTCGCCCGGCTGCAGCTTCACATTGGCCGACGAATCGCCGTTCTTGAGCAGGCTGGAGATACGCAGCCCGAACTCCGACTGCTTGCCCGTCGCCCGGTCGTACCGGACCAGCCGCGCGCGATTGCCCGCCGCATACTGGTTCAGCCCGCCGACGGTAATCATCGCGTCGAGCAGCGTCATGTTGGCGCGATACGGGATCGACGCCGGCTTCTCGGTCGCGCCGACCACCCGCACCTGCTGGCTGAACGTGCCGGAGAAATTCTCGACGATCACCGAAACCAACGGGTTCGTCACATATTCGCCCAGCGCCAGCTTCAGGTCGTCGGCCAGCATCGCCGGCGTCTTGCCGGTGGCGGGCATGTCGTTGATGAGCGGCGTGGTGATCCGCCCGTCGGGGCGCACCTGTACCTTGGTCGACAGTTCGGGGTTGCGCCATACGAAGATGCTCAGCTGGTCGAGCGGGCCGATGACATAGGCCTCGCCCGGCGCTTCCTTCGCCTGCACGAACGCGGCGGGCGGCAGTTCGGGGCGCGTCGCCCCCCCGGCGCACCCGCCCAGCACCGCGCAAAGTGCTACACCCGTGCCAAAACCATGCCTGCGACGCATTCGAATACCTCGTAACCAACAAGCGCAGCCGCTGGGGTACTGCGCAGGACTTCACCTGCTATGCTGCCAAAGGGGTAAAGATAGGGTTGAGTATAGCCCGCTTTCGCACCCAACGCACCACCGCCGCATACCGTTCGTCTCAGCACTTTCCCGGAATGAACCACTCGCGCGCCGGCGCATGACCCAGGAACGCCGATGGGCTTGCGGTTGCGCCATACGCCCCCGCCTGGAACAGGACGATGGTATCGCCCACCGCGACCTGCGGCAGCAACACCCGGTCGGCCAGCCGGTCGAGCGGCGTGCACAGGCACCCCACCACCGACGCGGTAATCGTCGGCCCGGCATCCATCCGCTCCGCCACCGCCACCGGATAGTTGCGTCGCACCACCGTACCGAAATTGCCGCTGGCCGCGAGCTGATGGTGCAGCCCGCCATCGACCACGACGAACCATTCGCCGCCGCTCTCCTTCACATCGACCACCCGGGTGCAATACACCCCCGCCTCGCCGACCAGCCACCGCCCCAGCTCGACCGCGAACCCCGTCTCCGCCAGCACCGCGCCGCGCGTGGCCAGCGCTTCGCCCAGCGCCGCGCCGACCGCTTCGACATCCACCGGCCGATCGCCCGCGAAATAGGGGATGCCGAACCCGCCGCCCAGATTGACGAACGCCGGCGCCGCCCCCGCCTCGTCCGCCAGCCGCCCGGCCAGCGCCAGCGTCGCCGCCTGCGCCTCGATGATCGCCGCGGTATCCAGCGTCTGCGATCCGGCGAATATGTGGAAGCCATGCCAGTCGGCACCGGCCGCCACCAGCCGCCGCACCAGCGCGGGCAGCCGCACCGCGTCGATCCCGAACGGCGACGCCCGCCCGCCCATCCGCATCCCCGACCCGCGCAGCTCGAAATCGGGGTTCACCCGCACCGCGATGCGCGGGGTCAGCCCCAGCCGTTCGCCGATCGCCAGCGCCCGGTCGGCCTCGCCCTCGGATTCGACATGCAGCGTCGCGCCTGCGCCGATCGCCTGCGCCAGTTCGTCGTCGCGCTTGCCCGGCCCGGCAAAGCTGATCGCCGCCGCCGGTTTCACCGCCAGCGCCATGGCCAGCTCGCCCCCCGACGCCACGTCCAGCCCGTCGACCAGCGGGCCGATCGCGTTCAGCAGGTCGCCGTGCGGGTTCGCCTTGATCGCATAATGCACCCCGACCCCGCCCGGCAGCGCCGCGCGCAGCCGCGCCACCCGCGCCGCGATCGCGCCGCCATCGTACAGGAACGCTGGCGTATCCCCAGCCTGCGCCAGCAACGCCGCGAAATCCTCGCCGCCGACGATCAGACGTGACTGGCCGGAAAAGGCAGGCGGAATGGGACCGATCGGCTTCATGCGACCGCCGCCTGCGCCAGCGCGCGAATCGCCACCCGGTCCAGCTTGCCATTGGCGTTGCGCGGCAGCGCCTCGACCCAGACATAATGCGACGGCTGCTGGAAATTCGGCAGTTCCCGCCGCAGCCGCGCACGCACCGCACCTTCCGCGTCCGCCACCGCCGCCCGCGCGACGACGGTGATCGCCTGCCCCTGCCGTTCGTCGGGCAGGCCAACCGCCACCGCCTCGGCCACCTCGCCGCCGGCCAGCACCGCCTCCTCGACCTCGGTCGGACTAATCCGGTTGCCCGCGACCTTCATCATCTCGTCATCGCGCCCGACGAAGCGCAGCAGCCCGTCCACGCCCAGCGCGACGGTATCGCCCGACCACACCGCCATCCCCCCGCTTTCCATCCAGTCCGGGGCGGCACGAAACCGCGCCGCCGTCCGTTCGGCATCCCGCCAATAGCCCTGCGCCACCAGCGCCCCGGCATGGACCAGTTCGCCCGCCTCGCCGATGTCCGCGCGGCTGCCATCGGCACGCACCACCGCCACCTCGGCAAGAGGGATCGCCGACCCGATCGCCTCGGGATGGGCGTCGACCAGCGCGGGGTCGAGATAGGTCGACCGGAACGCCTCGGTCAGCCCGTACATCGCGTACAGGTCCGCCCCGCCGAACCGCGCGCGCAACGCCCGAACCATCCGCGGCGTCAGCGCCCCGCCCGAATTGGTCAGCCGCCGCAGCCGCGCTGCAACCGCATCGGGCCAAGCCGCCTCCAGCAACTGCGTCCACAGCGGCGGCACCCCGGCCAGCGTCGTCGCGTCGAACCGTTCGACCGCCTTCACCACGTCGCGCGCGGTCAGATAGTCGAGCGGCACCACCGCCGCGCCCGCCACCCAGCTCGAAAACAGCTGGTTCTGCCCGTAATCGAAACTGAGCGGCAGCACCGCCAGCACCCGGTCGACCGGCGTCAATTTCAAATAATGCGCGACCGACACCGCCCCCAGCCACAGATTGGCATGGCTCAGCATCACCCCCTTGGGCCGTCCGGTCGATCCGGAGGTATAGAGGATCGCCGCCAGCGCATCGGTATCGACGTCGAGGGCGACGACCGGCGGACCTTCGGGCGTATCGGTCACCACGCGACAGTCCGCCGGTACGTCGCCGGTTTCCAGCGACGCCACCCGCGATTCCGCCGTGACCAGCATGGTCGCACCGCTATCGGCAAAGATATGCGCGACCTGCGCCCGTTTCAGCGCCGGATTGACCGGCACGTGCACCGCCCCGATCCGCGCCGCCGCCAGCGGCATCACGCACGCGGCCCGCGTCTTGGGCAACCACGTCGCCACCCGGTCCCCCGCCGCCACGCCCATCGCGCGCAGTCCGCCGGCCATCGCCGCAACGGCCGCTTCCAGTGCAGCATAGGTCATGACGCCGGCCCGATCGACCAACGCCACCGCCTCCGCCGCGCCGCACGCCGGCAACCGGTCGATCCGCCGGGCAACTGGGTTCACGGGCATCATCCTCGCCTCCTAGCGCCGATCGCGAGCCAGATACAGGTCATGCGCCATCTGCGCGGCGCACGCCTTCACGGTGCCCGACACCGTCGTACGGAACCGCATGACCGGCACTCATCGCGCAACGCACCCTCAAGGGGTACCCCCCGGCGCCCTCAACGCATAACCCCAACCCCTACCC
>RPSH01000025.1 GCA_003946805.1 Bacillus sp. 2B10 | reverse complement strand
TCCCCGTGCCGGGCAGGAACTTGTACCGACAACGCCCCTCCCCATATCGCGCCCCATGAGCAAAGAGACGGTGTGGCACGGCACCACGATTGTATCCGTGCGTCGCGGCGGTCGCGTGGTGATCGCGGGGGATGGGCAGGTTTCGGCCGGACAGACGGTCATGAAACCCAATGCGCGCAAGGTCCGCCCGCTGGGCGACGGCAAGGTGATCGCCGGGTTCGCCGGCGCCACCGCCGACGCCTTCACCCTGTTCGAACGGCTTGAGGCCAAGCTGGAGCGCCATCAGGGCCAGCTGCTGCGCGCCGCGGTCGAACTCGCCAAGGACTGGCGCACCGACAAGTTCCTGCGCAACCTCGAAGCGATGCTGATCGTCGCCGACAGGGACGTGACGCTGGTCGTCACAGGCAATGGCGACGTGCTGGAGCCCGAGGCCGGCATCGCCGCGATCGGTTCGGGCGGCAATTTCGCCCTCGCCGCGGCCCGCGCCCTGTCCGATTACGAAGGCGATGCGGAAAAGATCGCGCGGAAGGCGCTGGCGATCGCCGCCGAACTCTGCGTCTACACCAACGATCGCGTCACCCTCGAAGCGCTCGACAGCGCGAACTGACGGACATCCCATGCAAGACAGCCTGACTCCCAAGGCGATCGTCGCCGCCCTCGACGCGCACATCATCGGCCAGCGGGACGCCAAGCGCGCCGTCGCCGTCGCCTTGCGCAACCGCTGGCGCCGCCAGCAGCTCAGCCCCGACCTGCGCGACGAGGTGAGCTCGAAGAACATCCTGATGATCGGCCCCACCGGCTGCGGCAAGACCGAGATCAGCCGCCGTCTGGCCAGGCTCGCCGACGCGCCGTTCGTGAAGGTGGAGGCGACCAAGTTCACCGAGGTCGGCTATGTCGGCCGCGACGTCGAACAGATCGCCCGCGACCTAGTCGAGGAAGCGATCCGGCTGGAACGCGAACGCCGCCGCGTGGCGGTGAAGGACAAGGCCGAGGAAGCCGCCATGGCCCGCCTGCTCGACGCGCTGACCGGCAAGGGCGCCAGCGAGGCGACGCGCGAGGCGTTCCGCCAGCGCTTCCGCGACGGGCATATGGACGACAAGGAGATCGAGATCGAACTCGATGCCGCGCCGCAGATGCCGTTCGAAATCCCCGGTGCCGCCCCGCAGATGCTCGACCTGTCGGCGATGATGGGCAAGGCGTTTGGGCAAGGCCAGCAGAAGCGCCGCAAGCTGACCGTCCGCGCCGCCTGGGACAAGCTGGTCGAGGAAGAGGCCGACAAGCGCCTTGATCAGGACGAGGTCAGCCGCGTCGCCCTCGCCGATGCCGAGGCGAACGGCATCGTCTTCCTCGACGAGATCGACAAGATCGCGGTCAGCGACGGCCGCGGCGGCGGATCGATCAGCCGCGAAGGCGTGCAGCGCGACCTGCTGCCGCTGATCGAGGGGACGACCGTCGCCACCAAGTACGGCCCGATGAAGACCGACCACGTCCTCTTCATCGCCAGCGGCGCGTTCCACGTGGCGAAGCCCAGCGACCTGCTGCCCGAACTGCAAGGTCGCCTGCCGATCCGCGTCGAGTTGAAGGGGCTGACCGAGGCCGACTTCATCGCGATCCTGTCGGATACCAAGGCGTCGCTGCCGGCGCAGTATCGTGCGCTGCTCGGCACCGAATCGGTGGAGGTGACCTTCACCGACGACGGCATCGCCGCCATCGCCCGCATCGCGGCGGAGGTGAATGCCGAGATCGAGAATATCGGCGCCCGCCGCCTGCAGACGGTGATGGAAAAGCTGCTGGAAGAGGTCAGCTTCGACGCCGAGGACCGCTCGGGGCAAGCAGTGACGATCGACGCCGCCTATGTCGAACAGCAGTTGGCCAGCATCGCGCGGAATACCGATCTGAGCCGCTACGTGTTGTAAACCATAACAACCAGCCGCTCGTGCTGAGTAGGGACTGAGCTTGTCGAAGGCCCGTATCGAAGCACCCGTGGCGATCCTTCGATACACCGCTTCGACAGGCTCAGTCCCTACTCAGCACGAACGGAGGATGTGCGGACAACGACCCTCACCCCACCTTGTCGTACGGCACGAATTCCCCGAACGTGCAGTCGCCTGACGGAATCTGCGATCCGCGATCGATCAGGCGGAATCGGTCGTTGCGGCACACCTGCGCGCCGTACAGGATCGACACCACGATCTGGTCGTCGCGCAGGAACGGGCAGCGGTCACGGACCTGGGTGCGCCACAGCCGCTTGCCGGTCTGGCGATAGACCAGCGAATCCCCCACGATCTGCGGCCCGTCGATGAAGCCGGTCGGGATGCAGTTCTCGGGTTTGCCCGGCGTCCGTCCGGCCAGCGTCTTCGCGAGCAGCCGATCCCCGCGCGCCTGCGTCTCCGCCACCTGCTGCGGGGTCGCGCACGCGCCGAGCACCAGCGCCGCCGTCCATGCCAATCGCTTCATGCCGCCTCTCCTCTTGCCGTTCAGAACGCGTCCTTGGCCGCGCGGTGCCGTGCCAGTGCCTCGACCGACTCCGCGCGCAGGAACGGGTTGGTCGGCAGTTCGGCGCCGATCGTCGTCGGCACGGTCGGCTCGCCCGCCGCGCGCAGCGCCTCGACCGCCGCCATCCGCTCGACGATCGCGACATTGTCCGGTTCGGCGCTCAGCGCATAGCGCCCGTTCGACAGCGTGTATTCGTGGCCGCAATAGACCCGCGTCTCGGGCGGCAGTCCGGCATAGCGACGCATGTTGCCGTACATCTCGGCCGCGGTCCCCTCGAACAGCCGGCCGCATCCCATCGCGAACAGCGTGTCGCCGCTGAACAGCACCGCGTCGTCGGCGAAGTGGAACGCGACATGGCCGGCGGTATGGCCCGGCACCGCCCAGACGGTGGCCTGATGGTCGCCAACCCAAAGCATCGCCCCCTCACCCACACCATTGTCCATATCGGCGATCTTGCCGCGCTCCGCCTCCGGCCCGGTCACCCGCGCGCCGGTCGCCGCCTTGATCGCGGCGTTGCCACCGACATGGTCGGGGTGCCAGTGGGTGTTCCAGATCGCGGTGATCGTCCAGCCGCGCGCGGCGGCGGCGTCCAGCACCGGCTGCGCCGCCCCCGGATCGATCGCCACCGTATCGCCGCTCGTGCCGTCATGCACCAGCCACGCATAATTGTCGGACAGCACCGGTATCTGGACGATCTCCATCACCACGTCCCCGTGTTCGGCATCGATGCCCAAGGTTCGGCGGCGGGCAGCGATCCGTCCTGCAGCAGCTCGATCGAGATGCCGTCGGGCGTCTTGACGAACGCCATGTGCCCGTCGCGCGGCGGGCGGTTGATGGTGACGCCGGCATCCATCAGCGCTTGGCAGGTGGCGTAGATATCGTCGACCCGGAACGCCAGATGGCCGAAATTGCGCCCGCCCGCATACGCCTCGGGATCCCAGTTATGCGTCAGCTCGACCTCGGCGACACCCTCCTGCCCCGGCGCGGCGAGGAAGATCAGGCTGAACCGCCTCTGCGGGTTATCCATCCGCCGCACCTGTTTCAGGCCCAGCAGGTCGAAAAAGGCGATGGTCGCGTCCGGATCGGACACGCGGATCATGGTGTGGAGATAGCGGGTCATCGGCGGCTCCCTGTGGCTTGACCCGGCATATCGGGTCGACCGGGGCAGGCCGCAACCGCCATCAGGCGGGCGGCAGCGTGTCGAGCGCCGCCGCCGCGGCCTTGGCCTGCGCGCTGTCGGGGGACAGGCGCTGCACCGCCTCGAACGCCGTACGCGCCGCCCTGGTATCGCCCGACAGTCCCGCGATGTTGCCCGCCTCCAGCTGCACCGACGGATCGTCGGGCGATCGCCGCACCGCCTCGGCAATGTCTGCCTTGGCGCGCGTCAGGTCGCTGGTCCGCCGGGCCAGCGTCGCCGACAACAGCCACGCCAGCGGATCGGCGGGCGCGTCCCTGAGCGCCCGGTCGAGGTCGCCACGCGCGCCGGCCAGGTCGCCACCCGCCACCCGGACCCGCGCCCGGTCGAGCTGCGCCTCGCCGCGCGCCAGCCCGGTCAGCGTCCCGCTCGCCAGCGCCGCGTCCAGCGCGGTGCCCGCCGCGATCGTATCGCCATCGGCCAGCCGGGCATTGCCCGCCTGCGCCCAGTAATTCGCGGCGCGGGCGTCCTTCGCCACTTCCGCCTCGCGTGCCGCCTGCTCGAACGCCTCGGCCGCCGCGGTCCAGCGCTGGCGGGTAGCATAACTCATGCCGAGGCACTGCCGCGCGAGGAACCCGCCGCCCGCCAGCCGCCATTGTCCCGCGATCTTCTCCGCCTGCTCCGGCGCGGTCGTCGCCGCATCGACGCAGGCGTCGTAGCGCGCTTCAGGCGTGGCGCCGGCGGGCAGCTGCGGCCCGGTGGCGGCCTGAAGCGCGAGGAACAGCAGCGGAGACAGCATCAGTTCAGGACATCCTCGATGGCGCGCAGGATCAGCGCGATGTCACGCTCGCGCGACAGACGATGGTCGCCATCCTTGACCAGCCAAGTCTGCACATCGGCTGAACGAAGCCGCGCGGCGAGGTGGACGGTCCGCTCCCACGGCACGTCGGCGTCGCGCTGTCCCTGCACCAGCCGGACGGCCACGTCGATCGGCAGTTCGGCATGCAGCATCCGGTTCGCCTCGCCCGACGACCAGAAGGCGCGGGTGAACACCGTCGGGGTATCGGCATAGGGTGACGGCCGCTCGATCTTCCCTTCCGTCAGCAGCGCCATCTTCTCGGCCTGTGAGAAGCCCCAGTCGGTGAAGTCGGGCGCGGGGGCGATGCCGACCAGCCCCGCCATACGATCGGGCCGCGCGCGTGCCGCCAGCAATGCGATCCATCCGCCCATCGACGATCCGACCGGCACCACCGGCCCCTCGACAGCATGATCGATCATCGCCAGCGCGTCGTCGACCCAGCCGGCCAGCGTCTGCTCCTCGAACGCGCCGGGGCTCTCGCCGCACCCGGCATAGTCGAAGCGCAGGAACGCCCGCCCCTGCTCCCGCGCCCAGCCCTCGATCGCCAGGGCCTTGGTCCCGCTCATGTCCGACGCATAGCCCGGCAGGAACAGGATGGTCGGGCCGGTACCGGGGGTATGGTGGTAGGCGAGCGGGCGGGAATCGGTCATGGCGACCTCATGCCATGCCCGCAATCGACGCGACAGGGGTTCAGCGCGCCGCCCGCAGATGCGCCCGCACCAGCCGCCCCGATTCGGTCAGCTCGCCCTCCGCCCAGCCCGACACCGCCTGCGTCGCGGGCTTCAGGATCGCCGACGCCTCGTCCTTGTTCGCGACCGACCAGTTCAGATAGCTGATGCCGTTCTTCGCGCACCAGTCCCACCAGGTCCGCGTCTCTTCCGCGTCGATCGGCGCATCGCCATTGGCGGCGGTGGTGCCATATTCGGTGACGAACAGCGCGATCCCGCGCCGCATCGCCGTCTCCGCCTTCGCCCGCAACGCGGCCTTATGCGTCGCGGCATAGAAATGCAGCGTATAGGCGACGTTGGCAAAGGGCAGCGGATCGGCCGCCGCCTCGTCGACGTCCTGCGACCAGCTGCGCGTGCCTGCGACCACGAATGCGTCCGGATCGATCGCGCGGATCGCGCCGATCACCTTGGCATGATAGGGTTTCAGCACGCTCGCCCAGCCATGTTCGGGCAGCGGTTCGTTATAGGTTTCGTAGATCAGGTTCGGCACGCCGCGATACTTGCGGGCGATATGGCCGAAGAACCGCACCGCATCGTCGGCGCGCGGCTGGTGCGCGTGCCAGTCGACCACGACATAGATGCCCTGCGCGATCGCTGCGTCGATCACCGCCTCGGCGTGCTTTGTTTCCGCCTCCGGCCGGGTATCATAGCCGCCTTGCTGCGCCCCGATCGCCGCGCGGACCGCGGTCACCCGCCAGTCGCGAACCAGCCACACGACCGTCGCCGGGTCGTAGTAGCGCGGCTGCCACTGGCTCCAGAACAGCGACATGCCGCGCACGGCATATGGGCGGCCCTGCGCATCGACGACGCGATTGCCCTTCACCGCCAGCCGGCCATGTTCCGCCACCGGCGATCCCGCAGGCGCCGCCGGAGCGGCCCATGCGACCGGTCCCAGCACCAACGCGACCAGCAGCAGCCACCAGCGACGCATTCCACCTCTCCCTTGCCTGTCTGCCGGAAAGGGTGAGCGTCCGTGTCAACGGTGTCAACCGTAGCCGCGGCGGTCAGTCGCGAGGGGGTTCGACGTCTTGCCGGTCCGACAACGATGCCACCACGGCGTCGCCGCGTGCCTGCCCCTTGCGGCGGCGCAGATTCTGCCGCAGCGCCTGTGCCAGCCGTTCCTTACGTTCCGCATCGCTCATCGCCGCTTTCTACGCTTTTAGCACGCAATCTGGCAACGTCCGCTTGACTTCCCCCCGAATGCCTGCACATAGGCCCCTCCCGCCGCCGAGGGGCTTCCCCCCGGCTCGGAGTGCTGCCGTAGCTCAGTGGTAGAGCGCATCCTTGGTAAGGCTGAGGTCGTGAGTTCAATCCTCACCGGCAGCACCATTTTCCCGAACGATACCGGTGCCCACAGGGGCGATCGACCCTGGCTACGGTGTCGCACGCCGTACGATCGCGCGCACCGATTCGGCACGCCATATCGCTGGAAATTGGGACGACATTCCGACATATAGGACGCGTTAGCGACGAGACGGATACCCGCCGATCGTGATCGAACGGAGGGCCAGAGGGCCATATGCCATTGCGGATACCGCATCGCCGCCGATACCGGATCGCTCGCACCCTGTCGCCCTCCGTCCCGCCTGTCCGAGTCTTCCGCCCATGATCATCGCCGCGCCCACCGACTATCGCGAAGCCGCCCGGCGCCGGCTGCCGCCGTTCCTGTTCCATTACATCGACGGCGGCGCCTATGCCGAACATACGCTGCGCCACAACGTGTCCGACCTGTCACAGGTCGAACTGCGCCAGCGTGTATTGCGCGACGTCGCCGACCTCCGCCTCGATACCGAATTGTTCGGCACGACGCTGGCAATGCCGGTGGTGCTCGCCCCGGTCGGGTTGACCGGCATGTATGCCCGGCGCGGCGAGGTGCAGGCGGCACGGGCAGCGGCGGCGAAGGGCGTGCCCTTCACCCTGTCGACCGTGTCGGTCTGCGCGATCCGCGAAGTGCAGGACGCGTCGAGCGCGCCGATCTGGTTCCAGCTCTATGTCCTGAAGGATCGCGGTTTCATGCGCGACGCGCTGGAACGCGCGCAGGCGGCGAGGGTGACGACGCTGGTGTTCACCGTCGACATGCCGGTGCCCGGTGCCCGCTATCGCGACGCGCATTCGGGCATGTCGGGGCCGAACGCCGCGTTCCGGCGGATGGTGCAGGCGGCGACGCATCCGCGCTGGGCATGGGATGTCGGGCTGCACGGGCGGCCGCACGATCTGGGCAATATCTCCACCTATCGCGGCACGCCGACTAAGCTGGAGGACTATATCGGCTGGCTCGGCGCGAACTTCGATCCGTCGATCGCATGGCGCGACCTCGAATGGATCCGCGACCTGTGGCAGGGGTCGATCGTCATCAAGGGCATCCTCGACCCCGACGACGCGCAGGATGCGGTGCGCTTCGGCGCCGACGGGATCGTCGTATCGAACCATGGCGGGCGACAGCTGGACGGGGTGCTGTCGACCGCCCGCGCGCTGCCGCCGATCGCCGACAGGGTGAAGGGTCAGATTAGGATCCTGGCGGACTCGGGCATCCGCTCCGGGCTCGACGTGGTGCGGATGCTGGCGCTGGGGGCGGATGCGACGCTGATCGGGCGCGCGTTCATTTATGCGCTCGCCGCCGGGGGCGAGGCCGGGGTGACGAAGCTGTTGTCGCTGATCGAGGCGGAGATGCGCGTCGCGATGGCGCTGACGGGCGTGCGCAGTATTGCCGAGATCGACCGGTCGGCGCTGGTACGGGCGAACGTGGCGCTGTGACATCCCACCACAAACGTGGTTTTCGCCGCGCCTATCCTTCGACCTGATCGAGATACGCGCCGTAACCTTCCGCCTCCATCGCCTCGCGCGGTACGAAGCGCAGCGCGGCGGAGTTGATGCAGTAGCGCAGGCCGCCGCGGTCGCGCGGACCGTCGGTAAAGACGTGCCCCAGATGGCTGTCGCCGCCCGCCGAACGGACTTCGGTGCGGACCATTCCGTGCGTCGTGTCGCGCAGTTCGGCGACGTTGGCCGACGCGATCGGCCTGGTGAAGCTCGGCCAGCCGCAGTGCGGATCGAACTTGTCGGCTGATGCGAACAGCGGCTCGCCCGACACGATGTCGACATAGATGCCGGCGCGCCTTTCGTTCAGATATTCGCCGGTGCCGGGGCGTTCGGTGCCGCTTTCCTGCGTGACATGGAACTGCTCGGGAGTCAGGCGGGCGATCGCCGCTTCGGTCTTGCGATACTCGGTCATGCTGCTTCCTTCGTTGCCCGGTAGATGGTGTGCGCACGCCCGCCCGGCAACCGGATCAGAACAGTTCGGCGAGGAACGCGGTGGTCGATTCCCACGAGCGACGATCGGCATCGGCGTCGTACGCCATGCCCTTTTCGGGCGCGGCGGCATGGGGGTTCGTGAAGGCGTGCATCGCCCGGCCATGGGCGTGGAGCTGCCAGTCGGCATCGCGCCCGCCCATCTCGTCGGCAAAGGCCAGCACCTTGTCCGGCGCCGCCATCGGATCGCGCCAGCCATGTTCGACCAGCACCTTCGCCGCGATCGCCCCGTCCTGATCCAGGCCGTTGCCGTCGAGCATCCCGTGCAGGCTGACCACGCCCAGCACCCCGTCCGCGCCACCACGCGCGAGGTCGAGGACGCACAGCCCGCCGAAGCAATAGCCGATCGCCGCGATCCGCGACGCATCGACCCGGTCGAGCGTGGCGGCGAAGGCCACGCCTGCCCGCATCCGTCGCAACAACGCGGCGCGATCCGACAGCAGCGGGTTGATGAGGTGGCCGTTGTCGCCCGACGGATCGCCCCGCACGTCCTTGCCGAACAGGTCGATCGCGACACCGACATAGCCGAGTTCGGCCAGCCGCCCGGCGGTCCTGTGCTCGCCTTCGCCGCGCCCGGCCCATTGATGCGCGATCAGCACCGCAGGCGCCCTCGCCGCGTCGGCCGGAAATGCCACTCCGGCCTGCAATACCGTGTCGCCATCGCGATAGTCGAACTGTTCCACGCGCATTCGTCTGCTCCGTCGGGAAATCACGGGGCAGAACGGTCGATTACCCAAGGGGTTGCGCGAAGCCGGGTCCCCTCCGTACGATGCGCGCGAAGCGTCGCGGTACGGGCGCGATCACGGGAGCTTGATCGATGCGCATCCTATTGGCGGCAATGACCCTCGGCCTGGGCGCGGCGGCACCGGCGCAGGACACGCCGACGCTGGGCGCCAGCAACCATGCGGTCGACGTGGCGATCGCCCCGCCCGCCACCGCACCGACCTTTGCCGACGAATTTTCGGGCAAGACGATCGATCCGGCGCACTGGCGCTTCGACACCAGCCGCAACCGCGAGGGGTGGTACAACAACGAACGGCAATATTATTCGCCCGCCAACACCCCGGCCAATGCCCGTGTCGAAAAGGGCGCGCTGGTGATCGAGGCGCGGCGCGAAAAGCCCAAGGGGGCGGATTCGGGCGGGCAGGCCTATACCTCCGCCCGGATCGTTTCGACCCGGGGCATGGGCTACGGCTTCTACGACATCCGCGCGAAGCTGCCGTGCGGGCGCGGTATCTGGCCGGCGCTGTGGATGCTGCCGCCCGACGGCAAATGGCCCGATGCGGGCGAGATCGATATCCTCGAACTGGTCGGCTACGAACCCGATATGGTCCACGCGACGCTGCATACCGGCGCGTTCAACCATGCCAGGGGCACCCAGCGCGGCGGTTCACGCACGCTCGCCCCGTGCGGACAGTGGCACAATTACCAGCTCGACTGGAGCCCGCAGGCGATCACCATCGGCGTCGACGGCCGCGGCTATATGCGCGTCGCCAACGACCAGCCGGGCGGCAAGGCCGCCTGGCCGTTCGACCGGCCGTTCCACCTGATCCTGAACGTCGCGGTCGGCGGCGACTGGGGCGGCAAGATGGGCATCGACGACAGCAAATTCCCGCAAGCGATGCAGGTCGACTACGTCCGCTACTGGCAGCGCTGAAGCGTCACGACCTCGCCGCAGGCGGGAATGAAGTCGACCGCCCGCGTCAGCGGCGCGCGGGCCCGCAGCGCGCGCAGCGTCGCGATCGGCCCGCCATGCGCGACGACCAGTACGCGCGCGACATCGGGCAGCGCGTCCCACGCCGCGCGTACCCGGTCGGCCACGTCGCGACCGGTCTCGCCGCCACCGGGGCGGTAGGTTTCCGGCGCGATCATCATGCCGTCCATCGCCGCGCCGCTGTCACGCCAGATCGCGTCCCACGACCGCCCCTCCCACGCGCCGAAGTCACGTTCCAGCCAGCGGGGGTCGGCGGTGACGCCCACGCCTTGTGCCGCGCCGATCCACCCGGCGAGGCGGCGGGTGCGGATCGCGCCCGAATGGACGATCGCGTCCACCGGCGCCATCCCGCCGACGATCCGGCGCGCCATCGCCCAGCCCGCACGGCTCCACCCCATGTCCGACCGGCCATAGCAGCGCCCCTTCCACGCCGCGGCGACCGGCGGGTGGCGCAGGAGCAGGACGTTCACCGCGCCGCGACCGCCAGCAGCACCGCCAGCTGCCCGATCGCCGCGGCGAACCCCAGACAGTCGCCGGTACTCCCCCCGATCCGCCGCGACACGAAGCGCCGCAGCCACCACAGCATCACCGCCATCGCCATCAGCGCGGCAAGCGTCGCGCCCGGTCGCACCCACGCGAGCGGGGCGATCCCCGGCAGCGCGAGCAGCAGCGCCAGCGCCAGCCGCGCGGGCGGCATCCGCCCGGCGCGCGCCGCCGATCCCTGCCCCACCGGCGCCACGATCGCCGCCAGCGTCACCGCGCACAGCCGCCCGACCGTCGCCGCGCCGACGATCGCCGCCACCGCCAGCATCGGCGGCAACGCCACCATCGTCGCCACGCGCAACAGCACGACCAGCCCCAGCCCCAATGTGCCATAGCTGCCGATCCGGCTGTCCTTCATGATCGCCAGCGCGCGCTCGCCACTGGCAGTACCGCCGAACGCATCGCAGAAATCGGCGACGGCATCCTCGTGGAACGCGCCGGTCAGCAACGCCTCGACCATCAGCGCCAGTACCGCCGCGACCCATACCGGCCAGAAGCCTTGCGCGGCGACGAACACCAGCGCGGTCGCCGCGCCGATCAGCGACCCGACCGGCGGCAGCCACGCCAGCGCGCGCGCCAGCCCGTCCGCCGCCTGCTGCGCGCTCAACCGCGAAAGGACCGGCACCGGCAGGCGGGTCAGGAACTGGACCGCCAGCAACGGCGGCGCCCAGCGCGGTGCCTCAATCGGCACGGTCCGCCCCGATCGCGTCGAGCCGCGCGACGTCGCACAGCAGCGCCGCCGCCGCGTCGAGCAGGGGCAGCGCCACCAGCGCCCCGCTGCCCTCGCCCAGCCGCATCTCCCAGTCGAGCACCGGGGTCAGCCCCAGCGCCGCCAGCGCCGCGCCATGGCCCGGCTCGGCCGATCGATGCGCGGCGATCATCGCCCGCGCGCTGCCGGGTGCCAACGCCTGCGCAACCAGCGCGGCCGCGGTGGCGACATAGCCGTCGAGCAACAACGTCGCGCCGCGCGCCGCACCGGCCGCATGGAATCCCGCCATCGCCGCGATCTCATATCCCGCCACCCCGGCGATCGCGCGGCGCAGGTCGGGCTCGGCCGCCGCCCGCGCACATGCCGCGGCGACGACCGCGCGCTTGATGGCCAGCACGGTATCGTCCGCCCCCGCACCGCGCCCGACCGCCGCGTCCGGGTCGATCCCGGCGAGCAGCACGGTCAGGCAGGCGGCGGGCGTCGTGTTGCCGATCCCCATCTCCCCCGCGATCAGCAGCACCGCGCCGTCATCGATCGCGGCGTCGGCCTCGCTCGCGCCGACGTCCCACGCCGCATCGAACTGCGCGGGCGTCAACGCCGCGCCCTGCCCCAGCGGCGCGCTGCCATCGCCGATCCGCGCGTCGCGAAAGAAACCGCCACCGGCGACGCGCGGCCCCGTCATCCCGACATCGACCAGCCGCAGCGGACAGTCGGCGGCGGCGGCCAGCGCGTTGCTGGTCGCCTGCCCTGACAGGATCGTCGCGACCATCATCTGCGTCACTTCCGACGGCCACGCCGACACCCCCTCCGCGACGCAGCCATGATCGCCGGCGAACAGCACGACGCGCCGGGGCGACGTCCGCGCCCGTACCCGTCCTTGCGTCAGCGCCAGTTCGGTCGCCAGCGTCTCCAGCCGCCCCATCGCCCCGCGCGGCTTGGCCAGCGCGTCGAGGTGCGCACATATGTCGTCGATCAAATCGCTTCTCCCGCAATCTCCAGCAGCGCGTCGATGTCGAGCGCCGCCGCCAATGCCCGCGCCACGCCGTCCAGCGCGGCGTCGATCCGCTCGCGCCGGTCGAGCGGGTCGGCCGTCCCGCCGATCCGCGCCAGCAGGGCGCCGCGCGCATCGGCACCGTCGAACAGGCCGTGGACATAACAGCCGCCGATCTGCCCGTCGCGCGCGGTGGCACCATCGGGCGTCCCGTCGGCGAAATGCAGCAGCGGCGGCGTATCGGGCGCGACCTCGCTCACTCCGGCATGGATTTCGTACCCGGCGAAGGTCGTCCCGCCCGCCAGCGTGCCCAGCACCGGCCGCACGGTCTTGGCACGCGCGATCACCGTCGCGACCGGCAACAGCCCCAGCCCGGCGACGCTGCCGGCCGGCCCCTCGATCCCGTCCGGGTCGGCGATCCGGGTGCCCAGCATCTGGTATCCGCCACATATCCCCAGCACCTGCCCGCCGCGCCGGACATGGCCGGCCAGATCGACGTCCCAGCCCTGTTCGCGGAAGAAGGTGAGGTCGGCGATCGTCGCCTTGGTGCCCGGCAGGATCACCATCGCGGCATCGCCCGGCAACGGCTGGCCCGGCGGCACCATGCGCAGCCGCACCGCCGGATCATGCGCCAGCGCGTCGAAGTCGTCGAAATTGGCGATGCGCGACAACATCGGCACCGCGATCAACGGTCCCGCGCCCCCCGTCACGCCGCGCCCCAGCGCCACCGCATCCTCGGCGGGCAGCAGCGCGGCATCGGCCAGCCACGGCACCAGCCCGATATCGCGCCATCCGGTGCGCGCCACGATCCCGGCGCGACCATCGTCGAACAGCGCGGGGTCGCCGCGGAACTTGTTGACCACGAATCCGCGGATCATCGCCGCGTCGGCCGGATCGATCACCGCCTGCGTGCCGACCAACGCCGCGATCACCCCGCCGCGATCGATATCGCCCGCCAGCACCACCGGCACCCGCGCGGCCCGGGCAAAACCCATATTGGCGATGTCGCCGCTGCGCAGGTTGATCTCGGCGGGCGATCCCGCCCCTTCGACCACCACGATATCAGCACCGTGCGCGACGCGGCGATAGGCGGACAGCACCGCGCCCAGCAATTCGGACCGCCGCCGCCGGTAATCCCCCGCCGCCATCGTACCCGCCACCCGCCCGCCGACGACCAGCTGCGACGTGCGGTCGCTCTGCGGTTTCAGCAGCACCGGGTTCATGTCGGTCGTCGGCGCGACCCGACACGCCATCGCCTGCAACGCCTGCGCCCGGCCGATCTCGCCGCCATCGGCACAGACCGCGGCGTTGTTCGACATGTTCTGCGCCTTGAACGGGCGCACCGTCATCCCCCGATCGCTCAGCAACCGGCACAGCCCGGCGACCAGCACCGACTTGCCGACGTCCGATCCCGTCCCCTGGATCATCACCGCGCCCATGCGAACCCTCCGATCACCAGCCACAGCAACAGGCAGGCGGTGCGATAGATGCGCAGCGCCGCCATCAGGTCGCGCGCATCCGGGCACGGCCCCTCGCCCAGCGCTGCGCGCCCGGCGGCCTCGCCGTCATAGGTCACCGGCCCGCCCAGCCGCCGCCCCAGCGCGCCGGCCATCGCCGCCTCGGGCCAGCCGCCATTGGGCGAGGCGTGGCCGGGTGCATCGCGCCACATCGTGCGCCACCCGCCGCGCCCGGCGATCACCACCAACGCCCCCGCCAATCGCGCCGGTACGAAATTGACGACGTCGTCCGCCCTTGCCGATGCCCATCCGAACGCGCGCAGCTCGGGCGTGCGGTGGCCGACCATCGAATCGGCGGTGTTGATCGCCTTCACCGCGAACAGGCCGGGCAGGCCGAACAGCAGGAACCCGATCGCGGGCGCCACCACCCCATCGCAGAAGCTCTCCGCCAGGCTTTCGATCGCCGCCGTCGCGACACCAGCCTCGTCGAGCGTGTCGGTATCGCGCCCGACGATCATCGCCACCGCACCCCTTGCCGCCGGCAGGTCGCCCGCCGCCAGTGGCCGCGCCACCGCCGCGACATGATCGTGCAGGCTGCGCTGCGCCAGCCCGGTCGTCGCGACCAGCACCGTCACCACGGCCCCCAGCCGCTCGATCGCCAGCCCCAGCGCGATCGACAGCGCGACCAGCAGCACGACCAGCGCCACGCCCTCGATCCGCCGACGCCGGTTCCAGCGCGCCTCGAACCAACCGATCAGCGCGCCCACCCCCATCACCGGATGCCACCACCGTCGCGGATAACCGATCGCCGCCTCGACGATCAGCGCCGCCAGCGCGATCACCGCGCGACCGGCAGGATGTAGCGATGCCCTAGCGGCGTGCGCCCGATCTCGACGTCGATGCCATACGCCTCGGCGATCGCCGGCGCGGTCAGCACGTCGTCGGCCGCACCCGATGCGACGACCCGCCCGTCCTTCAGAAGCACCGCATCGTCGGCGACCCGCGCCGCCAGGTGCAGGTCGTGCAGCACCAGCACCACCCCGCGCCCGCTCGCCGCCACCCCGCGCAGCCGTGCCAGCACGTCCAGCTGGTGCGCGGGATCGAGGCTGGCGAGCGGTTCGTCGGCCAGCAGCCAGTCGGGCTCGCCCGCCAGCACGCGGGCCAGCAGCGCCCGGCCGCGCTCGCCGCCCGACAGCCGCTCGACCCCGCGCGTGGCGAACCCGGTCATGTCGGTCGCCGCCAGCGCCGCCGCCACCGCATCGCGGTCCGCCTGCGTCTCGCCCCAACGCCCCCGATGCGCAAACCGGCCGAGCCCGACCAAGGTCTGGACGTCGATGTCCCAGTGCACGTCGGCGGCCTGCGGCAGAAGGCCGATCGCCCGCGCCCGCACCCACCGGTCGAGCGCCTGCACATCGGTGCCGCCCAGCCGCGCCGCGCCGCTATCGGGCCGGCGCAGCGCGGCGAGGCAGGCGAGCAGGCTCGACTTGCCCGCACCATTCGCGCCCAGCAGCGCGGTCACCCGTCCGGGCCGGAACGCGAACGATACGTCGTCCAGCACGCGCCGCCCGCCCAGCGTCAGGCGCACCGCATCGGCTACCAGATCGGTCATGCCAGCCTCCGCCGCATCGCGATCAGCAGGTAGAGGAAGAACGGCCCGCCCAGCATCGACATGGCGATGCCGAGGCGCAGTTCGCTGACGGTCGGGGCCAGCCGCACGAGGCTGTCGGCCAGCGTCAGCAGCACCGCGCCGCCCAGCGCCGAAGGGAGCAGGATCGCCGACGGCCGGTTGCCGGCCAGCGACCGCACCAGATGCGGCACCATCAGCCCGACGAAACCGATGATGCCGGCCGAGGCAACAGATGCCCCGACGCTGAGCGCAATGCCGCCAATAACCAGCCGCTGCAACCGCACCGGATCGACCCCCATCGACCGCGCCGCCGCCTCACCCAGCGTCAGTGCGTCGAGCGACCGCGCGGTCATCGCCAGCAGCACCATGCCAGCGCCGATCAGGGGCGCGGCTACCGTCACATCGTCCCAGCTGCGGTCGGTCAGCGCGCCCATCAGCCACACCACGATCTGTGACGACACGAACGGCGTCGGCGCAAGGCTGATGGCCAGTGCGGTCAGTGATCCGGCGATGCTGGTCAGGATCATGCCGCCCAGCGTGAACAGGATCAGGCTGCCCGACCGCCCGGCGATCAACGCCAGCAGCGTCATCGCGATCCCCGCACCGGTCAGGGCGAAACCGGGCAGCAGCCACATCTGCGCGGCATAGCCGAAATACAGCGCCAGCACCGCACCGAACGCCGCGCCCGACGACACGCCGAACAGCCCTGGATCGGCCAGCGGGTTGCGCAGATAGCCCTGCATCACCGCCCCCGACAGCCCCAGAGCGCTACCCACCAGCATCGCCAGCAGCGTGCGAGGCAGGCGCAACTCGACGATGATGATCGATCGCGGATCGGCAGCGGTCCACGCATCCAGTGGTACCCACACCTTGCCCGACGCGACCGACAGGCCGGCCGCGAGCAGCAGCGCGACGATCAGGCCGATGGTCAGCCGGTTCATGTACCCAGTCCTTTGCGTACCTGTCGCAGCCGCGCCATCGCCGCGACGATCGTCGGTCCGCCGCAGTTCATCAACCGCGTCGGGTACGGCGCGACCGTGATATGCCGCGCCAGCCGCCGCACCGCCGGATGGCCGGTCATCCGGTCGTCCTGCACCCCGTCCGGAGCGGTCGACAGCAGCACGCGCGGCGGATCGGCGACGAGATATTCGAGCGGCAGGACGTCCCACTGCTTCAGGCCGTACGCCGCGCTCATGTTGCGAAAGCCGGCGCGTTTCAGCAGGTCGTCGGTCAGCGTACCGGTGCCGGGTACCAGCCCACCCCCCTGCCACACCACCGCCCCGACCGGACGCACCCGTGCCGGCACCGCCGCCGCCGCGATCCGGTTCGCCAGCACCCTGCCGCGATCGGCGTGACCGGTGGCGGCGGCGATCGCGCGGACCTGCGCGATGCTTTCCGGTACCGACTCCGCTACCGGATATTGCACCAGCGCGATCCTGAGCCGCTTCAGCGCGGCGATCGTTGCCGGTTCGACATGCGGGCCGGCCAGCACGAGATCGGGACGCAGCGCCACCACTTCCTCGGCGGTGCCCGACGTCGCCTTGAACCGCCGCGACCAGTCGAGCGGCACCGAGGTCGCGCGCACGTCCTGCGAATAATGGCTGATGCCGACGATCTGCGCCGGGTCGGCGACATGGCGCAGCACGCCGTCGACGCACGGATTGATCGACACGATCCGCGGCGCACGCGGCGCAGCCGACACCAGCCATGGCGCCGCGACCAGCAGGGCGAGGGCGCGGATCAATATTCGACACCCTTCTGCGCCTTGAACCCCGCATGATAGGGATGTTTCACCTCGCCGAACTCGGTCACCAGGTCGGCGATCGCCAGCAGTTCGGGCTTCGCATTGCGCCCGGTGATGCAGATATGCTTGGTCAGCGGCCGGTCGTTAAGGAACGCGACGATCTCGGCAACCGGCAGCGTGTCGTCGCGCAGCACGATGTTCAGTTCGTCGAGGATCACGAAGTCGATCGCGGGGTCGAGGATCATCTCCTTCGACCGCTCCCACGCCGCCCGCGCCGCCGCGATGTCCTGCGCGCGGTCCTGCGTTTCCCACGTGAAGCCTTCGCCCATCACCTCGAAGGTCGCGAGGTCGGGATGCGCGTCGAAGAAGTTGCGCTCGCCCGTCTCCCACCTGCCCTTCACATACTGGAGGATCGCGACGCGCATCCCCCAGCCGATGCTGCGGATCGCCATCCCGAACGCGCTCGACGACTTGCCCTTGCCGTTGCCGGTATGGACGATCAGCAGCCCGCGTTCGAGCGTGCGGCGCGCCTGCATCTTTTCGCGCGCCACCGCCATGCGCTGCATCCGGGCATTGTGGCGGGCATGGTCGTCGGGCGTCTCGGTCATCGATCATACTCCGTCAGGGCAGTCTTGAGGCGGACCAGCGCCGCGCCGTCGCGCGGCAGGCCGATCCGCAAGGCGTCGGGCCGGTCGGCGAACGGCCGGGTCAGGATGGCATGGCGGCACAGATGACGGAACAGGCGATGCGCGTCCGCCGTGCGGACCAGCCGGAACAGCGGCGCATGGCCGATCACGTGCCGGTCGGCCAGTGCGAGATCGAGCAGCGTCCCGACCGTCTCGATCCGTTCGGCCTGTTCGTCCGCCCAGCGTCGATCGGCACAGGCGGCGGTGCCGATCGCCACTGCAACGCTCGACACCGGCCAGTCGCCGAGCAGGTGGCGCAACGCACCGACGACCCGCGCACCGGCGATCACGAACCCCAGCCGCAGCCCCGGCAGGCCATGGAACTTGCCGAACGAACGCAGTACGATCAGCCGGTCCGACGCCTCGCCGCACAGGCCGGGCGCCGGATCGGCATAGGCTTCGTCGACGACCACCGTCATCCGCCGCGCCAGTGCGCGCAGCCGGTCGGCCGGCGTCACGTGCCCGTCGGGATTGGCCGGGCTGGCCAGCACCAGCAGGTCGGCATCGCCCGGATCGGCCGTCGCCGCGATGCCGCGCGCTTCCCCCCACGCCGCGGCATGGCCGGCATAGCCCGGCCGCACCACCGCCGGACGTTCGGCGGCAAGGATCACCGCCAGCAGCCTGAGCGCAAGGTCGGTGCCCGGCACGGCCACGACCCGCGCCGGTTCGGCCACCCCGAACGCCCGCGCCGCCGCCGTTTCGAGGTCGGCCAGTTCGCCCGGCTCGGGCAGGCGATCGAGGCCGAGGTCGATCGCGCCATGGGGATAGGCCCATGGCGCGATCCCGGTCGACAGGTCGATCCAGTCGTCCCCGCCGAACGCGCGCGCGGCGGCGGCGACCCGCCCCCCATGCGCGAAGAATTCGGCGAGGTCGTCCATCAGTAGCGCACGCGCACGCCGCCATAGGCGGCGCGACCGGGCGTCCCGTACTGGAAGATCGTCTGGTAGCGTTCGTCGAACAGGTTCTCGACCCGGCCATAGACCTCGACCCGCCCGGTCACCGGGAACGATGCGCGCAGGTCGGTCAGGACATAGCCGTCCAGCCGGCGGGCGTTCGACGCATTGTCGAAGCTGTCGCCGACCATCGTGACGGTCGCGCCGGTCGCCAGACCAAAGGGGAAGCGGTAGTCGGCATTGACCGTCAGACTGTCCGACGGCCGCCGCGGCAGGCGGCGCCCGAAATTGGCCGTGCCCGCCGACCGGTTCTCCGCCTCCAGCCACGTATAGGCCGCCGCGACGGTGAACGCCTCCACCGGACGCAGCCTGAGCGCGAATTCCAGCCCCCTGGCCTCGGCACGCTGGATATTGTCATAGGTGCCGTTCGGCCGCCCGGCGCAGATGCCGGTGCCGTTGCGCGGACAGGACACGAACACGATCAGGTCCCTAGACGTGCGGTCGAACCACGTCGCGCTCGCCTCCACCGCGCCGTCCAGCCCGCGCTGGGTGATGCCGGCGTCCCAGCCGCGCGACCGTTCGGGGGTCAGCAGCGCATTGCCGTATTCGCTCTGCAACTGGTACAGCGTCGGCGCCTTGAACCCTTCGGAATAGCTCGCGCGCAGCACGGTGTTGCCGCGATTGGGCGACCACACGCCGCTGCCCGAAAACACCGTCGCCCCGCCGAAGACATTGTGGTCGTCGTGCCGCACGCCGCCGGTCAGGGTCAGGTTCTCGACCGGCGTCACCGCCAGCTGGCCGTACACGCCCAGCAGCCGCGCGCGGCCCGTGGCCGCCGGCCCGCCATAGCTGGCGGTGGTGAAGCGCGACACCTCGCGCTCGACGCCGAACGTCGCGAACACCGCGTCGGTCAGGTCGAACGATCCCTGATAGTCGATGCGGTCGTTGCGCCCCTTGCCCCGGAAGGTTTCGGTCGGCGTGCCGTCGGGATCGGTGTTGGTCCGGTTGCTCTGGGTATGGGCATAGCCGATGCGGTTGCGGAACCGCCCGTCGAACAGCGCGGCGTTCAGGCCGGTATAGCCGGTCCACTGTTCGGAATCGCCATACTCCCGCGTATCGCCGAAGGTGAAGCTGGGCGCCGGGAACCCGTCGATCTCCGTCCGCCCGTTCGCATAGAAGCCGCGCACGTCGACCGACACGCCCTCGGCCAGCGCCACCGCGACGCTGCCGTTCGCACCGTAATTGCGATACCCGTCGGCCTCACGCCCCGGCGCATAGGCCGAGATGCCGTCGGTGGTGAAATATCCGCCGCCGATGCTCGCCGATACCGGCCCGGCCTTGCCCGACACGTTGGCGAAGGCCTGGCCCGTGCCGAACGATCCACCCTCGGCCCGCGCGTTGATCGCCAAATCCTCGGTCGGCTGGCGGGTGATGAGGTTGACGACGCCGCCGATCGCCTGGCTGCCCCACAGCACCGACTGCGCACCGCGCAGCACCTCGATACGGGCGATGTTGCCGATCAGCAGGTTGCCGAAATTGAACCCGCCGCCCGGCGACGACGGGTCGTTCAGCTTGACGCCGTCGATCAGCGCCACGGTCTGGTCGCTGTCGGCGCCGCGGATGTTGACGCCGGTCGACGTGCCGGGGCCGCCATTGCGGGTGACGGTCACGCCCGGCGTCTGGCGCAGCAGGTCGGACACGACCACCGCCTGACGCTGTTCGATGGTCGCGGTGTCGAGCACGGTCACCGCCTGACCGACGGTATCGGCCGGGCGCGCCTCGCGATTGGCGGTGACGACGATCTCGTCGTCATGGTCCGCCACGCGTTCGAGGCCGGCGGCCGATTGCGCGCTCTGCGCAAAGCTCGGGGTCGCCGCCAACAGGCACGGCAGCAACAGGAAACGGGTCTTCATTCGGGTATCCCCCTTGGCATCCAACAAGGGGGTACGCACGATGACGGCGGCGGACGGTTCTGTCCCCCACGCGCACGACCCCCAAACGACGTCGTCACGCGAGGAAACCCTCGATCGCCCGGCACACCCCGTCCGCGCGAAGGACAACCGCGACGGGCAGGTCTCCTGGCTCGCGGGTCGTCGCCCTGCCCGGCCTTCCCGGATTTGCATCCAGTGGCACACATGGGAGCAGGACTCGCCGGTCACAGTTGCGGGGGCAGCCCCGGATGGCGCGTTCCTAAACGCGCTTCCGGGTTCCCTTTTCATCCCATTTCTGGGAACCTGTCGCAATCGCGCCCTTAGAGCGTGCCAAGGCGAAGGGCAAGATGGCGACGAGTTTGTTCGTAGGGGGCGCGCGATCGGGCAAGAGCCGGCTGGCGCAGGCCGCGATGGAGGCGCTGCCCGGACCATGGACCTATCTTGCGACCGCGCAAGGCTGGGACGCGGAGATGGCCGATCGCATCGCGCGCCACCGCGCGGATCGCGGTGCGGGGTGGCGGACGGTCGAATGTCCGGTCGATCTGGCGCAGGCGATCGGCGCGGCGGAGGGGCCAGTGCTGGTCGACTGCCTGACGCTGTGGCTGACCAACGTGATGCTGGGCGGGCATGACGTGGCACGGCACAGCGCCGCCCTGGTCGCCGCGATCGGCGCGGCGCGGCATCCGCTGATGCTGGTCAGCAACGAAGTCGGCCTCGGCATCGTGCCCGAGCATGCGCTGGGCCGCGAATTTCGCGACGCGGCGGGGCGGCTCAATCAGGCGGTGGCGGCGGCGGTCGATCGCTGCTGGTTCGTGGTGGCGGGGATGGTGTTGCCGCTGGAGCGGTTCGATCCGGCTGCGTGACCGTACCCCCACGCAGGCGGGGGTCCAGAGCCGCGAACGTCGCGCCTGGCAACCCTGGATCCCCGCCTGCGCGGGGATACGGTCTGTCAGCCGGCCAAGACTTCCCGCAAATCGGTCCACGCCACGTCATAGCGCGCGTTATCCGCCGGTGCGCTCGGCGCGCGGCCGTCGAACATGTTGTGGAGATACTGCATCCCCTGCCACGCCGGGAACACCTGATCCTTCGCCGGGAACAGCCGCCGCGTCACCCCGATCATCCGCGCCAGCGTGGCCAGCGACCCGGCACGGATCAGGCCATGGGGCTTGCCCGTCACCTCGCCCATCAGCGCCGCCAGATCGCGCGCGCTCACCTGCGCCCCCGCGATGTGCAGGTTGCGCGGCGCGGCGGGATCGAGCGCGGCGGCGGCGGTATAGGATGCGACATCGTCCTTGGTCGTCAGCGCGAACTGCGTGTCGGCGCTGCCCCAGTACAGCACGCGCCGCACCCGCCGCTGGATCAGCGGCATCTCGCCGTTCAGCATGTCGGCGAAGGCACCGTTGAAGATCGACGTCGCCATGATCGGCGCGGTATCGATCCGGGTGCGGAACGCGCGGCGCAGGTCGAAATTGCGGTTGGTGCCGGTCGGCAGCGCGCGATAGTCGATCGAGAAGTCCGATGGAATGAACCGCGCCGCCCCGCCGCCCAGCGCCGCGTCGAGCAGCCGGGTCTGCGCATCGAGGATCGTCTCGCCAAGGCCATTCAGCGCCGACACCACGCACACCACGCCGCGACAGGCATGGGCCAGCGCCTGCGCATCGCCGAGATCGACCGCCCACGGATCGGCGCCGATCGCCTCCAGCGCCGCGATGCGTTCGCGGCTGGTGCCCGGGCGCACCAGTGCGCGGACCTTTGCGCCGCGCGCCACCGCGGCCCTGGTGATGCGGGTGCCGAGGTCGCCGGTGGCGCCCGCGACGATGATCGTGTCCATGTCCGTTCCCCGTTGCCCTTCCCCGACGAACCGCCGACCCCGTCGTGCGTTCCCCATGGCTGCGATGCAAGGGGGTGCGACCAATGAACGACGCGATAGCCGGCCCGCGCTGCCCGATCTGCGGCAACGATCGCTGGCACGACCGCGCGCTTCCCGAATGCAATCATTGCGGGCTGGCGGTCGCCGGTCTCGGCTTCGACGCGGCGGGATTGCGCGGCGCGATCCGCGCCAGCCTCGCCGACGGCGCACCCGATCGCGGCTTCGCCCTCGCGCCGCACGCCCGGCGCAATGCGGCATGGGCGCTGGGCTTCGTCGCGGGCGATAGCGGCTGGCAGACCGCGACGCCGGTATCGCACGCCGTCACGCTCGGCATGATCGCCCGCTCCGCCGAGGCGGACCGGGTCGTCGCACTGTTCGACGACCTGCACCCGTATTTCGCCGATGCGATCCTGCTGGTGGACGGCGACGCCTCCCCGCTTGCGGAGCGGCTGCCCTGGGCGCGGGTCGCGGCGCACCCGCTCGCCGGCGACTTCGCCGCGCAGCGCAACCGGGTGCAGGCGATGGCGACCGGCTGGGTACTGCAACTCGACAGCGACGAACGCCCCGACGCCGCGCTGCTGGCCGCGCTGGGCTGGCTGGTCCGGGCGGCAGAGCGCGACGGGCTGCGTGCGCTGGGCCTGCCCCGCCGCAACCTCGTGGACGGCGTGCCCTCGGCGCTGTGGCCGGATATCCAGTACCGGCTGACCCGCGCCGACATCCGCTATGCCGGCACCGTCCACGAACGCCCGGTGGTGCCGTTCGAACAGACGTCGCTGGCACTGGCCGGCGCGATCGACCATCAGCTCGGCCGGGCGCGCGTGCTCGAACGCTCGCGCGTCTACGAAGCCATGTCGGCCGGCGCCGGCCGGCCCGGCGACGAAGCCGCGCTGCTGCGCCCGTTCACCGCCGCGACATAGGCGGCGGCGGTCTCCGCCGCGAGACCGGCACGGGTGAACCGGCCCGCCGCCACCCGCGCCGCCGCCGACAGCGCCTGTCGCAGATCGCCGTCGCCCAGCATCCGCCGCAGGATCGCCCCCAGCGCCTGCGGCGTGCAATCGTCCGCCAGCAGCCCTGCGCCGCTGCCGCCGACGAACAGCCGGGCGCTCGGGTCCTCGCCGCATGCCGCGATCGGCCGTCCGAAGGTCATTGCTTCCTGATACACCAGCCCGAAACTCTCGTAGCGCGACGGCGCGACGACGATATCGGCCGCCGCCAGCGCGGCGTGCAGCGCATCGTCCTCGACCCGGTGATAGCTGTCGATCCGCCGCAGCGCCGCCGGGGGCAGACGGTCGAGCTCCTGCCGGTGCAGCCCGATCATCGTCAGCCGGAAATCGGGCAGCGTCCCCGCATCGGCCTCCGCCGCCAGCGCGGGCAGCGCGCCGATCAGCGCGTCGGTTCCCTTGCGCGGTTCGTTGCGCCCGACGAACAGCAGCCGCAGCACGTCGTTGCCCGGCGGGTAGGATGCGGCGCGCCCGGCATCGACGATCGCCGGCGGCAGGCTAAGGCCGATCACCGCATGGCAGGCGCCCGGCGGCCGCGTGCCGTACAGCGCGGCGATCTTCGCGCCATGCGCCCCGGTATTGGAAATCAGCCCGGCCGACGCCCGCGCCGACAGCGCCTCCAGCGTCACCGCCGCCCAGCGATCGATCCGGTCGCGCACGCTGCGCGACCTTGCGGCACTGGTCGCGACCGGCGTCGAATTGCGCGTCACCAGCGGCGCCGGCCCGGTCAGCGCGACCCACAGCCCCGGCGCGTACCAGTTGGTCGCCTCGACCACGTCGAACGGCCGTTCGGCATGGAGGCGGCGGACCGTGCGCGCGATCATCGCCGGGCCGCACAGATGGCCGATGCCCGGCAGGCGCCGTGCCCAAGCCAGCCAGCCGCCCTCGCTCGCCCCAATCACCTCGACCGCGCCATCCATGCTGCGGTCGCTGCGATCCATCGTCACGACGCGGACGTCATGCCCCGCCTCGGCCAGCGCCTGCGCGATTTCGCACGCGGCGCGCGACAGGCCGCTCTTCTCGGGCGGATAGGCCCAGCTGACGAGGCCGATCCTCATGCCCGGCCCAGCAATTTACGGTAGATCGCCACATAGTCCTCCGCCATCCGCGCCGCGGTGAAGCGCGCCTCGAACCGTTCGCGCACGCCGTCGCGGTCGATCGCGTCGATCCGTGCCAGCGCCGCCACCGCCTCTTCCTCGTTCCGCACGACGAAGCCGGTGACGCCGGGGTCGATCACCTCGCGCACGCTGCCGCGGTCCCATGCGATCACCGGCGTGCCGCAGGCCATCGCCTCGATCATCACCAGCCCGAACGGTTCGGGCCAGTCGACCGGGAACAGCAGCACCGCCGCCTCGCCCAGCAATCCCTGCTTCGCGCGGTCGTCGACCTCGCCGACATGCACCGCATCCTCGCCCAGAAGCGGCGCGACCCGTTCGTCGAAATAGCGCGGGTTGCCGACGTCGATCCCGCCGGCCAGCCGGATCGGCCGTCCGGCGGCGCGCGCGACGCGGATCGCGACGTCGGGCCGCTTCTGGTCGGTCATGCGCCCGATGAAGGCCACGCCGCCGCCGCCCGGCCCGATCCGGAACCGGTCGGGGGGAATGCCGTGATGCACCACCCCCGCCCGGTTCGCCCGCGGCAGGTCGCGCCCCTGCGCCGCCGAGATCGCCGCGACCGGCAGCTCGGGAAAGCTGTGGAAGAACAGCTTGCGGTCCAGCTCGTCCAGCCGCCAGTGCACCGTCGTCAGGCTGTGGCCGATCCGGTCGCCCAGCACCGCGGCATGGGCGAACTCGCCATGGCAATGGACGATGTCGAACCCGGCCAGATGCTTCGCCAGCAGCCCCAGCTGCGCCGCCTCCAGCGCGGCGGGCACGCCCGGCGCGACCGGTCCGTGATAGGCTTCCAGTGCCGACAGGCTGGGATGCGCCGACAGGTGCCGCGCGGTGGTCACGCTGTCGCTTGGGCCGATCAGCGTGACGGCGTGGCCCATCCCCACCAGCGCTTCGGTCAGGTCGGACACCACCCGTTCGGTGCCTCCCGTGCCGCGCGGCGGCGTCGGATAGATGACCGGGGCGAGCTGGGCGATACGAAGCGGCGATTCCATCGCCAGCGGAACAAAGCGCAGCCGCATCGGTTCCTGCTCAAGCGGCGATAAGCCCGCGTTTTCGAACGGGAAAGTTCCGTAATGTTTATCCTGCACCTCGCGTTACAGGGCTGTCTTCGTGCGCGCGAGGTGGAATACGGCGTAACCGCGGATACAGGCGGTCACATCCGCTACCTGCTCGATCTGGTCGCCGCCACCGGCCGCCACGACGCGATCGAACGGACCGAAATCGTGACTCGCGCCTTTCGCGGCGGTCCGCGGGGCGAGGATTACTGGCGCCCGGTCGAGGTGGTCGACGCCCGCACGCGCATCGTCCGCCTGCGCTCGGCCAGCGACGCGTATCTGCCCAAGGAAGCCTTGTGGCGCGAAACCGACAGCTTCGTCGACGCGCTGGTCGCGCATATCGAGGGGCTGGACCGGCGTCCCGACCTGATCCACGCCCATTATGCCGATGCCGGCGCGGTGGCGGCGGCGGTCAAGGCACGGCTCGGCATCCCCTATCTCTTCACCGCCCATTCGCTCGGCCGGGTGAAGCAGGCGGCGTTCGGCGCCGATTGCGCCGAGACCGCCGGGCTGGAGCGCCGCATCGCGATCGAGGACCGTGCCATCGCCGATGCCGACGCGATCATCGCCTCGTCGCGCGATGAGGCGGAGGTGCAATATGCCGGCTATGCCAGCTACGATCCCGGCCGCATCCGCATCATCCCGCCGGGCAGCGACCTGGGGCTGTTCGCCGGCACCTGCACCGATGCGATGGTCGACGCGCGCATCGACCGCTTCCTCGCCGACCCGTCCAAGCCGGTGATCCTCGCGCTGGCCCGGCCCGTCAGCAAGAAGAACCTCGCGGCGCTGGTCCACGCCTATGGCCGCTGCCCGGCGCTGCAGACCGCCGCGAACCTCGTCATCGTCGCGGGCACGCGCGACGATCCGCGCAGCCTCGAACCCGAACTGGCCGGCAACATGGCCGAACTGTTCGCGCTGATCGACCGCTACGACCTGTACGGATCGGTCGCGATCCCCAAGACGCACGCCCCCCACGAAGTCCCCGCGATCTACGCCCATGCCCGTGCGCGGCGCGGCGTGTTCTGCAACCCGGCGCTCAACGAACCGTTCGGGCTGACCCTGCTGGAGGCCGCCGCCTCGGGGTTGCCGCTGGTCGCGACCGACAGCGGCGGGCCGAACGACATCATCGAAGGCTGCGGCAACGGCATCCTCGTCGATCCGCGCGACCCGATGGCGATCGGACAGGCGCTGCTCGGCATCCTGTCCGACGACATGCTGTGGGACAGCTATTCGAACGCCGGGGCGACCGCCGCCGAACTGTACGACTGGGACGGCCATGTCGCGCGCTATGCCGAACTTGCCGCCGCGGTCATCGCCCCGGCCGCCCCGACGGTGGAGGCACCGCGCCTGCTGCTGATCTCCGACATCGACAATACGCTGCTGGGCGAGAGCGAGGCGGCGCAGGCGTTCAACCTGTGGCACGGCGACCAGCACGACATGGGCTTCGGCATCGCGACCGGGCGCAGCCTGCACAGCGCGCTCGCGATCCTCGCGCAGAACCGGGTCGCGCCACCCGCCGTCATGATTACCTCGGTCGGGTCGGAAATCTACCATCGCGCGCACGGCGGCATCTATGTCCGCGACGACGCATGGACGGCGACGATCGATGCCGGCTGGGACCGCGACGCGATCGGCGCGCTGCTGGCGACGCAGCGCGACCTGCGCCCGCAAAGCCCGCTCGAACAGCGCAGCCACAAGCTGAGCTACTTCACGGCAGGCGAAGCGAACATCGCCGAGCGCGTGCGCGACCTGCTCGCCGACGCCGGCTTCGCCGCGTCGGTGATCCACAGCCATGGCCGCTATCTCGACATCCTGCCGCTGGCCGCGTCGAAGGGGACGGCCGTCGACTATGTCCGCAAGCGCGCGGGCATGCGCCGCGATCAGGTGATCGTCGCGGGCGACAGCGGCAACGATGTCGAGATGCTGCGCGCCTGCGCCCATGCGATCATCGTCGGCAACTATTCCGACGGGCTGGCCCAGCGCCCCGACCTCGCCCACAGCTATGTCGCGCAGCGCGGCTATGCCTTCGGGATCATGGAGGGGGTCGCGCACTTCCGCAACGTACCGGCGCAGCGTCTGTCGGCGTGATATCGGTCTGTACGCTGGTGCGCGGGCGAACCGCGCAGCTGGCGAACCTGCTGGCCGGCATCGCCGCCCAGACCAGCGCGCCCGACGAACTGGTCATCGCCTATATGCAGGACGCCGCCCCCGCCGGCCTGCCCGATCCGGGCGTGCCGGTGCGCGCGGTATTCGTGCCGGGCGATCCGATGCCGCTGGCGCAGGCGCGCAACGCCGCGGCGGCGGCGGCGGGGGGCGAGCGGCTGATCTTCCTCGACGTCGACTGCGTGCCCTCGCCCACGCTGGTCGCACGTTATGCCCAGGCGCTGGACCATGCGCCCGCCGTCTATCTGGGCGAGGTCCGCTATTGCCCGCCCGGCGCATTCGATCCGGACAGGGCGATGCGCCATCCGGCCAAACCCGCGCTCGCCGATGACGAGATCCGCCCCGTCCCCGGCCATGGCGAGCTATGGGGCCTGTCCTTCGCCCTGCCACGCAGCGCATGGGATGCGGCGGGCGGCATGGACACCGGCTATGCCGGCTATGGCGCGGAGGAAACCGACTTCGCATGGCGCCTCGCCGCCGCCGGCGTGCCCATGGCGTGGGTCGGCGGCGCGCTCGCGTGGCACCAGCATCACGCGGTCCACATCCCCCCGCTCCACCAGTTCGACGCGATCCTGCGCAACGCCACCCGCTTCCATGCGCGCTGGGGCCGATGGTGCATGGACTATTGGCTCGGCCAGTTCGCCGATGCCGGCCTGATCCGCTGGTCGCCAGACGCCGACGCGATCGCGCTGGTCCGGACACCGACCACCGCCGAAATCGCCGCCAGCCGCCGCGAGGACGCGCTGTTCAGCTAGGACCGATCGACATTCAGCGATGACCACAGGATTTCGTCATTCCCGCGCAGGCGGGAATCCATAGACGCTGACGTTTCGGCTGGATTCGCGACGCTGGCGGATATGGACTCCCGCCTGCGCGGGAGTGACGAAAGGGGATGGAACGGTATTCCTGCGTCCGGCGAACTGAATGTCGATCGGCCCTAGGGTTTGAAACGGGCGTCATCCCGGCGCAGGCCGGGATATCCCGGTGGTAGCGCGCAGCAAGAGCCGATGGAGACCCCAGCCTTCGCTGGGGTGACGTTTCCATACGGATGGATCGTGAAGACGGCCGCCCCTTTCCGGTAAGGAGTGCCGAAACCCACGATCTCACCAAATGCTTACGTCCCGCTCATGCCGCTCACCTGCCGGTCGGTCATCGTCCGCCGCACATCCCAAGCGCAAAGGACCATCATGACCCGATCGATTTCTCCCCGCCTGCTCGGCTGGGGCACCGCCGCCGGCCTGCTGGCGTTCGCGTTCCTCGTCGGCGCGCCATGGACACCCGCCGACTACGCGTTCGCCGCGATCCTGCTGGCCGTCGCGGGCGGCGCGATCGAGGTCGGCGCGTGGGCGTCCGCCGGCCTTGCCTTTCGCGGCGGCACGGTGATCGCGGTCGTCGCCGCGTTCCTCCTCGTATGGATCAACCTCGCGGTCGGGTTCTTCGGCAGCGAGGACAACGACGTCAACGCCATCTTCGGCCTCGTCCTGCTGGTCGCGATCGGTGGCACGCTGCTCGCCCGGCTGCGCGCGGCGGGAGTGGCCCGGGCGATGGCCGCCGCCGCCGCCACGCAGCTGCTGGTCGGACTCGCCGGACTCGCCGCCGGCTGGGCGGCGCCCGGCATGACCGGCATCCGCCAGACGCTGGGCGGTACCGCCTTCTTCTGCCTGTTGTGGCTCGCCTCGGCGGCGCTGTTTGCCCGCGCCGCGCGTCAGTCGGCCCAGAGCCGAACCGCCAGCCCCTCGATATAATCCGCCGCCCGGGCCGCCGCGCCCGGATCGTACAGCGCGGCCAGCGCCACCGGATCGAGCGCCCTGGCCTGATCCAGCAGCCCGCGCCAGGGGCCGAGCGACCCCGGCCACTGGTGCAGCGCCACCGCCGCGCCGACCTCGGCCAGCCGGTCGGCCTTGCGCGTCTGTTCGGCGAAGTACCGCCATTCGGGCGCGCAGATGTACGGACGGCCGACCCGGGCGATCTCGTGCACCGTATTGTCGCCGGCCGATGCGATGACGACGTCGGCGGCGGCGATATGGTCGGTCACGCCGTCGACCCAGCCCCGCTCGACCAGATTGCCGAAATCGGTCTCGTGCCCCTCGCGGTGGACCGGACCGATCACCAGCCACAGCGCGTCCGGCACCGCCCGCGCCGCCATGGTCAGCGGGGCATAGGGGGTCCCCGCCCCGCCACCGCCGGTCAGCACCAGCACGACCTCGCGTGCCGGATCGATCCCCAGCCGCGCCCGCGCCTCCGCCTTCGTCGGCACCGCATCGGTCGTGGTGCACAGCCCGCCGGTATAGCAGGTCTTGGCCCGGCCCCATTCGGGGAAGTCGTCCTGCTCGATCCGCTCGTCGAACGGCGCCAGCAGCCCGACGCACGCCTGATACGCGCCCAGATGCCCCGGATCGGTGCGGTCGCCGTGCATCCGGATCTTGATCGCCGGCACGCTGGCGATGCGCGACAGCAGCGCGATCTCCGCCGACACGTCGACCACGAACAGCGCGGGCGACACGTCGTCGAGGTGATCGAGGATCGTGCGCATCGTCCGCCGCGTCGCCTCGACGCCCAGCGGCACGCAATGCAGCACCTCGGGCGTCGGCTGGTCGAACAGCGCCCTGGTCGGCACCGGTGCGCCGATCATGTCGGGCAGCCTCACCAGTTCGACCGGACGGTCGAACCCGTCGAACAATTCGGGCCGCGCGCACAGGATCGTCACGCGGCGCCGGGGCGGGAGTTCGCGCACGATCGCCATCGCCCGGTTGGCGTGGCCCCGTCCCTGATGATGGATGAAGAACGTAATCGGTCGCGTCGTCATGCTGCCCCCCGGAGAACCCGTCATTCGTGCAGTGCACAAACGTCGTGGAACCCTTGCGGGCTCCCTGCGTACCGGCGATGACGAAAATTATTTCGGAATCACAATGATTTCCGACGATTCGGATGGGAATAGACCTGCATGTCGAACTGGACGACCCCGCGCCCCGGCCTGACCATATTGCGCCGCGGCGACGCCCCGATCCGTGCGATCCAGGTGTACGGCCAACGCTGTTCGGGGACCAACGTCCTGATCCGTTCGATCGAGGCCAATCTCGGCCGCGCCGCCTTTACGGACAGCTGTGGCTTCAAGCACTGGTTCGTCCCCGAACAGGTGCTGTTCCCGCGCGACGTGATGGTGCTGGCGGTCGCGCGCGATCCCGTCGACTGGGTCCGCAGCCTGCACCGCCAGCCATGGCACTGCCATCCGGAGGTCAAGACGCTGGGCTTCTCCGACTTCATCCGCGCGCCGTGGCACAGCTATTGGGACACCGAATTCTGGGGGGTCGGGCACGACCATCCGGTGCTCGGGCGGGAAATGCTGCACGAACGCTGCCCCGATACCGGCGAACGCTTCGCCAATCCCCTCGCCAAGCGTACCGCCAAGCTGCGCCACTGGAGCGGCCTGCACGACCGCGCGCACCATGTCGCGCTGCTCCGCCACGAAGCGTTCGTCGCCGACCCTGCCGGGGTGATCGCCGCACTGTCCGCTGCCACCGGATTGGCCGCCGCCGATCCGTTCATCGCGCAGGACAGCTACAAGGGTCAGGGCAGGCGCCCGTTCACGCCCACCGCCTATCCGCCGCTGTCCGGGGCCGATCTCGACCACATCCACGCATGGCTCGACCCGGAGGTAGAGGCGCGGTTCGGCTTCGACATCCCGGCACCGCAGGCGCAGGCGGCGGAATAGGCTCGCGGCACGGGTGGCGTTCGCAACCCCGGCGACGGACCTGTGACCCGTCACCCCGGCTGGAGCAAGCTCCAACGCATTCTTTCCCGCCGCATTGACCACGCCAGCCCGACCGTCAGCCCCCCGGCCACCACCGCCCAGATCGCCAGCCCCTGCCACGGCGTGAACCCCAGCCATTCGTCGGCCACCGTCCGCAGATAGCCCGGATCGAAGCGTGCCGCGAACACCGCCACCGCCAGCGCGCGCGGCTCGTCGGCGGGCGCGGTGATCTCGGCACTGGCGATCGCCATGTTGAGCACCACCGATCCGGCCAGCAGCACCCCGACCGCGACCCGCGACCAGCGCGTCGCCTGTGCCCAGAACATGCCGATGCCGATGCACAGGAATCCGGCCGCCGGCAGCGCGTGGCGCGGCCCGGTGGCATTGCCGCCGTCCCAGTAGAAATAGCTGGCGTTTATCAGGAACGGCACCACCGCGCCCGCCACCGCCAGCCATCCGATCGCCTTCGTCGCGGGCGTCCGCACCAGCATCGCCAGCCCGAACGGCGCGACGATCAGGATCGGCGCGACCCACAGCATCCCGCGCCGCTCGCCGAAGATCAGCTCGAACAACACGCGCGGCTTGGGATAGGTCAGCCCGAACAGCCCCTCCTGCATGCCCGCAAAGTCGGTGACGCCCGAATAGCCCAGCCGGAACACCGTCCCGAACGCCATCAGGTTGTAGCCGACCAGCACGACCAGCGCCGTCGCCCCGGCCGCGATCGCGATCCCGATCGTCCGTCCCGCTTGCGCCCGCGGCAGGCCCCGCAACCGCCACAACGCATATCCCGCGACCGGCAGCCCGGCGATCAGCGCCGAATGCTCGATCAGCACCGCCCAGCCGAGTGCCAGCCCGGCGACGACCGCATGGGTCCGCCTCGGCTGCGGACCGGTCCCGCGCCACACCGCCCATGTCGCGATCACCATCAGCGCCGCGACCGGCGCATGACCGAAGATCGTCGTCGACCACCCCCACACCGTGGTGCCCATCCCATAGGACAGCGCGGCGACCGCCCCCGCCCCGGCATCGCCGGTCACTCCGCGCACCAGATCGTACAGCAGCATCGCCGCCAGCGCGCTCAGCAGCGCGCAGACGGTGACCGCGACCAGCCGGATGCGGATCTTCAGGAAGCGGTTGAAGGCGGGATTTTCGAATCCGGGCACGAAATCGCGCGCGCGCTGCCCCGACACGGCATCGGCGATGGCGACCGCGGGGATGCCCAGCACGGTCATGCCCGGCGCCTTGTCCGAATAATAATGGTCGCCGAACCGCGCCTTGTCGATCGTCAGGTGCGCGAACTCATCGATCGTCGCGTCATGGTCCTCGACCAGCGACAGCGTAGCGAACATGCGCACCGCGTTGTTGGGATTGAACTCCCACGACCCGAACCACGCGCACGAAAACCATATGAGCAGCAGGATGATCCATGCCACGGGATCGCGGCGCAGCGTGCGGCCGGCCGCCTCCTCGCCCGCCACCATCGTCACCGGGCTCAGAAGACCCGGTTGAGCAGCAGGTACAGCGACCCCGACAGCAGCACCGACACCGGCAGCGTCAGCACCCATGCCATCAGCAGGTTGCGCACCGTCGACATCTGCAACCCCGATCGGTTGGCCGCCATCGTGCCCGCGACGCCCGACGACAGGACATGGGTGGTCGACACCGGCAGGCCGAGGCTGTCGGCGCCGAAGATCGTGCCCATCGCCACCAGCTCGGCCGATGCGCCCTGCGCATAGGTCAGGTGGGTCTTGCCGATCTTTTCGCCGACGGTGACGACGATCCGCTTCCACCCGACCATCGTGCCCAGCCCCAGCGCAAAGGCGACGGCGACCTTGACCCACAACGGGATGAAGCGCGTGCCGGCGTCCAGCGACCCCCGATATTCGGTCAGCACCTTCTTGTCGCCTTCGGTCAGCGACAGCGTCGGCTCCTTGCCTAGCCGCTTCACCGCTTCCGAGGTCAGATACATGTCGTTGCGCATGTTGCCGCTGACCGCCGCGGGCACCTTGGCCAGCGTGCCGTATTCGCGCACCTGCCGCTCGATCGTGCCGACCAGCGTGGTGACCGCGGGCACCGTTTCGGGTGCCAGCTTGCGCTCGGCGAGATAGCGCTGCGCCTGCTGGCGCGCGGCGGCATCGTCGACGGCGGTGCCGTCGCCCTGCGGCGCGAGCACGCGGACGGCGGCCGCGCTGTTGGTGGCGAACTGCGCCTCGTACTGCGCGGGCACCGCACGGTTGAGCGCATAGGCGGTCGGCACCGTCCCGATCAGGATCAGCATGATGAGGCCCATGCCCTTCTGCCCGTCGTTCGACCCGTGGGCGAAGCTGACGCCGGTGCAGGTGAAGATCAGCAGGCAACGGATCCACAGCGGCGGCGGGGTGTCGCCCACCGGCGCCTCGTACAGCGCCTTGTTGCGGACCAGCGCCTTCATGGCGAGGAACAGCAGCGCCGCGACGCCGAACCCGATCAGTGGCGACACCAGCAGCGCCTTGGCGGTGTCGGCGGCCTTGTCCCAGTCGACCCCGGCCGACCCGCTGCGCCCCTGCAGCATCGCATTGGCGACGCCGACGCCGATGATCGATCCGATCAGCGTGTGCGACGACGACGACGGGATGCCCAGCGCCCAAGTGGCGAGGTTCCACACGATCGCCGCGATCAGCAGCGCGAACACCATCGCGAAGCCCGACGAGGACCCGACCCCGAGGATCAGCTCGATCGGCAGCAGCGAGATGATGCCGAACGCGACCGCGCCGGTCGAAAACAGCACGCCGAGGAAGTTGAACACCCCCGACCACACCACCGCGACATGGGCGGGCATTGAGTTGGTGTAGATGACGGTCGCGACCGCGTTGGCGGTGTCGTGGAACCCGTTCACGAACTCGAATCCCAGCGCGATGATGAGCGCGAGGACCAGCAGCGCGAAGGGCATCAGCGTCAGCGGATCGACGCTGGCGGCCGCCGCGTCGCGATAGACGTTGTAGACGACATAGCCGAGCGCCGCGATGACGGCCGTGACGAAGCCCAACCTGCCGGCACGACCGAACCCGTCGTCCAGTCTCGGGCCGGGGCGTCCGTCCCGCTCCAGCACTGCGCTCGTCATCGAAATTCCCCTGCCGAATGATCGGGTCGCCTTATCGGCGAAGTGTGACAGCTTGAGACAAGCCGGCGCACGCCCCCGCATCGGCACTGCGGACGGGCGATGCGGCCCATAGCGAATGGATCGGGCTTTGGCGATATGATGCGCGAAATCCCCGTTTTCCGGGGGGTGCGTTGCATCGCCGCCACATCCGCGGGGCTTGACGCCGCGCCCGTGGCGGGTGCTGGAACGGGCGCATGACCGCGCCGCACGACTCCCCGCCCGCCGCCGGGCCCCGCCGCCGCCGCACCGCGCTGGACGAGCGGACCTGCCGGATGATCTGTCCCATCGCATCGGCGATGGTCGGGGTGTGCCTGACCGGGATCGGCCTGCTCCACGTCACCATCGCGATGCGCGCGCGCCAGACGGTGGCCGACGACCTGTTGTCGGTCGATGCGCTGCTGTTCCTGATCGCGACGCTCAGTTCCTATTTCGCGCTGCGGGTACAGGGCATCGCGCGGCTGCACTGGCTGGAACGGATCGCCGATGCGACCTTCATCGCCGCGATGCTGCTGCTGACCGCCGCCTGCTTCATCATAACCTACGCGCTCAATCGCTGAACATTACCGATTGTTCAGCGCGCGCTGATCCGCCGGCAAGCTGCCGCCCGCTATTGCCGGCGGCATGACGGACAGGACCATGCGCGGCATCGGCCAATTGCTGGAACGCTATCGCACGCCGGCGACCCTGCTGGTCGTGCTGGCGCTGATCGGTCTCGGCTTCGCCGCGCTCGAACACCTGACGCAGGAAATCCGCTTCGCCGACGTCCGTGCGGCGCTGCACGGCCTGTCGGCGGGAAAGATCGCGCTGGCGCTGCTGGCGACGGCGGGCAGCTATCTCGCGCTCACCGTCTACGACCTGCTGGCGCTGCGCACGATCGGGCGGCCGCTGCCGTGGCGCACCGCCGCGCTGGCGTCGTTCACCAGCTACACGCTCAGCCACAATCTCGGCCTCGCCCTCCTGACCGGCGGATCGGCGCGCTACCGCATCTATACCGCCGCGGGACTCGACGGCCCCGACGTCGCGCGCGTGGTCGCGATCGCCAGCGGCACCTTCTGGGCCGGGGTGATCAGCGTCACCGGAGTCGCGCTGCTGCTCCACCCGGGCGCGCTCGACCTCGCCGGGCTGCGGCTGTCCGGGTCGGACGTCCGCGTCGCCGGCTGGGCAGTGGTCGCGCTGACCATCGCCCTGCTCGGCGCCTGCGCGGTCGTGCGCGCGCCGGTCCGGCTGTTCGGCTTCACCGTGCCGCTGCCCGGTCCGGGGCTGCTGCTGTCGCAGATCGCCATCGCGCTCGCCGACATCGCCTGCGCCAGCGCCGCGCTGTTCGTGCTGATCCCCGGCGCGGCGCCCGCGCTGCTGCCCGCCTTCATCCTCGCCTATACCCTCGGCATCGTCGCGGCGGTGGTGACGCACGTCCCCGGCGGCATCGGCGTGTTCGAGGCGGTGGTGCTGGCGGTCGTGCCGGTCGACCGCGCCACGCTGTTCGCCGCGCTCATCGCCTATCGCATCGTCTATTACCTGCTGCCCCTCGCGCTCGGCATCCTGCTCCTCGCGTGGCACGAGGGCGCGCGACAGCGGCGGCGCTCGACCCGTTTCCTGTCGAGCGTGCGCGCCGTCGCCACCGGCGTCGCCCCGCTGGCGCTCGGCGCCGCGACCTTCATGACCGGCGCGATGCTGCTGCTGTCGGGCTCGCTACCCTCGGTCCATGCCCGCATGGGCGACCTTGCCGCGATCCTGCCGCTGCCGCTGATCGAGGGCAGTTCGATCGCCGCCAGCCTGACCGGCACCGCGCTGCTGCTGCTCGCGCCTGCCCTCTACCGCCGGCTCGACGGCGCGTTCCTCGCCACCCGCGCGCTGCTGATCGCCGCCGCGCTGTTCTCGATCCTCAAGGGGCTGGATTACGAGGAGGCGACCGCCTGTCTCTGCCTCGCCGCGCTGCTGCAATGGACGCGCGCCGCCTTCTACCGCCGCACCGCGCTCACCGGCCAGCCGATCGGCCCCGGCTGGCTCGCCTCGGTCGCGGCGGTCGTGGCGCTGACCGTCTGGGCCGGATTCTTCGCCTATCGCCACGTTCCCTATTCGGAGAACCTGTGGTGGAAGTTCGCGCTGCACAGCGATGCCCCGCGCTTCCTGCGCGCGACGCTGGGCGTCATCGTCATGCTGGCCGGCGCCTGCGTCTGGCGGCTGATGGCGCCCGGCCCGGCCCCGGCGCGCAGCGGGCTGTCGCCGGTCGATTCGGCCAGCGTCCACCGCATCCTGGCCGGGGCGAACCGCACCGATGCGATGCTGGCGCTGACCGGCGACAAACGCTTCCTGCTGTCGCAGGCGGGCGACGCCTTCGTGATGTACCAGGTCCATGGCGCCAGCTGGATCGCGATGGGCGATCCCGTCGGCCCGCGCGACGCGTGGGGCGAACTGCTGTGGAACCTGCGCGACCTGGCGGACCGCGACCAGGGCCGGCTGCTGCTCTACGAAGTCTCCTCGCCTGTGCTCGACATCGCGATCGGCATGGGGCTCGGCATCGTCAAGTTCGGCGAGGATGCGGTGGTCGACCTGAACACCTTCACCCTCGACACCCCCCGCCTGCGCGCGCTGCGCAAGTCGGAACGGGCGGTGGCGCGCAAGGGCGCCCGGCTGCACATCGTCGCCGCGGCGCAGGTCGCGACCGTCTTCGCCGAACTGCGATCGGTGTCCGACGAATGGCTGTCGGCCAAGGCGCAGCGGGAAAAGGGGTTCAGCCTCGGCCATTTCGACCGCGCCTATCTCGACCATTTCGACGTCGCGGTGGTGACGATCGACGACCGCATCATCGCCTTCGCCAATCTGTGGCTGACCGCCAACCGCAAGGAGGCGTCGGTCGACCTGATGCGCCACCGCGCCGATGCGCCGCCGGGAACGATGGACTTCCTGATGGTCAACCTGATGCTGTGGGCGCAGGAACGGGGCTATGCCCGCTTCTCGATCGGCATGGCGCCGCTGTCGGGGATCGAGGACCGCCGTCTCGCCCCCGCCTGGGCCAAGGCGGCGGCGTTCATCTTCCGCCATGGCGAGCGCTTCTACGGCTTCCGGGGCCTGCGCGCGTACAAGGAGAAGTTCGCCCCCGGCTGGGAACCGCGCTACGTCGCCGGCCCCGGCGGCATCGGCCTGCTCAAGGGACTGCGCGACCTCTCCCGCCTGATCGGCCGGCCGCAGCCGCGCCACTATCTCAGGCCCGCCCCCGCCGAACCCGTCCAGCCGCCAGCGAAAGTGCCCCAGCCATGACCCTGTCCCGCCCCGCCCGTCGCCGCCGCCTGCGCCGCCGGATCGGCATCGGTGCGCTGTTCGCCGGGCTGCTGGTGCTGCTCGGCCTCGCCGCACCCGCGCTCGGCCTGATCGACACCCGGTCGCTGCGGCTGGTCGAGAGTGACCGGGCGCATCCCCCGGTCGTCGCGGTCTATGTCTCGGGCGACATGGGGCTGCGCTTCGGTCTGGGCAGCGTCGTGGTCCCCGCGCTCGCCGCGCACGGCATCCCGGTCGTCGGCGTCAGCTCGCCGGTCAATTTCGGCACGCGCAAGACGCGGGCACAGGTCGATGCGGTGATCGCGGGCGCGATCCGCACCGCGCTCGCCCGCACCGGGGCGAGGCGGGTGATCCTGATGGGCCAGTCGTTCGGCGCCGACATGGTCTCGGCGACCGCCCCCGACCTGCCCGCCGACCTGCGTGCCCGGATCGCGGCGATCAGCGTGGTCGTGCCGGCGCAGACCGTCTATTTCCGCTCCGATCCGACCGGCATCCTCTACCACGGCAGCCCCGACGCCCGCCCGGCAGCAGCCTTGCGCGCGCTGGACTGGGCGCCGGTCGTCTGCATCTACGGCCGGGACGAGTCCGACAGCCTTTGCCCGACGCTGCGCGGCGGCAGGGCACAGGTCTTCGCCCTGCCCGGCGGCCATTTCCTCGCCCATGACGACCAGCTGGTCATCGCCACCATCCTGGCCACGCTGCGGACCGCCGATCCGACGATATTGGCGTAGGGCGCCTGATCCACGTCGTCACTCCCGCGCAGGCGGGAGTCCATACACGCCGCCTCAACACTTAAAACCGGTACGGTAGCGTCAATGGATTCCCGCCTGCGCGGGAATGACGAACCTCAACGGATAAATTGTGCACCGCACCAATCCAAAGCCTTGATCCGGACATTTCGTCCGTTTATCTGCCGGCCAAGGCGGGACCCGGTGGCCCCGCATGGGTGGCGGACAGGCGATGAGCGACGAAACGGTGCAGGAAGATGCAGCCGAACCGGCCCGGAAGCGCATCGGCCCGCGGGCGAAGCTGATCCTGCTCGCGCTCGCCCTGATCGCGCTGGCCGGCGGCATCTGGTGGTATGTCGACTATCGGAACAACGGCAGGTTCCTGCAGGAAACCGACGACGCCACGGTGCAGGCCGACATGGTGACGATCGCCCCGCGCGTGTCGGGCTATGTCGCTGAGGTGCTGGTCGCCGAGAATCAGGACGTGAAGGCCGGCCAGCCGCTGGTCCGCATCGACCCGCGCGACGCCCGCGCACAGGCGGCGCAGGCCGAGGCGCAGATCGCCGTCGCCGGGGCGCAGGCCGATGCCGCCCGCGCGCAGATCCGCGAACAATATGCCGCGATCGATCAGGCGCAGGCACAGCTCGCCGCCGCGCGCAGCAAGGCCGCCTATGACGCGGCCGAGGTCGCGCGCTACCGCCCGCTCGCCGCCTCGGGGGCCGAGACCCGCCAGCAACTGGCGCAACTCGAAGTCGCCGCGCGCCAGTCGGCCGACAATGTCCGCGCCGCGCAGGCCGCCGTCGCCGCGCAGCAGCGCCGCGTCGGTTCGCTCGACGCCCAGGTCGCGCAGGGCCGCGCGCAGGGACAGGCCGCACGCGCGCAACTCGCCGCCGCCAGCGTCGATGTCGGCGCGACCGGGCTGACCGCACCGATCGGCGGCCGCATCGGCGACAGGACCGTAACGATCGGCCAGTTCGTACAGGCCGGCACCCGGCTGATGTCGATCGTGCCGCTCGACCGGCTCTACATCACCGCCAATTTCAAGGAAACGCAGCTCGCGCTGATGCGGCCGGGCCAGCCGGTCGAGATCGAGGTGGACGCGCTGGACGGCGTCGCGGTGAAGGGCCGGGTCGAAAGCCTGGCACCGGGCACCGGCGCGCAATTCTCGCTGCTGCCGCCGCAGAACGCGACCGGCAACTTCACCAAGATCACGCAGCGCGTGCCGGTGCGCGTGTCGATCGAGGCAACGCCCGCCGCCCGCCGCCTGCTGGTCCCCGGCCTGTCGGTGACGGTGACCGTCGACACCCGCAGCGCGCGCGGCGAACTGAAAGCCTTGCGCGAGCAGGCGGAGCGTTGAGATGGCCAGCGCGGGCGTAACCGCCGCCCCGCCCGAACGCGCCGACCTCGCCGCATGGCTGGCGGTGATCGCCGGCAATCTCGGCGCGCTGATGGCGACGCTCGACATCTCGATCGTCAATTCGGCGCTGCCGACGATCCAGGGCGAGATCGGCGCCAGCGGGACCGAAGGGACGTGGATCGCCACCGCCTATCTGGTCGCGGAGATCGTCATCATCCCGATGGCCGGCTGGTTGCAGCGGATGCTGGGGATGCGCACCTTCCTGCTGGTCGCCGCCGGGCTGTTCACCGTCTTTTCGGTGCTGTGCGGCATCGCCACCACGCTGCCGATGATGATTGTCGGCCGCGTGGGCCAAGGGTTCACCGGCGGCGCGATGATCCCGACCGCGCAGACGATCATCGCCCAGCGCCTGCCGCGCGCGCAGCAGCCGATCGGCATCGCCGTGTTCGGCGTGACCGCGATCCTGGGGCCGGTGCTGGGGCCGCTGGTCGGCGGCTGGCTGACCGAGAATATCAGCTGGCACTATGCCTTCTTCCTCAACATTCCGATCTGCGCGATCCTCATCACGCTGCTGCTGGTCGGGCTGCCACATGAAAAGGCGAAGCTGCACCTGTTCAGACAGGCCGACTGGCTGGGCATCGCCGGCCTCGCGCTCGGACTGGGCGGCCTCACCGTGTTCCTCGAGGACGGGCAGCGCGAACAATGGTTCGATTCCGGACTGATCCGCTGGATGGCGTTCACCAGCGTGATCGGCTTCGTCCTGCTGTTCTGGGGACAGGCGACCGCGCCGCGGCCGATCATCAAGCTGAAGCTGCTGCTCGACCGGCAATTCGGATCGGTCGCGCTGATGGGCATCGTGCTGGGCGTCGTGCTCTACGGCACCAGCTACGCGATCCCGCAGTTCCTCGCGGCGCTGGCCGATTATAACGCGTTGCAGGCGGGCAAGGTCGTGCTGCTGTCGGGCATCCCCAGCCTCCTCATGATGACGCTGGTCCCGATCCTGTTGAAGCGCATCGACATCCGCATCGCGGTGGCGTCGGGGCTCCTCATCATGGGCGTGTCGGCGCTGCTCGACGCGAACCTGACCGCGCAGTCGTCCGGTCCCGACTTCACCGTGTCGCAGCTGCTGCGCGGCGTGGGGCAGATCCTCGCGATGCTGTTCCTCAGCCAGGCCTGCGTCCGCTCGGTCCCGCCCGAGGATGCCGGCGACGCGTCGGGGCTGTTCAACGCCTTCCGCAATCTGGGCGGCAGCTTCGCGCTGGCGGGCATCTCGATCCTGCAGGACCAGCGGATGTACTTCCATTCGCGCCGGATGGAGGAAAGCCTGAACGCGAACAGCGAGGCGGTGCAGAGCTACGTCGCACAGCTCGGCCGCGCGGCCGGCGACCCGTCGGCGGGGCTGCGCCTGCTGTCGCAGCAGATCGCGGCGGAAGCGCTGACGATGACCTACAACGACATCTTCTGGATCATGGGGCTGGGCGCCTTCGCCGTCCTCCCACTCGTCTTCTTCCTCCGGCCCCTGCCCAAGGGGGTCGAACCGGCCACGGTGCATTGATGACCCGAACGCTTTCCCTGTCCGCCGTGCTGCTGCTCGGCGCCTGCACCGTCGGCCCGGACTATGCCGGCCCGCCCGCCACCGCGACCGACGCGGTGACGCGCGGCAATTTCGTGCGCGCGACCGACGCCGCCTTCACCCCCGCCCCCGGTCTCGCCCGCTGGTGGGGAGGGCTGAACGACCCGCTGCTCACCCGCCTCGTCGACGATGCGCTGGCGCATAGCCGGACCATCGATCAGGCCGTCGCCCGCGTCCGCGAGGCGCAGGCCCGGCTGTCGCAGCAGCGCGCCTCGCTGAAACCTGGCGCCAGCGCCAACGGCACGGTGCTCGCCGCCGAACTGCCCCCGATCCAGCCGGGCAGCGACGCCACCAGCGTGCAGTTCTACAATCTCGGCCTCAACGCCAGCTGGGAACCCGACCTGTTCGGCGGCGGCCGGCGCGCGACCGAACAGGCGCGCGCCACCGGCGACGCCCGCATCGCCGACCTGGCGGACGTACAGGTGTCGCTGTCGGCCGGCGTCGCGCAGGCCTATGTCGGCTTGCGTGACGTTCAGGCGCGCATCGCCCTGAGCACCGCGACCACCCGCCTGCAGCAGCAGCAGCTGGCGCTCACCCGCCAGCGCCTCGCCGCCGGCACCGCATCGCAACTGTCGATCGAACGGCTCCAGACCCAGCTGGAAAACACCCGAGCACAGGCGATCCCGCTCGCCGCGCAGCGCGACGAATATCTGGGCCAGCTGGCGGTGCTGACCGGCCGCACCCCCGGCGCGCTCGACGCGACGCTCAGCGCCGTCGCCCCCGTGCCGCTGCCGCCTGCACAGGTCGCGGTCGGCGATCCCGCATCGCTGATCGCCCGCCGCCCCGACATCCGCGCCGCCGAGCGCCAGCTCGCCGCCGGCACCGCCGCGATCGGCGTGGCGAAGGCGCGCGAGCTGCCCGGCATCCGCTTCCTCGGGCTGCTCGGCCTCGGCGGCACCTCGCCCGGCGCGGTCTTCGACCTCGGCAACCTGACCGCGCTCGCCGCGCCCTCGCTCAGCTGGTCGTTCCTCGACTTCGGCAAGAACCGCGCCGCCACCCGCGTCAGTGAGGCGCAGCGCGATCAGGCCGACGCCGCCTATCGCAAGGCGGTGCTCGACGCGTTGCAGGATGCCGAGACCGCGCTGTCGCGCTTCGCCAACACCCGCACCCAGCTGGGCCAACTGGTGCAGGCGGAGGCGACCGCCGCCCGTGCCGCGGCGCTCAACCGCCAGCGGGTGGCGGCAGGCACCACCACGCTGATCGACCAGCTCGACGTCGAACGGCAGCAGCTTTCGGCGACCAGCGCGGTGGTACAGGCGCGCGCGCAGCTGACGCAGAGCTATATCGCGGTGAACAAGGCGCTGGGGCTGGGCTGGACCGCCCCGGTCAGCGCGGACGCAGGCCCTTCAGCAGTAGCCGCAACGCCGCCTCGATCTTCGCGCTGACCTCGTCCTCGTCCATGAACGGCAGCACCAGACTGCCGGCCATGCGCACCGACAACACCAGATCGCGCGACGTCACCTCGTCGCTCACCTCGCCGCGCAGTTGCGCCGCGTGCAGGACCGGCGCGAAGACCGTCTCCAACCGCATCGCCAGTTGCTGGAACGCCGCCCGGTTCGCATCGTCGAGATGCAGGTCGGCCGCGATCCGCGCGAACAGCGACAGCGCCCCGGTCCCGGCGCGCACCGTCGTCGCCAGCGTCGTCCCGATCGGTGCCGCGGGGTCGAGCATCGCTTCCAGCCGGTCGACCGCGCTGGAAAAGATCGCCAGCGCCAGCGCCTCGCGATCCTCGAAATTGCGGTACAGCGTCGCCCGCCCCACCCCGGCGGCGGCGGCGATCGCCTCCAGCGGCACGCCATAGCCCTGTTCGGCGAAACGGGCGGCGGCAGCGGTAATCAGCGCCTCGCGCCGCCGGGCGGCATCGCGGCGCGGCGCGCGGGTCGGCCGGGGCGCGGCGGGTTCGGTCATCGCCGTGTCCTACCGGCAAATATGTGCGGCGTCATGGGTAGGGAAGCAGGCGCGGCAAAAAGCCGCCGTAAACAAAGCAGAACCGTTCGTGCTGAGTAGGGATTGAGCGAAGTCGAAAGCCCGTATCGAAGCACCTTCGACGGTCCTTCGATACGCCGCTTCGACAAGCTCAGCGGCTACTCAGGACGAACGGTGATAGTTGAAGGCCCAATCCTGCCCGCTATGTCCCACGCCCCGAAACTGGCGCCCCCGCCGCCAACCGACTACACGCCCTGCCCATGACCAACGCCGCCGCCCCTGCCGCGCCCGCGACCGCCCGTGCCGAACTGGCCGCGACGCTGCGGCTCGCCGCGCCGCTGGTCGGCGCGAACCTGTTGCAGATGGCGGTCTATGCGGTCGACGTGGTGTTCGTCGCGCGGCTGGGGGAGGTCGAACTCGCCGCCGCGACGCTGGGCGTCTATGTCTATGGCGTCATCCTGTTCGCCCTGTCGGGGCTGGTGGGGGCCGCCGCGCCGATCATCGCCGCCGAACTCGGCCAGCGCCGCCATGCCGTGCGTGAAGTGCGGCGCTCGTTCCGCATGGCGGCGTGGATCGCGGTGCTGGGCAGCGTCCCGTTCATGGCGCTGATGGCGCATGGGCAAGGCCTGTTGCTGCTCGCCGGACAGGATGCCCGCGTCGCCGCGCGCACCGATGCGTTCCTCGACATCCTGCTGTGGGCGCTGATCCCTGCGGTGACCGGCACGGTGATGCGGATCACCGCCTCGGCGCTCGGCCGGCCCGGCTGGGCGATGGCGATCACCGCCATGGGCCTCGGTGTCTCGGTCTTCGTCAACTGGCTGCTGGTGTTCGGCAATCTGGGCGCGCCGGCCCTGGGACTGGAGGGGTCGGCGATCACCAGCCTCACCACCGCCACCGCGATGATGCTCGCCTATGCCGCGGTGCTGGTGGTCGACCGGCGGCTGCGGCGCTTCCGCCTGTTCGGCAACTGGTGGCGCGGCGAATGGTCGCGCCTGCGCCAGATCGTCGTGCTGGGCCTGCCGATCGCGGCGACGATGACGTTCGAAGGCGCGCTGTTCTCCGCCGCCGGTTTCCTGATGGGGCGGATCGGCGTGACCGAGGTTGCGGCGCACGCCATCGCGCTTCAGATCGCCGCCTTCCTGTTCCAGGTGCCGTTCGGCATCGCACAGGCGGCGACGATCCGCGTCGGCCTCGCCTATGGCGCGCGTGACCGGCTGTGGATCGCGCGGGCGGGCTGGTCGGCGCTGGCGGTCGGCACCGGCTTCATGGGGTTCACCGCGCTGCTGCTGTGGCTGTTCCCGCGCGCGTTCCTGTCGGTCTATGTCGATGTCGACGCGCCGGCCAACGCCGCGATGATCGCGCTGGCGCTGCAATATCTCGCCATCGCCGCGATCTTCCAGCTGGCCGACGGTGCGCAGGCGGTGGCGGCGGGCGTGCTGCGCGGCGTGCAGGATACCCGCGTGCCGATGGTGATCGCGCTGGTCGGCTATTGGGCGGTCGGCTTCACCATCTCGGTGGCGCTGGGCTTCTGGACGCCGCTGGCCGGAATCGGGGTCTGGATCGGGCTCGCGCTCGGGTTGCTGGTCGTGGCGCTGCTGCTGGTCGACCGCTGGCGGCGGCGCGAGAAACTCGGGCTGGTTCGGCCTGTCTGACGACGGCCACGTATCACCCGCAAAATTGTTCCGGTCCCGCTTGACGGTCCGTGCACGGCTCCACATATCCGGGGCGCTGGCACTCCCGATCGGTGAGTGCCAAGACCTGTTCAACATACTAAAGGGAACCGCGCATGAACTTCCGTCCGCTGCACGACCGCGTGCTCGTCCGCCGCGTCGAGGCCGAGGAAAAGACGCTCGGCGGGATCATCATCCCCGACACCGCCAAGGAAAAGCCGCAGGAAGGCGAAGTCGTCGCCGCCGGCACCGGCGCCCGCACCGAAGCCGGTACGATCACGCCGCTCGACGTCAAGGCCGGCGACCGCATCCTGTTCGGCAAATGGTCGGGCACCGAGGTGAAGGTGAACGGCGAAGACCTGCTCATCATGAAGGAATCGGACATCCTCGGCATCGTTGGCTGAGCGACCGGTTCTGATCCGGTCACACTTGCGTGACGAGTGTGACTTTTGTGACTTTTGACATTTGGAAAGGGTAGCCACCATGGCAGCCAAGGACGTAAAATTCGGTCGTGACGCCCGCGAACGCATCCTGCGCGGCGTCGACATCCTCGCCGACGCGGTGAAGGTGACGCTCGGGCCGAAGGGCCGCAACGTCGTCATCGACAAGTCGTTCGGCGCGCCCCGCATCACCAAGGACGGTGTGTCGGTCGCCAAGGAAATCGAACTGAAGGACAAGTTCGAGAACATGGGCGCGCAGATGGTGCGCGAAGTGGCCTCGAAGACCAACGACATCGCGGGCGACGGCACCACCACCGCCACTGTGCTGGCACAGGCGATCGTGCGCGAAGGCATGAAGTCGGTCGCCGCCGGCATGAACCCGATGGACCTGAAGCGCGGCATCGACATCGCCGTCATCAAGGTCGTCGAGGACGTGAAGTCGCGCTCGAAGCCCGTTTCGGGTTCGGCCGAAGTCGCGCAGGTCGGCATCATCTCGGCCAATGGCGACGTGGAAGTCGGTGAGAAGATCGCCGAAGCCATGGAAAAGGTCGGCAAGGAAGGCGTCATCACGGTCGAAGAGGCCAAGGGTCTCGAATTCGAGCTGGACGTCGTCGAAGGCATGCAGTTCGACCGCGGCTACCTGTCGCCCTACTTCATCACCAACCCGGAAAAGATGCAGGTCGAACTCAGCGACCCGTACATCCTGATCCACGAGAAGAAGCTGTCGTCGCTGCAGGCGATGCTGCCGATCCTCGAAGCGGTGGTGCAGTCGGGCCGTCCGCTGCTCATCATCGCCGAGGACATCGAAGGCGAGGCGCTCGCCACGCTGGTGGTCAACAAGCTGCGCGGCGGCCTGAAGGTCGCAGCGGTCAAGGCACCGGGCTTCGGCGATCGTCGCAAGGCGATGCTGGAAGACATCGCGATCCTGACCAAGGGCGAGGTGATCTCGGAAGACCTCGGCATCAAGCTCGAGACCGTGACGCTGGGCATGCTCGGCACCGCCAAGCGCGTGACGATCGACAAGGACAACACGATCCTCGTCGATGGTGCCGGCGAAGCCGATGCGATCAAGGGCCGCACCGACGCGATCCGTCAGCAGATCGAAGTCACCTCGTCGGACTATGACCGTGAAAAGCTGCAGGAGCGTCTGGCGAAGCTCGCCGGTGGCGTCGCGGTCATCAAGGTCGGCGGTGCGACCGAGGTCGAGGTCAAGGAGCGCAAGGACCGCGTCGACGACGCGCTGCACGCGACCCGCGCAGCCGTCGAGGAAGGCATCGTTCCCGGCGGCGGCACGGCGCTGCTGTACGCGACCAAGGCGCTCGACGGCGTCACCGGCGCGAACGACGACCAGACGCGCGGCGTCGACATCGTCCGCAAGTCGCTGACCGCGCTGGTGCGTCAGATCGCACAGAACGCCGGCCATGACGGTGCGGTCGTCTCGGGCAAGCTGCTCGACCAGAACGACACCTCGTTCGGCTTCAACGCCGCGACCGACGTGTACGAGAACCTGGTCGCCGCCGGCGTGATCGACCCGACCAAGGTCGTCCGCACCGCGCTGCAGAACGCGGCCTCGGTCGCCGGCCTGCTCATCACCACCGAAGCGACCGTTTCGGAACTGCCCGACGACAAGGGCCCGGCAATGCCGGCCGGCGGCGGCATGGGCGGCATGGGCGGCATGGACTTCTGATTTTCGACCGGGGCAGGGAAACCTGCCCCGGACAGAAAATCGGAACGGCCGGCGCCCCGTGCGGGGCGACCGACGGGCGGCGGCTTTGCCGTCGCCGGTTCCAGACGACAAGAAGGCCGGGAAGGGACACCCCTTCCCGGCCTTTTTTGTGCGCATCACGGATTCGGGAAACCGGATGACTACTGGATCGGGTGCCGATATGGTCGGCCCATGCGGAGCGGCCCGACCTCGTCCATGCCCCGTCGTTACATGACGCAGATCATGGTCGTCGCGCCGTTGATGGCCATGACCACATACGTCGTGGTGTCATCGGGCCTGCGACCAGGCAGCTGGAACGCCGGATGGATGTTCGGCCCTCCGATCGTGATCGGCCTGTCGCTCAATCGTTCTTACGCACGACTCGCCATGACCGGCATTCTCCCGCTGACCGCCTGTATCGTCATTTCGATCACGGGTATTGCGATGGGCGGGATCTGAACGGCCTACCCTGCCGGCTTCCACACCTGCGTCTGGCAGAAGACCGCGATACACCCCTGCACCTTCAGCGACCCGTCGGCGTTCTTGCTGACGATCGACTTGTAGCTCTTGCCGTTGCGCGGGTCGTAGATGCGCCCGCGCCAGTCGCTGCCGGCGTCGGCGAAGTTCGACAGGATCGGCATGCCCAGCACCGGGCGATTGCGCAGCGCGGGGTCGGTGTTGTTGACGTCGGTCGTCGGTGCGCCCGGCTTGGCCTTAACGATGCGGACCAGCTTGCCGCACACGCTGTTGCCGCAGCGCCCGACCTCGATGACGCCCGCGCCGTCCTCGGTCAGGTAGCGCCCGGCGATCGGTGTTGCGGCCGACGCCGGCACCGCGCCCAGCAACGCCGCGATGGTGAGCAGCGGGCGGATCATTTGAAATTGTCCGCATAGGCCTGCAGCTTCAACTTGCGTTCCGGCGCGGGCACGACGTGAAACGCGATCCCTTCGCGCGCGGCATAGTCGGTCGCGGCGTCGAGAGACGGGAATTTCAGTTTCACCTGTTCCCGCGTGTCGCCCGATCCGGCCCACCCGGTCAGCGGATCGGCCTGTTTGGGCTCGGCCGGTTCGAACTCGAGCATCCAGGTGTGCGTCTTGGCACGACCCGACTGCATCGCGTTCTTGGGAATCTGGTAGATACGGGCATTGGGCATGGACGAAACCTTGTGAGCGGTCGTTGTTCCTTCCTGCATAGCAAAGCCTGCGCGGCGTGCCAGCAGAGTCGCACCGCCGCCGCACGAGAATCGTGATCGGGACGCGGATCGGCGCAGAAGTTGGCGAAGGTTCCGCGCGAATGGCATCATCCCGCGACCATTTCCGCCAATCGCGACCGCTATTGCTTTTGCGATCCAGTATCATTAATGGATGTTTGAGGGTTGTCTCCCATGCGAAAACGCCGTAAAGGCCGGCCCGTCGCGGCAGGACCGCGTCCGACTTGCTACGGAGAGAGACGTCTTGGCTCGCAAGAAGATCGCGCTGATCGGCGCTGGTAACATCGGCGGGACCCTCGCCCACCTCGCCGCCCTCAAGGGGTTGGGCGACATCGTCCTGTTCGACGTCGTCGACGGCGTACCGCAGGGCAAGGCGCTGGACCTGTCGCAGTGCGGCCCGGTCGAAGGGTTCGACGCGACGATCACCGGCACCAACGACTATGCCGACATCGCGGGCGCGGACGTCATCATCGTCACCGCCGGTGTCGCGCGCAAGCCCGGCATGAGCCGCGACGACCTGCTCGGCATCAACCTGAAGGTGATGAAGGCCGTCGGCGAGGGCATCAGGAACAACGCCCCCGACGCGTTCGTCATCTGCATCACCAACCCGCTCGACGCGATGGTGTGGGCGCTGCGCGAATTCAGCGGCCTGCCGCACAACATGGTCGTCGGCATGGCCGGCGTGCTCGACAGCGCGCGCTTCAGCCACTTCCTCGCGGACGAATTCAAGGTGTCGGTCAAGGACGTCAACAGCTTCGTGCTGGGCGGGCATGGCGACACGATGGTCCCGGTCCTCGAATATTCGACCGTCAGCGGCATCCCGGTCACCGATCTGATCGAGATGGGCATGTCGACCAGGGAGCGCGTCGACGCGATCGTCAAGCGCACCCGCGGCGGCGGCGGCGAAATCGTCGGCCTGCTCAAGACCGGCTCGGCCTTCTACGCGCCCGCCACCAGCGGCATCGCGATGGCCGAAGCCTATCTCTACGACCAGAAGCGGGTTCTGCCCTGCGCCGCCTATCTGTCGGGCGAGTATGGCATCGACGACCTGTATGTCGGCGTGCCCGTGGTGATCGGCGCCGGCGGCGTCGAGAAGATCGTCGAAGTGAAGCTGGGCGACGAAGCCAAGGCGAACCTCACTGTCTCGGTCGATGCGGTGAAGGAACTGCTCGTCGCCTGCAAGGGGATCGACGAGAGCCTCGCATAACTCAAGTGACGTACCCCCGCGCAGGCGGGGGTCCAGGGTAATGGAGCGTGACGTTCCTGGCTCTGGATCCCCGCCTGCGCGGGGATACCAAGGGGCGGCAGGATGAAGGCAGGTTTCGTCTACATCGTTGCCAGCCGCCGTAACGGAACGATCTACACCGGTTCGACCAGCAACCTGATCCAGCGCCTTCATCAGCATCGCCACGGGACGGTTGAGGGATTTACCAGCGAACACAGTTGCACGCTTCTGGTCTGGTATGAATGTCACGACGATCTGCAGGAAGCGCGATTACGCGAACGCCGGATCAAGAAATGGAACCGTGACTGGAAGCTGCGGCTGATCGAAGAATATAATCCCGGCTGGCACGACCTGTTCGGACAGCTGATCTGATTTTCGCTCCGGCAACGGAGCACGCAAGGGAAACGAAGATGAGCATCCTCGTCAACAAGAACACCAAGGTCATCACCCAGGGGATGACCGGCGAAACCGGCAGCTTCCATACCAAGGCGGCGCTGGAGTACGGCACGCAGATGGTCGGCGGCGTGACGCCGGGCAAGGGCGGGACCGAGCATCTCGGCCTCCCGGTCTACAACACCGTCGCCGAAGCCAAGTCGAAGACCGGCGCCGATGCGTCGGTGATCTACGTGCCGCCGCCCTTCGCCGCCGATTCGATCCTCGAGGCGATCGACGCCGAAATCCCGCTGATCGTCGCGATCACCGAAGGCATTCCGGTGCTGGACATGGTCAAGGTCAAGCGCGCGCTGTCGGGTTCGAAGTCGCGGCTGATCGGCCCGAACTGCCCGGGCGTGCTGACGCCGGGCGAGTGCAAGATCGGCATCATGCCGGGTTCGATCTTCAAGCAGGGCAGCGTCGGCGTCGTCTCGCGCTCGGGCACGCTGACCTATGAAGCGGTGTTCCAGACGTCGAACGCCGGCCTCGGCCAAACGACCGCCGTCGGCATCGGTGGCGATCCGGTCAACGGCACGAACTTCATCGACGTGCTCGAACTGTTCCTCGCCGACGACGCCACCCAGTCGATCATCATGATCGGCGAGATCGGCGGCGATGCGGAGGAACAGGCCGCGCAGTTCCTGATCGACGAGGCAAAGCGTGGCCGCAAGAAGCCGATGGCGGGCTTCATCGCCGGCCGCACCGCGCCTCCGGGCCGTCGCATGGGCCATGCCGGCGCGATCGTGTCGGGCGGCAAGGGCGATGCGGAAAGCAAGATCGCGGCGATGGAAGCGGCCGGGATCAAGGTTGCGGCCAGCCCCAGCGAACTGGGTTCGACGCTGCTGCAGGTGCTGAACGGTTGAAGTGACAGGCCCCGTGCGTGACCGCGCACGGGGCATCGCCCGGTTCGACCGGGCACCAAGCGGACAGGAAACGACCATGGGCTACGAAGGCCAGGATTTCGACATCGCCGCCGGCGTCAGCCCGGCATTCGTGGAAACGCTCTATGGTCGCTACCGCGAGGATCCCTCGTCGGTCGATGCCGGCTGGCGCCAGTGGTTCGACGGGCTGGAGGGCGCGACGCAGCACCCCAGCTGGCAGAGCAAGCGCTGGCCGCTGACCGAAACCGACGCGCTGACCGCTGCGCTCGACCCGACGCAGATGGAGCCCGCGCCCAAGCCCGCCAAGGGCGGCAAGCCCGCGGCGGCCGCCCCCGCCGCACCCAAGGTCGATGTGGCGAAGGCCGCCGGTGACGCGATCCGCGCCCAGCTGCTGATCCGCACCTATCGCGTGCGCGGGCACCTTGCCGCCAATCTCGATCCGCTGGGTCTGGCGCGCCGCGAGCTGCCCGAGGACCTGCGCACCGAATATTACGGCTTTTCCGATGCCGAGATCGACACGCCGGTGTATCTGGGCGGTTCGCTCGGCCTCGAATGGGCGAGCGTGCGCGAGATCGTCGACATCCTGCGCGCCAATTACTGCGGCAATGTCGGCCTCGAATACATGCACATCGCGGACGTGGAGGAGCGCAAGTTCCTGCAGGACCGGATGGAAGGCCGCGACAAGGCGATCCAGTTCACCCCCGAAGGCAAGAAGGCGATCCTCGCCAAGGTCATCGAGGCGGAACAGTGGGAGAAGTTCCTCGGCCGCAAGTATGTCGGCACGAAGCGCTTCGGCCTCGACGGCGGTGAATCAATGATCCCCGCACTGGAAGCGGTCATCAAGTACGGCGGCCAGCTGGGCGTGCGCGAGATCGTGTACGGCATGGCGCACCGGGGACGCCTGAACGTGCTGACCAACGTGATGGCCAAGCCGTTCCGCGTGCTGTTCCATGAATTCGCCGGCGGCAGCGCCAACCCCGACGATATCGGCGGCTCGGGCGACGTGAAATATCACCTCGGCACGTCGACCGATCGCAGCTTCGACGACGTGTCGGTGCACATGTCGCTGGTCGCCAACCCCAGCCATCTCGAAGCGGTGAACCCGGTCGTGCTGGGCAAGGTGCGCGCGCAGCAGACCTTCCGCGGCGACATCGAGAAGCACGAGCAGGTGCTGCCGGTGCTCATCCACGGCGACGCAGCGTTCGCGGGCCAGGGGATCGTGTGGGAATGCCTCGGCTTCTCCGGCATCCGCGGCTACAATACCGGCGGCTGCGTCCACTTCATCATCAACAACCAGGTCGGCTTCACCACCAGCCCGCAGTTCGCGCGCTCGTCGCCCTATCCGTCGGACGTGGCGAAGGGCGTGCAGGCGCCGATCTTCCACGTCAACGGCGACGATCCCGAGGCGGTGACCTTCGCCACCAAGATGGCGATCGAGTTCCGCCAGCAGTTCAAGCGCGACATCGTGATCGACATGTGGTGCTATCGCCGCTTCGGCCATAACGAAGGCGACGAGCCGTCCTTCACACAGCCGCTGATGTACGCAAAGATCAAGGGCCATCCCGGCGTCAGCGAAATCTATGGCAAGCGGCTGGCGGAAGAAGGCGTGATCGACGGCGAATTCGTCGCCGCCAAGACCGCCGAGTTCACCCAGTTGCTGGAAGGCGAGTTCGAGAACGCCAAGAGCTACAAGCCCAACCGTGCCGACTGGTTCGCCGGTCGCTGGTCGGGGCTGCACGCGCCGATGGACCCGGAAGGCTCGCGCCGTTCGGTCGATACCGGCATCGAACAGAAGCTGTTCGACTCGCTCGGCCGCACGCTCACGACCGTTCCCGAAGACCTGCAGGTCCACAAGACGCTGACCCGCGTGCTGGATGCCAAGCGCGGCATGTTCACCGGCGGCGAGGGCTTCGACTGGGCGACGGCCGAGGCGCTGGCGTTCGGATCGCTGCTGTCCGAAGGGTTCGGCGTCCGCCTGTCGGGGCAGGATTCGGGTCGCGGCACCTTCTCGCAGCGGCACGCGGTATGGGTCGACCAGAGCGACGAGCACAAGTTCGTGCCGCTCCAGACGATCGAACATGGCAGCTTCGAGGTGCTCGACAGCCCGCTGTCCGAATATGGCGTGCTGGGCTTCGAGTACGGCTATGCGCTGGCCGATCCGAAGGCACTGGTCATCTGGGAAGCGCAGTTCGGCGATTTCGCCAACGGCGCGCAGATCATGATCGATCAGTTCATCGCCGCGGGCGAGGCCAAGTGGCTGCGCGCCAACGGCCTCGTGCTGATGCTGCCGCACGGTTACGAAGGTCAGGGTCCGGAACATAGCTCGGCACGGCTGGAGCGGTTCCTGCAACTGTGCGCTGGCGACAATATGCAGGTCGCCAACGTCACCTCGCCGGCCAACCTGTTCCACCTGTTGCGGCGGCAGATGCACCGCAATTTCCGCAAGCCCCTGATCATCATGACGCCCAAGTCGCTGCTGCGGCACAAGATGGCGGTGTCGAAGACCGAGGACTTCCTGCCGGGCACCCATTTCAAGCGGCTGCTGTCCGATCCGTCGGCCCCGGCGAACGAGGCGACCACCCGGCTGGTACTGTGTTCGGGCAAGGTCGCGTTCGACCTGATCGAGGCACGCGACGCGGCGGGCGACACCGCGACGCAGATCGTGCGCGTGGAACAGATCTATCCGTTCCCGTCGGACGCGCTGGTCGCCCGCCTGCAGAAGCTGCCGAACCTGACCGACGTGGTCTGGGCACAGGAAGAGCCGAAGAACAACGGTTCGTGGTTCCTCGTCGAACCGCTGATCGAGGAGGCGCTGGCCGAGGCCGGTGCGGCGGTGCCGCGTGCCCGCTATGCCGGTCGTTCGGCGGCGGCGTCGCCCGCCACCGGCCTGATGAAGCGTCACCAGGCCGAACAGGGCGCGCTGGTCGCCGATGCGCTCGGCCACAATGTCCGCGACGAAATCCGCCGCACCCGTCAGGCCGAGGGCGAACGCGCCACCGGCAAGGCCGCATCCTAACCGTGTTATTACCCCCGACACGGGGGAGATGAGGAAGATCCGATGGCAACCGAAGTTCTGGTCCCCACGCTGGGCGAATCGATCACCGAAGCGACGCTGGGCGAATGGTTGAAGAAGCCCGGTGAGGCGGTCGCCGCCGACGAACCGATCGCCAGCCTCGAAACCGACAAGGTGTCGGTCGAGGTTCCCTCGCCCGTCGCGGGCGTCATGGGCCAGCACGCCGTGCAGCCCGGCGACACCGTGTCGGTCGGCGCGATGATCGCGACGATCGAATCGGGCGACGGCGCCGCCGCCGCTCCGAAGGCGGAAGCGCCCAAGCAGGACGCCGCGCCGGCACCCGCCGCCGCCCCTGCCCCGGCCGCCGCGCAGCAGGCCCCGGCCGGCGACGCCAATGTCGACGCCGCCGCGCTGTCGCCGTCGGTGCGCCGTGCGATCCTCGAACACGGCGTCGATCCGGCGAAGGTCAAGGGCACCGGCCGCGACGGCCGCATCACCAAGGAAGACGTGGTCGCCGCCGCCGGTGACAAGCCGGCCGCCGCCGCGCCTGCCGCAGCCGCCACCCCCGCCGCGGCACCTGCCGCCGCTGCTGGCCCGACGCGCGGCGAAGAGCGCGTGAAGATGACGCGCCTGCGCCAGACGATCGCCCGCCGCCTGAAGGAAGCGCAGGACACCGCCGCGCTGCTCACCACCTTCAACGACGTCGACATGACGGCAGTGATCGAGGCGCGCGCGAAGTACAAGGACCTGTTCGAGAAGAAGCACGGCGTGCGGCTGGGCTTCATGGGCTTCTTCGTGAAGGCCGCGACGATGGCGCTGAAGGACATCCCGTCGGTCAACGCATCGATCGAGGGCGACGAGATCGTCTATCGCGACTATGCCGACATCTCGGTCGCCGTGTCGGCGCCGGGCGGCCTCGTCGTCCCCGTCATCCGCGACGCCGACAAGCTGTCGGTCGCGGGCGTCGAAAAGACGATCGGCGACTTCGGCAAGCGCGCCAAGGACGGCACGCTCAAGATGGACGAGATGAGGGGCGGCACCTTCACCATCTCGAACGGCGGCGTGTTCGGATCGCTGATGTCGACCCCGATCATCAACCCGCCGCAGTCGGCGGTGCTGGGCCTCCACCGCATCGAGGAACGGCCGGTGGTGCGCGACGGTCAGGTCGTGGTGCGCCCGATGATGTACCTCGCGCTCAGCTACGACCACCGCCTGATCGACGGTCGAGAGGCGGTGACCTTCCTCGTCGCATTGAAGAACGCGATCGAGGATCCGACGCGCCTGCTGATCGACCTGTAAGGGACGGACGACAACCGATGGGCATGGTGATCTATCTGCGTCGGGCCGGCGATGCCGACATCGACCGGCTGGTCGCCGACCCATCGGTGTTCGAGGATTTCCTGTTCGAGGAAGGGGTCGAGGATCTCGACTTCCTAGATCTGGGCGAGGCGTGGCACGCGGTCCATTACCTGCTGACCGGGTCGGCCGACGATGTCGGCCACATGCTGGGCATCATCATCGCCGCGCTGCCCGAACTGGGCGCGGACGAGAATGGCGAGGGCGGGATCGGCCTGATCGCACCACCGCTGATGCAGGCATTCGCCGACGCGCTCGACCGCCTCCACGACGCCACGCTCGCCCGGCGTTTCGATGCCCGTGCGATGGCGAAGGCCGATGTCTATATGGCCGATACCTTCACGGGCGCCGACGCGCTCGATTACGTGATGCAGGGGGTTCCGGCTCTGCGCAATTTTGCGGCAAACTGCCGCCGTACCGGCGACGGCGCGATCCGCGTGATCGCCCACAACGACTAGGACGGGATAGAGACAATGGCTGACTACGACTTCGACGTCCTCGTGATCGGTGCCGGACCCGGCGGCTATGTCGCGGCGATCCGCGCGGCACAGCTTGGGCTTAGGACCGCCTGCGCCGAAGGGCGCGAGACGCTGGGCGGGACCTGCCTGAACGTCGGGTGCATCCCGTCCAAGGCGCTGCTGCATGCCTCCGAGCTGTACGCGGAAGCGACCGGCGGCCACCTCGCCAAGTTCGGCGTCGACATCCAGGGCGCGTCGCTCAACCTCGACCAGATGCATGCCGAAAAGAAGAAGGCGGTCGGCGAGCTGACCGGCGGCATCGAATATCTGTTCAAGAAGAACAAGGTCGAATGGCTCAAGGGCTATGCCGCGTTCGAGAACGACCATAGCGTGAAGGTCGGCGACCGCACCGTCACCGCGCGCGACATCGTGATCGCCACGGGGTCGAGCGTGATGCCGCTGCCCGGCGTCGAGGTCGACAACGACGCGGCGATCATCGTCGATTCGACCGGCGCGCTGGCGCTGCCCAGGGTGCCCGAGCATCTGGTGGTGATCGGCGGCGGGGTGATCGGCCTCGAACTCGGCAGCGTGTGGCGTCGCCTCGGCGCCAAGGTCACCGTGGTCGAATATGCCGACCAGATCCTGCCCGGCTTCGACGGCGAGGTCCGCAAGGAATCGGCCAAGCTGTTCAAGAAGCAGGGCTTCGACCTCAAGACGTCGACCAAGGTCACCGGCGCGAGCGTTGATGGCGGCACCGCGACGCTGACCGTCGAACCGGCGGCGGGCGGCGAGGCGACGACGATCACCGCCGATGCGGTGCTGGTGTCGATCGGCCGCCGCGCGAACACCGAAGGGCTCGCGCTCGACAAGGCCGGGCTGTCGGTCAACCAGCGCGGGCAGGTCGAGATCGACGACGAGTTCCGCACCAGCGTCGACGGCATCTGGGCGATCGGCGACGTGGTGCATGGCCCGATGCTGGCGCACAAGGCCGAGGACGAAGGCGTCGCCGCGGCGGAGTTCATCGCCGGCCAGACCGGCATCGTGAACCACGATGTGATCCCGAGCGTGGTCTACACCATGCCCGAGATCGCGGGCGTCGGCCTGACCGAGGAAGCCGCCAGCGAGAAGGGCGAGATCAAGGTCGGCAAGTTCCCCTTCGCCGCCAACAGCCGCGCCAAGACCAACCGCGACACCGACGGCTTCGTGAAGGTCATTGCGGACGCCAAGACCGACCGCGTGGTCGGCGTGTGGATCGTCTCGTCGCTGGCCGGCACGATGATCGCGCAGGCGGCGCAGGCGATGGAATTCGGCGCGACCAGCGAGGACATCGCCTATACCTGCCACGCGCACCCGACCCATGCCGAGGCGCTCAAGGAAGCGGCGATGGCGGTGCAGGGCAAGCCGATCCACATCTGATCGCACCAGGGAGGGATGGCTTTCCGGCCATCGCTCGTTCCTCGGTCCCGCGAAGGCGGGACCCCATGGACGCCGACGTTCATCCTGACGCGCCACCGCTGTGTGTATGGATTCCCGCCCTCGCGGGAATGACGAACGGCTTCAACGAATGCAGTATCGGAACGGGCGGGGCATGGCCAACCATGTCCCGCCCGTTCCGTGTCCGGCCCCCGACCTTGGTTAGACAATCGTAAACGCTTCTCGCCTAGCCTCCCCGCTACGAATCAATGGGGTGGCGGAACGTGAACGCATTCGGGCGACGCAGCGGGTTGGGCGGATCGGGCGGCGGCAGGCCGTCCTTCGGGGTGGCCCGGCCGATGCAGGGATCGGGGCCCGCGCGTCCCGCCGACCTCGACGCCGCGCAGCAATTCCCCCCGCTGGGACACGCCCCGCTGCCCGGCGGCGAGAGCGAGCCGATGCCTGGCGAACAGCCCGGCGCCCTTCCGCAGGGCATGGGCGACGCGATGCAGCGCCTGGCCGACCGGCAGGCGCTGTCGGGCGAGGCCGGCAACAGCCGCGTCGAGGGCTTCGAAAGCTCGATCCACCGCATCAAGGAACAGGTCCTCCCCCGCCTGCTCGAACGGGTCGATCCCGAAGCCGCCGCGACGCTCAGCAAGGACGAACTGGCCGAGGAATTCCGCCCGATCGTGGGCGAGGTGCTGGCCGAACTGAAACTGACGCTCAACCGGCGCGAACAGTTCGCGCTGGAAAAGGTGCTGGTCGACGAACTGCTGGGCCTCGGCCCGCTCGAGGAATTGCTGGCCGATCCGGCGATCAGCGACATCATGGTCAACGGCCCCGAACAGACGTTCGTCGAACGCAAGGGCAAGCTGGAACTGGCGACGATCCAGTTCCGCGACGAGGAGCATCTGTTCCAGATCGCGCAGCGCATCTGCAACTCGGTCGGCCGCCGCGTCGACCAGACCACGCCTCTGGCCGATGCCCGCCTGAAGGACGGCAGCCGCGTCAACGTGATCGTGCCGCCGCTCAGCCTCAAGGGCACCGCGATCTCGATCCGTAAGTTTTCGGCCAAGCCGATCACCATCGACATGATGGCGGGCTTCGGGTCGATGAGCACCAAGATGGCGACCGCGCTGAAAGTCGCCGGGGCCAGCCGCTTCAACATCGTGATTTCGGGCGGTACCGGTTCGGGCAAGACGACGATGCTCAACGCCCTGTCGAAGATGATCGACCCGGGCGAGCGCGTGCTGACGATCGAGGACGCCGCCGAACTGCGCCTGCAACAGCCGCACTGGCTCCCGCTCGAAACGCGCCCGCCGAACCTCGAGGGGCAGGGCGAGATCACCATCCGCGACCTCGTGAAGAACGCGCTGCGTATGCGCCCGGACCGAATCATCCTCGGCGAAATCCGTGGGTCGGAGTGTTTCGACCTGTTGGCGGCGATGAACACCGGCCATGACGGGTCGATGGCGACGCTCCACTCCAACTCCCCGCGCGAATGCCTCGCGCGGATGGAGAACATGGTGATGATGTCGGACATCAAGGTGCCCAAGGAAGCGATCAGCCGCCAGATCGCCGATTCGGTCGACCTGATCGTGCAGGTGAAGCGCCTGCGCGACGGGTCGCGCCGCGTCACCAACATCACCGAGGTCATCGGCATGGAAGGGCCGGTGATCGTCACGCAGGAACTGTTCAAGTTCGAATATCTGGACGAGAGCGCCGACGGCAAGATCATCGGCGAATATCGCTCGATGGGGATGCGCCCGTACACGCTGGACAAGGCCAAGCAATATGGCTTTGACCAGGCGCTGCTGGAGGCATGCCTGTAGCGCCGCCGCCGGAGCCGCCCTACATCCCGGCGGTGATCGCCCGACTCCTCCTCGCGCTGCTGCTGTTCGCCGCGCCGCCCGCCGCCCCTGCACAGACCCTGTCCGGCGATGCCGAGGCGCGCTGGGTGCCGTTCACGCTGACCGCCGCCAACCATCTGCGCTTCGCGATGACGATCGACGGGGTGAGCGCGCAGGCGCTGCTCGACACCGGGCTGAATTATAGCGCGGTCAGCCGCGCCTTTGCCCGCCGCGCGAAGCTGACGATCGATCCGGACGGCGCGGCGTCGGGCGTGGCGCTGGGCGGCGCGATCCGCGTCGACTGGGCGGCGACGAAGTCGATCGCGTTCGGCGCGCTCAGCCGCAGCGGCGGGCGCGTCGCGGTGATCGAACTGCCGCGACTGCTGGCCAGCGCATCGGGCGATGCCGAGGTCCTGGTCGGGACCGACCTGATCGGCGCCCATGCGCTCGACATCGATTTCGCCAATCGCCGCTTCCGCCTGTTGCCGAGCGGGCGGATGCCCTTTGCCGGTACGAAGGTGCCGATGACCCTCCAGAACGGCAGCGGGCTGTATCTGACCGAGGCGATGCTGGGCAAACACCGCGTCCGTCCGCTGCTGGTCGATACCGGCGACGGCGGCTCGCTCAGCATCGCGCGCAGCCAGTGGCGCGCGGCAGGGATCAAGGGTGCGCGCGTCACCTCGACCATCGCCTTCGGGGCGGGCGGCGTGGTCGATGCCGGGCTGACCGTCACCGACCGGGTGACGCTGGGCGGGCAGCCGACCGGGCCGATCGAACTGCGGATCGAGGGCGATGGCGGTTTCACCCGACAGGTGCGGGTCGCCGGGCGGGTCGGCACGGGACTGTTGCTGCGCTACCGCGTGCTGCTCGATCCCGTGGCCGGGCAGATGGTGGTCGCCCCCAACCCGCAGGCCCCGCCCCCGCCGCTCAAATCGACCAGCGGGCTGCTGCTCGGCTACGACCGTGCCCGGTTGCGCGTGCTGCACGTCATGGCGGGCGGACCGGCGGCGAAGGCCGGGTGGAAGGCGAACGAGCTGATCTGTACCGTCGACGGCCAGCCGGTCGCGCTGACGGCGGAGGGGACGATCGACGTGCGGTGGGGCACCGATGCGCCGGGACGCGTGGTCCGGCTGACGCTGTGCGACGGGGCGGAGCGGTCGCTGACGCTGGCGAATTTCTACTGAGGGCATTTCGTTCGAACCATCGACATGGACGTCGCCCCGGCGCAGGCCGGAGTGGTGTCTGGAGGCTCTACCCGATGGTATACCGTTCCAGAGCTTGATCCACTTATATTGAAACGGGCGTCATCCCGGCGAAGGCTGGGATCTCCCGATAATAGCGTGCAGCAGGAGCCGATGGAGACCCCAGCCTTCGCTGGGGTGACGGTTCTAGAGGCTGTTATGAACCATCAGCGAGTGCAGCGGCCTGTTTCATCATGAGGCAGGCGAAGGCGACGATGTGAAGTCCTGCGAGTGTTTCGGCGTAACGTTCGTAGTCTTTGACGAGGCGTCGGAAG
>RPSH01000024.1 GCA_003946805.1 Bacillus sp. 2B10 | reverse complement strand
CCCCGAACAACCGGTGCCGCAGACCGAGCCGGGCCAGCCGACCGCGCCGCCGCCCGAGATCGACGTGCCCGGCCCCGACATCGACGTGCCGAGCCCGATGCCCGGCGGCGATCCCGGCGTGACCCCCGTCCCCGGCCAACCCGTCATGGGAGCGAACTGACATGACCGACCGCGATCGCAGCGCCCATCCCGACAGCGCCCCGCAGGACGATACCGACCGCCGCAGCGATATCGAACGCGCGTTGGATGGCGTGACCGGCGACGTCGAGCGTGCCGGCACCCACAGTGGTGCCACCTCACCGACCGAACCGACGGTATCGCCCGACAGCGCCGGTGGATCGGGCGGGGTCGTCCGCAATCAGGAGGGCGACGGACAATAAGGTCCGCTCGTCACCGCGAACGTCATTCCGGCGAAGGCTGGAATATCCCGGCTATCTGGCAGCGCAGGAGCCGCGTGAGACCCCAGCCTTCGCTGGGATGACGTTCGTAGTGGAATCGTCCGGCCAGCGCTTCCTTCCGCTACCCGGCAACCCGCCGCGCGGTAATGACCTTCACCGGCGCGGCGGGCATTTCGCCCTTGAATGCCCCGTTGCTGGCTTTGACCGGATCGACTGGCGTTTCCAGTATCCTCGACAGGACGTCGCGACCGCCGACCACCCGCGCGAACGCGGCATAGCCCTGCCCGTCCCCTGGCACGCCGGGGGCAGCATCCAGTGCGCGGCGTTGGTCGCCGACCGAAATCGTAAATTCGCCCCGCGCCGTGCCGACACCCAGGCGGGCGACCGACAGGGTGCCATCGGTATGCGACAACCCGGTCCGGGTCGTCGGTTCGTGCTTGATCGGCGGCAGCATCTTCTTCGCGTCGGTATGCGGCCCGAACTGGACGAAGCCGAACTCCGGCCCGACCTTGACGATGCGATAAAAGCTGACGCCGTCCAGCCGCTTCTGGTCGACATAGCGCAGAAAATTGGCGGCGGTGATCGGCGCGCGCTCCGTCTCCACCTCGACGGTCAGCGTGCCGGCGGTCGTGACGATCGCGACGCGCGGCAGCGATGGGTCGCCCGCGGGTTGCGGCGCCGGGGTCTGGGCCAGTGCCGGTGCGGCGAGCACCAACGCCACCAGCATCGCACGCCGAGTCGGCTGCATCATCCCAGCGCCTTCTTCAGCAGATCGTTGACCACGCCGGGATTGGCCTTGCCGCCCATCGCCTTCATCGTCTGCCCGACGAAGAATCCGAACAGCTTGTCCTTGCCGCCGCGATAGTCGGCGACCTTGTCGGCATTCCTTTCCATGACCTCGGCGATCACCGCCTCGATCGCGCCGGTGTCGCTGGTCTGCTTGAGGCCACGTTCCTCGACGATGGCGTTCGCGCCCTGCCCGGTTTCCAGCATGATCTCGAACACCTGCTTCGACAGCGTGCCCGACAACGTGCCATCCGCGACGAGCTTGAGCAGTTCCGCGCCCTGCGCCGGCGATACCGGGCTGTCCGTCACGCTCTTGCCGAGCCGGTTGAGCGCGCCATATAGGTCTGAAATCAACCAGTTGGCGGCCGATTTTGCCGGAACCTGCGAACCGCATTCGGCCAGCAGCGCCTCGAACCAGCGCGCGGTTTCTACTTCGGCGGTCAGCACTGCTGCGTTGTAGGCGGACAGTCCCAGTTCGCCCTCGTACCGCTTGCGCTTGGCATCGGGCAATTCGGGCAACGACGCGCGACATTCGTCGAGAAACGCGTCGTCCAGTTCGAGCGGCAACAGGTCTGGATCCGGGAAGTAGCGATAGTCGTGCGCGTCTTCCTTCGATCGCATCGACCGGGTGACGCCCTTGTCCGGATCGAACAGGCGGGTTTCCTGCACGATGCGGCCGCCATCCTCCAACACCGCGACCTGCCGGTTCGCCTCATATTCGATCGCGGCCATCACGAAACGCACCGAATTGACGTTCTTCGTCTCGGTCCGCGTCCCCAGTTCCTCCCCCGGACGACGCACCGAGACGTTGACGTCGGCGCGCATCGATCCCTGGTCCATATTGCCGTCGCACGACCCGACATAACGGAGAATCGACCGCAGCTTCGACAGATAAGCCCCTGCTTCCGCTGGCGAAGTCATGTCCGGCCGGCTGACGATTTCCATCAGCGCAACGCCCGATCGGTTGAGATCGACATAGGAACGCGTCGGATGCTGGTCGTGCATCAGCTTGCCGGCATCCTGTTCGACATGGATTCGCTCGACACCGATCGTTTTGGTGGGGCTGTTCGGGTCCTTTTCGTCGAGGACGACCGTAACCGATCCCTCGCCGACCAGCGGGTGATAGAGCTGACTGATCTGATAGCCCTGCGGCAGATCGGCATAGAAGTAATTCTTGCGGTCGAACCGCGACCATTTGTTGATGACCGCATCGATCGCCATGCCGGTGCGCACCGCCTGCCGAATGCACTCGCGGTTCGGCGTCGGCAACATGCCGGGCATCGCCGCATCGACCAGCGATACCTGCGTATTGGGCTCGGCCCCGAACGCAGTAGCCGCCCCGGAGAACAGCTTGGCGTTCGACGTGACCTGCGCATGGACTTCGAGGCCGATCACGACCTCCCAGTCGCCGGTTGCGCCACGGATGCGGTAATCGCTCATGTCATCGCTCTTCATACGGGCCGGTCGGCGGCCGCTGTTCCATTTCGTTCCGCGGGACCGGCTTGGGTCCCCCGGACGTCGTGCCGTTCGCCTTCGATTTCCCGTCGGGCAACATGTCGATGGCGACTTCGACCACCGTTCCAATTGCCTCGATCAGGACTTCGGCGATCACCACCACCTGTCCGCACGCGCGACGAACCCGGCCCGCTGCTCGATCGCCAGACCGGCATTCAGCACGCCCTGCTCGTCGAGCGGCTTGCCAATGATCTGCAACCCCAGCGGCAGCCCGTCCTTGTCGACCCCGCCCGGGACGCTCATCGCGGGCAGGCCGGCGAGGCTCGAGGGCACGGTGAAGACGTCGTTCAGGTACATCGCGATCGGATCGGCGCTCTTTTCGCCCAACGCGAACGCCGCCGACGGTGCGGTCGGGGTCAGCAGCACGTCGCATTGTTCCCACGCCCGTTCGAAGTCGCGGGCGATCAGCGACCGCACCTTCTGCGCCTGCGTATAATAGGCGTCGTAGAAGCCGGCCGAGAGCACATAGGTGCCAATCATGATCCGGCGCTTCACCTCGTCGCCGAAACCGGCGGCGCGGGTCGCGGCGTACATGTCCTGCAGGCCCGCGCCATCGGGCAGAACGCGCTGGCCGAAGCGCACGCCGTCATAGCGGGCGAGGTTCGACGATGCCTCGGCGGGTGCAATGATGTAATATGCAGGCAGCGCATATCGCGTGTGCGGCAGCGACACTTCGACGATCTCCGCACCGGCGTCGCGCATCCAGTCGATGCCCTGCTGCCACAGCGCCTCGATTTCGGGCGGCATGTCATCGACGCGGTATTCCTTCGGGATGCCGACGCGCTTGCCCGCCATGCTGGCGTCCAGCCCCGCTTCCCATGCCGGCACGGGCAGGTCGAGCGAGGTCGAATCCTTCGGATCGAACCCGGCCATCGCCTCCAGCATGATTGCGCAGTCGCGCACGTCGCGCGCCATCGGCCCCGCCTGATCGAGCGAGGAGGCGAAGGCGACGACGCCGTAGCGCGAGCAGCGGCCATAGGTCGGCTTGATGCCGGTGATGCCGACGAAGGCGGCGGGCTGACGGATCGAGCCGCCGGTGTCGGTGCCGGTCGCCGCCGGGCACAGCCGCGCGGCAATCGCCGCCGACGACCCGCCCGACGACCCACCCGGCGCCATCGGCGCGGTGTCGCCCTGCCGCCGCCATGGCGAAACGACGTTGCCGAACGCGCTGGTTTCGTTGGAGGACCCCATCGCGAACTGGTCGAGGTTCAGCTTGCCCAGCATCCCCGCGCCGGCATTCCACAGATTGCCCGACACGGTCGATTCATATTGCGGCACGAACCCTTTCAGGATGCCGCTTGCCGCCGTCGTCTCGACCCCCTGCGTGCAGAACAGGTCCTTCATGCCGATCGGGACGCCCGCCAGCGGTTTCAGCGTCTCGCCCGCCGCGCGCGCGTCGTCGGCGACCTTCGCGGCGGCGATGGCGTGGTCGGGGGTTTCGACGAGGAAGGCGTTGAGCGGCTTCGCGGCGGCGACGTCGCCGATGAACGCATCGGCGACGTCGCGCGCGGAAAATTCGCCGCCGCGCACGCCGTCGCGGATCGCGGCGACGCCAAGGTCGGTCAGGTTCGACACTATTCGATCACTTTCGGAACGGTGAAAAAGCCGTGTTCGCCCTGCGGCGCATTGGCGAGCACCGCCAAGCGGACGTCGCCATCGGTGACGACGTCGTCGCGCAGGCGCAGATGGTTGGGGATGACGGCGGTCATCGGTTCGACCCCTTGGGTATCGACCTCGCCCAGCTGCTCGATCCAGCCGAGGATGTTGCCGAGTTCGGGCGCCAGCCTTTCGGCCTCGGCGTCGGTGATCGCGATGCGGGCAAGGCCGGCCACGCGTTTGACGGTTGCAGGTTCGACGGACATGGCATGGCGGCTAGCATCCCCGCCCGCCCCCCACAAGCACCCGCAAAGCGGTTGCGTGGACGCGGCGCTTCGCCCACCAAGAGCCGGTACGAGCGACGGAGAGACGATTGGCGCGCAAATTCCTGTACGTGGTGGCGACGCTGATCGTGCTCGTGATCGTCGGCGGCGTGGTCTATGCGCTGTTCGGCAACGACCTGCTCAGGCGGGCGATGGTGCCCAGCGTCGCGTTCCGGGCCGAGCCGGCGATGCCGGCCAATGCCTATGCCGATCGCGCGATGTGGTTCGCGCGGCCGGGGCTGACGAACACGCCGGTCGACTGGTTGCCGCCGGGCGTGGAGCGGGGCGCGCCGGGCGACGCGGAAATCTTCTTCATCCATCCGACCTCGTTCGTCGGCACCGACCGCTGGAACGCGGCGCTGGACGATGGCGAGACCAATGGCCGGGCGCAGGTGTTCCTGCGCGGACAGGCGAGCGCGTTCAGCGCCGCCGGGCGGGTATGGGCGCCGCGCTATCGCCAGGCGACGTTCGGCGCGTTCCTGACCGGCGAAGCCGCCGCGACCCAGGCGCTCGACCTCGCCTATCGCGACGTCGCGGCGGCGTTCGACCGGTTTCTCGCCGAAGCCGATCCGAAACGCCCGATCATCCTTGCCGGCCACAGCCAGGGCGCCCTGCACCTGACGCGCCTGCTGCGCGAGAAGGTGGCGGGCACCCCGATCGCCCGGCGGATCGTCGCCGCCTATGTCGTCGGCTGGCCGGTGTCGAAGGCGACCGACCTCACGGCGCTCGGCATGGCCCAATGCACCGCCGCCGATCAGGCCGGCTGTCTGCTGTCGTGGCAGAGTTTCGCCGAACCGGCGGACCCGACGCTGATCGTCGAGCAATATGATGCGTCGACCGGGTTCGACGGCCGACCGCGCAACGGCACGCCGATGGTGTGCACCAACCCGTTGACCGGCACCGCCGGCGGCGCGGCGCCCGCCAGTGCCAATGCAGGCACGCTGATCCCCGACCAGTCGCTGGAGAGCGCGACGATGACGCCCGGCCTGGTCCCGGCGCGCTGCGATCCGCGCGGTTTCCTGCTGATCGGCGACAATCCGCCCGACCTTGGCCCGTTCGTGCTGCCGGGCAACAACTGGCATGTCTATGACTACAGCCTGTTCTGGGCGAATGTCCGCGCCGACGCGCTGCGCCGGCTGGCGGCGTGGGAGAAACGATGATTACCGAAGACCGCACCGCCTTTCGCGATGCGCTGCCCGATGGCGGGCGGCTGATCGGGCTGGACGTCGGGACCAGGACGATCGGGACCGCGCTGTGTGACGCCGGATGGAGCTTCGCCAGCCCCGCCGTGCTGGTGACCCGCACGAAATTCACCGCCGACAAGGCGCAGTTGACGACGCTGATCCGCCAGCAATCGGTGCGCGGCATCGTCCTCGGCCTGCCGCTCAACATGGACGGCACCGATTCGCCGCGCACGCAATCGGTCCGCGCGTTCGCCCGCAACCTCGACGACACCGGCCTGCCGATCTTCCTGTGGGACGAACGCTGGTCGACGGTCGCGGTCGAGCGACAGATGATCGCCGAGGATCTGAGCCGCGCCAAGCGGGCCGAGCGGGTCGACAAGCTGGCCGCCGCCTATATCCTGCAAGGCGCGATCGACGCACTGGTCAGCGTCCCGCTCGGCTGAGCTTGCGCGAGCGCGCGCCGCAGCCTAACCGGTCGCCTCGATGCCTATTTCAGACCACCGCCCCGCCGCCATGATCGATGGCGGCGCCGTCTTTCCGCATCGGCACCTGACCGGGATCGAGGGGTTGCAGCCCCATGAGATCCTGTTCCTGCTCGACGAGGCGGAACAATGGATCGACGCCAATCGCAGCCGGGGTCCCGGCGACCACCGGCTGGACGGCGTGACGCAGATCAACGCCTTTTTCGAGAACAGCACCCGCACGCTGCTGTCGTTCGAGATCGCCGGCAAGCGGCTGGGCGCCGACGTCGTCAACATGTATGCCGGCCAGTCGAGCGTGAAGAAGGGCGAGACGCTGATCGATACGGCGGTGACGCTGAACGCGATGCGCGCCGACGTGATCGTCATCCGCCACGGATCGTCGGGCGCGGTGCAGCTGATCGCCGACAAGGTCGACTGCCCGGTGCTGAACGCGGGCGACGGCTGGCACGAACACCCGACCCAGGCGCTGCTCGACGCGTTGACTATCCGCCGCCGACTCGGCGAAATCGCCCACAAACGCGTCGTAATCTGCGGCGACATCCTGCACAGCCGCGTTGCGCGGTCGAACATTCTCGCGCTGATCACGCTTGCCGCCGAGGTCCGGGTGGTCGCGCCCGCGACGCTGATGCCGCAGGCGATCGAATCGATGGGCGTCACCCCCTTCACCGATTTCGACGCCGCGCTCGAAGGGGCCGATGTGGTCATGATGCTGCGGTTGCAGAATGAGCGGATGAACGGCGGTTTCATTCCGTCGACGCGCGAATATCACCTGCGCTACGGCCTGACGCGCGATCGGCTGAAGCGGGCCGAACCCCATGCGATCGTGATGCATCCCGGCCCGATGAACCGGGGAATCGAGATCACCAGTGACGTCGCCGACGATCCCGAACGATCGACGATCACCGAACAGGTCGAGATGGGCGTCGCGGTGCGCATGGCGTGCCTCGACGTGCTGACCCGGCGCAGCCGCGGCGTGGAGGGATGGGCATGAGCATGATCTTCACCGGCGGGACGCTGGTCTGCCCGACCGGTGGCGTGACGCGGCAGGACCTGTTCGTCGATGGCGACATGATCGTCAACGCGGCGGCGGGCGATGCGAAGACGATCGATATCGCGGGCAAGCTGATCGCCCCGGCGATCGTCGATCTGGGCGTGTTCGGCATCGATGCCGCCGCCTGTCGCGCGGGCGGGATTGTCCGCGTCGGGCTGATGCCCGATCAGGCGCCGGTGCTCGACGATCCCGGCATCGTCGCTCGGGCCGCGCATATGGGCAAGCCCGATATCTGGATCCATCCGCTGTCGGCGGCGACGCAGGGCCTGCGCGGTACCGACCTCGCCGAAATGGCGATCAACGTCGAAGCGGGCGCGGTGGCAGTGGCGACCGGGCGGCGGTGGATCGCCGACAGCGGCGTGATGCGCAAGGTGCTGGCCTATGCCCGCGACTGCGACCTCGTCGTCGTCGCGCATGCCGAGGATGGCGGCCTTGCCGGCGATGCGGTGGCGACGGCGGGCGAGACCGCGACCCGCCTCGGCCTGCCCGCCGCGCCGGCCATGGCGGAGGCGCTGGCGATCGCGCGCGACGTGATGCTGGCCGAGGATACCGGCGCACGGCTCCATTTCCGGCAGGTGACGACCGCCGCCGGCTTCGACCTGATCCGTGCGGCCAAGCGGCGCGGCGTCCGCGTCACCTGCGGCATCACCCCGGCGCATCTGTACCTGTCAGATATCGCGATGAGCGATTTCCGGACGTTCGCGCACCTCTCGCCCCCCCTGCGCAGCGAGAGCGACCGGCAGGCGGCGCGTGCCGCGATCGCCGACGGGACGATCGACGTGCTGTGTTCGGGGCACGATCCGCGCGGACCGGAGGCGAAGCGCCTGCCCTTCGCCGATTCGGAACCGGGCATGGCGGGGGCGGAAACGCTGCTGCCGATGGGGTTGGGGCTGGTGCGCGACGGGCTGATCGGGCTCGACCGGCTGTTCGCGCTGCTGGCGTACAACCCGGCGCGGCTGCTCGGGCTCGATTCGGGGACGCTTGCGTCCGGCACACCCGCCGACCTGATCGTCATCGACCGGGACGCACCGTGGCAGGTCCGCGCCGATGCGCTGGCGGGCAAGGCGGCGAACACGCCGTTCGACGGCCTGCCGGTACAGGGCCGCGCGGTCCGGGTGATAAAGGGCGGCGCGTTCCTGTAACGGGAACGCGCCGCCTCCTCCTGGGAGAGGCTCGGGAAAGGGGTCAGCGCGCGGCGAGGCGCTCGGGACGGGCCCAGCTTGCCAGCTGTTCGCCGGCATGGGTGCGCACGAAGCAGCGATCGCCCTTTGCCCGCACGCTGCCGCACAGCGTCGCAGCATCGGCGCGGGCGAGCCCGCCGACCGACAGGCGATAGAAGCTCGCCCCGCGGATGCTGGCCTGCATGCCCTGCGGCGTCAGCGCGGAGAGGCGCGGTACGTTGCGGCGCATCCGGCGCCACGCGTCGCGCGCGACGGCGGCATTGTCGAACGCGCCGAGCTGGACGTAATAGTTGCCGCCGGTGGCAGCCTGTGCCGCGGGCGCCGCCGTGGCACGGGCGCGGGCGGCCATGCGCACGGGCGCCTGTCGCAGATAGCTGGCCGGCAATGCCTGCACGATCTCGCGGCGCGGGGCAAAGGTGATCGCCGGGCGGACGGTCGCCGCCAGCCGGACCGGGGCGGGCACGGCGGGGACGATCGGGGTATCGACGACCGGTTCGACCGGGACCACGGCGGCGGGTACGTCAGGGACCGGGTCGGCCTGCGCCAGCGCGACGGGCGCTGCCGGCGCGGAGAGGGCAAGCTGGACCGGCTGGCCGCGATCGGGCGCAGGCGTGACGCCGAGCAGCGCGGCGACCTGTTGCGCGGCGTGTTCGGGGCGCGCGAACGCCGCCCATTCCACCAGCCGCTGGTCGACCTGTGCCGGCGCCATGTCGACCGACGCCACCGTCCGCGCATCGACCCAGCGCCCGTCGAGCGCCAGCGCGAGCGCGAGGTTCTGGCGGATCGTCGCGGTCGCCGCCGGATCGCGCGCCGCTTCGCTGAGCAGCGCGATGCCGCCCGCCGGATCGCCGGCCAGCGCGAGGGCGAGGCCGCGATCCGCCGGCGAAATCCGTGCCGAATGTGCGGTCAGCGTGTCGCGCGCCGCGACCCATTCGCCGGTGGCGGTCTGCGCCAGCGCAAGGTTCAGCGCCGCCTTCGCATCGGTCGGATCGAGCGCCAGCACGTCGCTGAACGCCTGCGTCGCCGACGCGAACCGGCCGGCGGCAAGGTATGCGCGTCCCAGCAGCGAACGATAGGTCGCGTCGCGCGGCGACAGCGCCACGGCCTGTTCCGCGAACGTCACCGCCTGTGCCGGGCGGTGCTTCGCCAGCGCCTGCAGCGCCTTGCCCGCGAACTTGCCTGCCGCGCCGTCCTCCGATGATGCGACCGCGACCGTGCCGCCCGCGACCAGCGCGAGCGAACCGCCCAGCATGGCCGTGGCGAGGCCGATCGATACCAGCAGATGCGTCTTCATGGCTTGCCCTTTGCTGCCCCGTCGGGGGCGAGGCGCTGAACGAGCGCCGCGATGTCGGAGGTCGATGGCAGGAAGTGGTCGAGCGCCTCGCGCACGAACGCTTCCGGGGAAATGTCGCGGACCGTCGCCGCCAGCCGCAGCCGCAGCATCCGGTCGGCGTCGAGCGTCAGCTGGATCGTCTCGCCGGGCGGTCCCGAGGGCAGCGCCTGCAGCTTCGCACGGTCGCGCAATACCGCCGGGCGGGCATCGCCCAGATCGTTCCAGCCGAGATCGTCGCCGTCGCCGGTCGGACCCGTGCCGTGCGGCCGCATCGCCGGGCGCGCCTCGCCCTTGCGCGCCAGCAGGGCCGAATCGATCGATGCCGGGGGACGCTGCGTCGTCATGCGCCGCCCCCCTGCCCCCGGCGGCCGAAACCGCCGGCGGCGACGCGGGTCGCGCCGGGCAGGGTCGGTACGGCGAAGACCGTGCGACGGAAATTCTTTTCCAGCCGGTCCTGGATATAGCTCCACAGCCCCTCGATCTCCGCGCTCGACTTCGAGGACGGATCGATCTCCATGACGGTGCGGCCGTCGACCATCGACGACGCGAAATCGACGCGGTGGTGGATGATGACCGGCGCGACCGTACCGTGCTGCGACAATGCCATCGTCGCTTCGGTCGTGATGCGCGCACCCGGCGTCGCGGCGTTCACGACGAAAACCAGCGGCTTGCCGGCACGGTCGCACAGGTCGACGGTGGCGCCGACCGCGCGCAGGTCGTGCGGGCTGGGCCGCGTCGGCACGACGATCAGTTCGGCGACGGCGATCACGCTCTGGATCGCCATGGTGATCGCCGGCGGCGTGTCGATCACGGCCAGCTTGAACCCGTGCGCGCGCAGCGTCTCCAGATCGGCGGCCAGCCGCGCGACCATCGTCTGCGCGAAGGCCGGTTCGTCGGTCACCCGTGCGTTCCACCAGTCGGCCAGCGATCCCTGCGGGTCGATATCGACCATCACGACCGGCCCGGCACCGGCGCGTTCGGCCTGCACGGCCAGATGCCCGGACAAGGTCGTCTTGCCCGAACCACCCTTTTGCGATGCCACCGCCAGTACGCGCATTGCGCCGTCGTCTCCCCGTAAATCCCGGGACGGCATGACACGGCGTCGGATAAGAAGCGGTTAACGCGGCGTCCATGCTTGCCCGCGCGCGAAAGGCTTTCCGAACATCGTGAACCGCTGATAGGAAGAAGTCCTGAGACGCAAAGGGGAATTCGATGCGCGGTGTGGTTGGGCTGGCGCTGGCCGGCGCGATGCTGTCGACGGCGGCGATGGCGGACGTGAAGGCCGGGGTCGATGCGTGGGCGCGTGGCGACTGGGCTACAGCGGTGCGCGAATGGCAGCAACCAGCCGTTGCCGGTGATGCCGATGCGCAGTTCAATCTGGGGCAGGCATACAAGCTGGGCCGGGGCGTGCCGATGGACATGGCGCAGGCGGAACTATGGTATGCCCGTGCCGCGCAGCAGGGGCACCGGCAGGCGGAGGACAATTACGGCCTGATCCTGTTCCAGAACGGCAAGCGCGCCGAGGCGGTGAAATGGCTGGAGAAATCGTCGCAGCGGGGGGAAGCGCGGAGCCAATTTGTCCTTGGCACGATGCTGTTCAACGGCGATGCGGTGCCCAAGGACTGGCGGCGGGCCTATGCGCTGATGACGCGCGCGTCGTCGGCGGGGCTGCCGCAGGCGTCGGCGACGCTGGCGGAGATGGACCGCTACGTCCCGCTGCCCGACCGGCAGGCGGCGCTGGCGATGGCCCGCGACCTCGAGCGCGACGCCGGCCGTCCGGCGCTGGCGAGTGTCCAGCCTGTGCCGACGCCCCGCGCGGTGGCGACGCCCGTCGCCAGGCCGATCCCGACGCCCCGTCCGGCCCCCGCTCCCGTCGCCAAACCGGCACCGGTGCGCGACGGCGGGTGGCGGGTGCAGTTGGGCGCATTCAAGGACGGCGGCAACGCCCGTCGCCTGTGGAGCAGCGTCGCGGGCAAGTTCGCCGGTCGCCAGCCCTATTACGAGCAGGCCGGCGGCGTCACCCGGCTACAGGTCGGGCCGTTCGCGTCGAGCGCGGAAGCCAGCCGCGCCTGCGCGGCGATCCGCCCGACGACCTGCGTCCCGATGAAGCGCTGAAACGATCAGCCCGTCGCCCAGTCGGCGCGCGCGATCCCCTGTATATATAGCAGGGCGGTCAAATCGGTGTGGTCGATCCGCACCCCGGCCTCGGCAGCCACGATCGGCTTGGCGTGATAGGCGATGCCCAGGCCAGCGCGGCGGATCATCGGCAGGTCGTTGGCCCCGTCGCCGACCGCCAGCGTCGCCGCCGGATCGATGCCCAGTTCGTCGATCGCCGCCAGCAACGTCACTTCCTTGGTCGTCGCATCGACGATCGGCTTGCGCACCTTGCCGGTCAGCCGGCCGTCCTCGATCAGCAGGCGGTTGGCGATCATCCGGTGGAAACCGAGTTCGTGGCCGACCGGCTCGGCGAAGCGGGTGAAGCCGCCCGAGACGAGGATCGTCGTCGCACCCCGCGCGCGCATCGTCCGGATGAGCGTCTTCGCGCCGGGCATCAGCTTGACCCGCTCGTCGAGACAGCGCTGGATCGCGCCTTCCTCCAGCCCCTCCAGCAGCGCGACGCGCGCATCGAGTGCCGAAGCGAAGTCGAGTTCGCCGCGCATCGCACGTTCGGTCACCTCGGCGATCTGTGGCTTGATCCCGGCATAGTCGGCCAGTTCGTCGATACATTCGACGGTAATCATCGTCGAATCCATGTCGGCGACCAGCAGCTTCTTCTCGCGGTCCGCCGCGGGCTGAACGGCGATATCGGTGCGGGGAAACTGCCCTTCGATCGCGGCGCGCGCCGCGTCGGGGTCCGTCGCGAAACGGATATCGGCGGCACGGCCTTCGTCGAGCCACGTCCAGCCCTCGATCAGGCAACCCGCCGTGTCGAGGCGATCGGCGGCGGCGGAAATATCGCCCGCGGCGATCGATTCGGCTGCTATCAGCGTGGCGATGAACATGGCGAATTCTCCTGACCGTCCGAGGGTCGCGCTCATCGCAGGCCCGACCGCCAGCGGCAAGTCCGCGCTGGCGGTCGCGATCGCGCGAGGACATGACGGCGTGGTCGTCAACGCCGACAGCGCACAGGTGTATCGCGACCTGCGCGTGCTGTCGGCCCGCCCCGCACCGGAGGAAGAAGCGCAGGCACCGCATCGCCTGTTCGGCCATGTCGACGGCGCGGACAGCTATTCCGCCGCCGCATGGGCAAAGGACGCGACGGTCGCGATCGACGCCGCCCATGCCGCGGGCAAGCTGCCGGTACTGGTCGGCGGCACCGGCCTGTATCTGCGCACGCTGATCGACGGGATCGCGCCGGTGCCCGACATCGATCCCGCTATCCGGACCGAGGTCCGCGCGCTGCCGCTGGAACAGGCGGCGGCGATGCTGCACCGGCTTGACCCGGCCGCCGCCGCGCGCCTGAACCCGGCCGATACGACCCGGGTCACGCGCGCGCTGGAGGTGGTGCGGTCGACTGGCCGGACGCTGGCCGACTGGCAGCGTGACCGCAGCGGCGGCATCGGCGATCGCATCGCGCTGTCGGCGATGGTCCTGCTGCCCGATCGCGACTGGCTGACCGAACGCTGCGACCGGCGACTGGCGGAAATGTTCGACGGCGGCGCGGTCGAGGAAGTCGCCGCGCTGCTCGCCCGCGACGACATCGCGCCCGATGCGCCGGTGCGGCGCGCGATCGGCGTGGGTGAGATCGCGGCATGGCAGGAGGGTGCCACAACCCGGGCGGAGGCGCTTGCCACGGCGCGTTTCGCAACGCGGCAATATGCGAAACGGCAGTATACGTGGTTCCGCAACCAGCCACCGGCCGGCTGGCTTCGCACCAGCGAAACCGAAACATGCGCATTGTCGACCATATTCGACACTTTATTACGCCAATGATGGTTGACACGCATATTTGCTGCGACTAGCGACGCCGTTCCAACGGTGCTATCGCGCCTGCGAGATATTGAGGAGTGAAGACCCATGCCCGAGAAGAGTGGAGCCGCCATTTTGGTCGAGGCCCTCGTCGACCTCGGTGTGGAAGTCGTATTCGGCTATCCCGGCGGCGCGGTGCTGCCGATCTACGACGCGCTGTTCGAACACAGCCGGATCAAGCACATCCTCGTCCGGCACGAACAGGCGGCAACGCATGCGGCGGAGGGCTATGCCCGTTCGACCGGCAAGCCCGGCGTCGTGCTGGTCACGTCGGGACCGGGTGCGACCAACGCGATCACCGGCATCACCGACGCGCTGCTCGATTCGATTCCGATGATCGTCATCACCGGGCAGGTTCCGACCGCGCTGATCGGCACCGACGCGTTTCAGGAGGCCGATACCGTCGGCATCACGCGCCACTGCTGCAAGCACAACTATCTGGTGAAGGACCCGGCCAAGCTGGGCCATGTCATCCACGAGGCGTTCCATATCGCCACCGCCGGCCGTCCCGGCCCGGTCGTGGTCGACATCCCCAAGGACGTGCAGGTTGCGACCGCCCGCTATACCAGGCCCGGCCCGATCCAGCACAAGACCTATCGCCCCAAGGTGAAGGCCGATCGTGCCCAGATCGAGCAGGTCGTCGACATGCTGGCGGCCGCCGAACGTCCGGTGCTCTATACCGGCGGCGGCATCATCAATTCGGGTCCGGCGGCATCGCAGCTGTTGCGCGAACTGGCGCGCGTCACCGGCGCGCCGGTCACCTCGACGCTGATGGGTCTGGGCGCGCTGCCCGCGTCCAGCTCGCAATGGCTGGGCATGCTGGGGATGCACGGCACCTACGAAGCGAACATGGCGATGAACGAGGCCGATCTGGTCGTCGCCATCGGCGCGCGCTTCGACGACCGGGTGACGGGGCGGCTCGACGCCTTTTCCCCGCGCAGCCGCAAGGTCCATATCGATATCGACCGGTCGAGCGTGAACAAGATCGTCCGTGCCGACCTGGGCATCATCGCCGATGCCGGTCACGCGATGGAGGACATGGTGCGCGTGTGGAAATCGCGCCAGCATCCCAAACCCGACCTGACCGAATGGTGGTCGAAGATCGATGGCTGGCGCGCGAGGCGCTGCCTCGACTTTCCCGAAGGCGGCAACGAGATCATGCCGCAGCGTGCCGTCCGCGCGCTGTACGAGGCGACCAAGCATCGCGCGCCGATCGTGTCGACCGAGGTCGGCCAGCACCAGATGTGGGCCGCGCAGCATTTCGGGTTCGAGGCGCCGAACAAGTGGCTGACCAGCGGCGGTCTGGGCACGATGGGCTATGGCCTGCCCGCCGCGATCGGCGCGCAGCTGGGCAATCCGGGCGCGCTGTGCATCGACATCGCCGGCGAGGCGTCGATCCAGATGAACATCCAGGAGCTGGCGACGGCGACGCAATATCGCCTGCCGGTGAAGGTGTTCATCCTGAACAACGAATATATGGGCATGGTCCGCCAGTGGCAGGAGCTGACCTATTCGTCGCGCTATTCGAACAGCTATTCGGACTCGCTGCCCGATTTCGTGAAGCTGGCCGAGGCTTATGGCTGGAAGGGCATCCGCATCGAGGGGCCGGACCAGCTGGACGCGGGGATTCAGGCGATGCTCGACCATGACGGGCCGGTGATGGTCGACTGCATGGTGGCGAAGCTCGCCAACTGCTTCCCGATGATCCCTAGCGGAGCGGCGCATACCGACATGATCCTGCAGGCGAACGAAGTCTCGGGCGAGATGGACGACGAGGCGAAGGCGCTGGTGTAAAACTTAGATCCTCCCCGCTCCGCGGGGAGGGGGACCGCTCGCAGAGCGGTGGAGGGGGATTTCCCCAAGCGACACGCTGTGTGGGGGTCCCCCTCCACCAAGCTGCGCTTGGTCCCCCTCCCCGTTCCGGGGAGGAACAGGGACGAACATGCACATCAAGACCGAACAGACCGAACGGCACACGCTGGCCGTGCTCGTCGACAACGAACCCGGCATCCTCGCGCGTATCGCCGGGCTATTTTCCGGGCGGGGCTATAATATCGAGAGCCTGACCGTGTCGGAGATCACCGCCGACAAGGCGGTCAGCCGCATCACCATCGTCACCAGCGCATCACCGCCGGTGATGGAACAGATCATCGCCCAGCTCGACCGGCTGGTGCCGGTCCACAAGGTCATCGACCTGACGGTGCAGGGCGCGCATGTCGAGCGCGAGCTGGCGCTGGTCAAGGTCGTCGGCACCGGCGAGCACCGGATCGAGGCGCTGCGACTGGCCGAAGTCTATCGCGCGCGCGTGGTCGATGCGACGGTATCGAGCTTCGTGTTCGAGGTGACGGGATCGATCGAAAAGATCGACAAGTTCACCGAATTGATGGCCGAAGTCGGTCTAGTCGAGGTCGCTCGCACCGGCATCGCCGCCATCGCCCGCGGACGAGAGGCCGCCTGAAATCTATTCGCCGTACTCCGTCACTCCAGCGAAGGCTGGAGTCTCTTTCCACGGACCCCGCGCTTGCGGACGGAGACCCCAGCCTTCGCTGGGGTGACGCAACTTTCGAAAGGGAACCCCACATGCGTGTCTATTACGATCGCGATGCCGATCTGAACCTGATCTCGGACAAGAAGATCGCGATCCTCGGCTATGGTTCGCAGGGCCATGCCCATGCGCAGAACCTGCGTGATTCGGGCGTGAAGAACGTCGCGATCGCGCTGCGTCCGGGATCGGCGAGCGCCGCCAAGGCGGAGGGCGCGGGCTTCAAGGTGATGCCGAACGCCGAAGCCGCGGCATGGGCCGACATCCTGATGATCCTCGCGCCCGACGAGCATCAGGCGGCGATCTATGCCGACGATATCCATGCGAACCTGAAGCCGGGTGCGGCACTCGCCTTCGCCCACGGCCTGAACGTCCATTTCGGGCTGATCGAGCCGCGCGCCGACGTCGACGTCATCATGATCGCGCCCAAGGGCCCCGGCCACACCGTGCGCAGCGAATATGTGAAGGGCGGCGGCGTGCCGTGCCTCGTCGCGATCCATCAGGACGCGTCGGGCAACGCGCACGACATCGCGCTCGCCTATGCCAGCGGCGTCGGCGGCGGACGTTCGGGCATCATCGAGACGAACTTCCGCGAGGAATGCGAAACCGACCTGTTCGGCGAGCAGGCCGTGCTGTGCGGCGGCATCACCCACCTGATCCAGGCCGGGTTCGAAACGCTGGTCGAGGCCGGGTATGCGCCGGAAATGGCATATTTCGAATGCCTCCACGAAACCAAGCTGATCGTCGACCTGCTGTATGAGGGCGGCATCGCCAACATGCGCTATTCGATCTCGAACACCGCCGAGTATGGCGACATCGTGACGGGTCCGCGGATCATCACCGACGAGACCAAGAAGGAAATGAAGCGCGTGCTGGCCGACATTCAGTCGGGCCGCTTCGTCCGCAATTTCGTCCTCGACAACCGTGCCGGACAGCCCGAGCTGAAGGCGGCGCGCAAGCAGGCGGCGGCGCACCCGATCGAAAAGACCGGCAGCGAGCTGCGGGCGATGATGCCGTGGATCGGGGCGAATAAGCTGGTGGACCAGTCCAAAAACTGACGGAGCGCAGCGGCGAGGCCGCTGCACTCGACAGCTTTTGGACCGGCCGGCGCGACAAAGCCCGCCCCTCGGGGCGCGGCTTTGCCGCGACCGACGGGCGGGCGGCAATATGCCCCCACCCCACGGCACCGAAACCGAAACCAACCGTTTCGCATCCGGTATTTGACCCGAAGCGTGGCACCTCCGACAACGGCGGCATCCCGACTTCGCCTCAACCGGAGAGCCACACCCATGCGCACGCCCCTGATCCTCGCCGCCGCCCTGTTCGCGGTCGCCGCCCCGACCGTCGCCCAGCTGCCCGGCGCCCCCGACAAGGCCCGCGTCACCGCCGGCACCTACACCGTCGATACCGCGCATACCCAGGTCCACTGGCGCGTGAACCATATGGGCTTCTCGATGCTGGACGGCCTGTTCGGTGCAACTGGCGGTACCGCGACGATCGATCCGAAGAACCCGGCGGCCAGCAAGGTCGCGATCGATTTCGACATCGCCAGGTCGCTGACCGTCACCAGCCCGCAATTCGCCGAGCATCTGAAGTCGAAGGATTTCTTCGACGTCGCCAACAACCCGACCGCGAAGTTCGTGTCGACCCGCATCCAGCCGATGGGCGATCATTGGATGATGAACGGCAACCTGACGATCAAGGGCCAGACGAAGCCGGTGCAACTGACCATGCGCTTCGTGGGCGCGGGCGAGAACCCGATGAACAAGAAGAAGAATGTCGGCTTCACCGCGACGGGATCGATCAATCGCAGCGAGTTCGGGCTCGGCATGGCCGTGCCGGTCGTGTCGGACAAGGTCGACCTGACGATCAACGCCGCGTTCGTCGCGGCGTAACGCCGGTCGGTGCGCGGGGTTCAGGCCGCGCGCATCGCCGCGAACCCTTCGAAGGTGCCGCGCACGCTGGGCGCGGCACCTTCGACCAGCGTCGCGACCTGTGCGACGATGCTGCCCGTGCCGTCGTCGGCGGCCATCGCCCAGTCGCCGAACTCGCGCGTCGCGACCTCGCGCCGGGACAGCACGACCATCGCATGGTGCCGCGGATCGGCGGCGATGCGCGCATAGGCCGCCTCGACGTGCGCCGCCTCCCCTTCCAGCGCCTGCAGGAACCGGCGGCCGCGGTGGTGCAGCAATCCGGTGATGCCGTCGCGGCGGTTGTTGCGCCGCGAACTCGCCAGTATCCGGGCAAGATCGATCGTCGCACCGGTGCGGGCCGTGCTTACATAGATCAGCTGCAACATCATCGCCTCATCGGAAACCCGCCAAACCACTGTCGATACAGCGGGCTTCGTTACCAACCGGTATCGACGCCCCTCGCCTATGGACTTTCGGACCGCTTTTCCCCACAGACGCGCCATGGTCTGCGCGAACGCCCGACTGCTACGACTTAGCCGCCCTTAGGGCCGGATCGCACGCGCGTGCGCTGGTCCTGAGGGAGTATCGAACCCTTTCGGCAGATACCGGCGCTCGGGTAGCGCCCCAGACAGGCCAGAGACGACATGCTGCGCGATCCTTCGACCAAATACCGCCCCTTCCCCACCATCGACCTGCCCGACCGGCAATGGCCGTCGCGCACGATCACCACGGCTCCCCGCTGGCTGTCGACCGACCTGCGCGACGGCAATCAGGCGCTGATCGACCCGATGGGCGCGGAGAAGAAGAACCGGTTCTTCGACCTGCTGCTGAAGGTCGGGCTGAAGGAGATCGAGGTCGGCTTCCCCTCCGCCGGGGCGACCGAGTTCGACTTCATTTCCAGCCTGGTGCGCGACGATCGCATTCCCGACGACGTGTGGGTGCAGGTGCTGACCCAGTCGCGCCGCGACCTGATCGAGCGCAGCTTCGAAAGCCTCGACGGCGCGAGGCAGGCGATCGTCCACCTCTACAACGCGGTCAGCCCGGCATGGCGGCGGATCGTGTTCGGCATGGAACGCCACGAAGTCCGCGAGATCGCCATCGCGGGTGCGAAGGTGCTGCGCGACGAGGCGGCGAAGCGCCCGGACACCGACTGGCGGTTCGAATACAGCCCGGAAACCTTTTCGACCGCCGAACTCGACTTCTCGGTCGAGGTCTGCGCAGCGGTGATGGACGTGCTGCGCCCGACGCCGGACAAGCCGCTGATCCTGAACCTGCCGGCGACGGTCGAGGCGGCGACGCCCAACGTCTATGCCGACCAGATCGAATGGTTCTGTCGCAACGTGCCCAACCGCGACAGCGTCGTCATCTCGCTGCACACCCATAACGACCGCGGCACCGGCGTCGCCGCCGCCGAACTGGGGCTGATGGCCGGCGCCGACCGGGTCGAGGGTTGCCTGCTCGGCAATGGCGAGCGGACCGGCAATTGCGATCTCGTGACGGTCGCGCTGAACCTCTACACGCAGGGCGTCGACCCGCAGCTCGACCTGTCGGACATCGACGAGGTCGTGAACACGGTGAACTATTGCACCGCGCTGCCGGTCCATCCGCGCACGCCCTATGCCGGCGATCTGGTGTTCACCGCCTTTTCGGGCAGCCATCAGGACGCGATCAAGAAGGGCATGGCGGCACAGGCGGTGCGCAACGACGGCCTATGGGAAGTCCCCTATCTCCCGATCGACCCCGCCGATCTCGGCCGCAGCTATGAAGCGGTGATCCGCGTCAATTCGCAGTCGGGCAAGGGCGGCGTGGCGTGGGTGCTCGAACAGGACAAGGGGCTGAAGCTGCCCAAGCGGTTGCAGGCCGATCTGAGCCGCCACGTGCAGGCGATGGCCGACCGGCTGGGCCGCGAACTGAACGCCGCCGACATCTGGGCCGCGTTCCACGACGCGTATCTGCCGCACGGCAAGGATCGCTACGCACTGATCGACTATGCCGAAACCCATGCGCCCGGCGGCGGTCCGCCGCGCACCTTCGTCGGCCGCGTCCAGATGGATGGCGAGGAGCGTTCGATCTCGGGCAAGGGCAACGGGCTGCTGTCGGGGCTGCTCGCCGCGCTGCGCGACGAGGGCGGCATCGACATGGACGTCATCGATTACAGCGAGCACGCGATCGGCCATGGCGCCGATGCGCAGGCCGCGGCGTATCTCGAATGCAGCCTGCCCGACGGGCGGCGGGTGTTCGGGGTGGGGATCGACGGCGACGTCGCGACCGCGACGGTGCGGGCGGCGCTGAGCGCGGCCAATGCGACGGTGCGGGGATAAACCCAGCCAAAAACGTCACCCCAGCGCAGGCTGGGGTGACGTGCGCTTTTGGATTCAGAGCCGGAAGCACCGTCCCAACCATTGGTGCGGCGTTTGCGTCTTCAGGGCCTCAGAACGCGAACCGCGCCCGGCCCAGAATCCGGTCGCCGCCGTGTCGCCGATCCCCGATGGCGCTTACCACGCGGTCGTCGGTCAGGTCGGTCCCGACATAGTCGACCGCCAGCGTCAGCGGGCCGGTGGTATGTTCGACGCCCAGCCGCCAGTCGGTATAGGTCCCGCCGGGCCGCAACCGGTCGGCGCGCGCGGCAGCGTCCACCGCGCCCGACGAGCGTCCGACGCCGCCGACCAGCGTGAACGGCGTGGCCGGTATCCCCGCGACCGCCTGTGCCGACAGATACAGGTTGCTGCCGCCGATCGCCCGCTGCGGCGGAGCATAGAGCGCGCCGGCCGTCAGTTCGACCGGCCCCAGCGCATAGCGCGCATCGCCGCCGAATTCGGCATAGTCCATGCCACGCGCCGCGCCGGCGAAGATGTGACCGATCGCCCGCCCGCGCAGTTGCAACGGTCCGGCATCGGCAACGAACGCCGCGCCCAGATCGGCAACCGCATCGGCGCCATCGTGTCGCACCGAGTCGCGCAGGGCGGCAACCCGGGCGTCGATCTCGATCGCGCCCAGCGTCAGCGCGGCATCGCCGGAAATCGATGCCCTGCCCTCGCTCCAGCTCAACCCGCGCCGCCGTTCGTCGGTGGTCGCCTCAACCCCGACCGACGGCAGCGACTGCGCCTGTGCCGCTGTCGTCAGCAACAGCGACATCGCTCCGAAAACTGCTCTTGCTGTCATCCTGCCTGTCTGTTTCCCTGCATCCGGTCGATTTCGGCGTGGAGTACCCCGTGGTCCTCCTGCGCCAGTCGTACCAGTTGCGCCTGTAGTTCGGGGGTGCGCGTCGCGACTTCATCCGCGATCGCGCGCTTCTGCGCGCTGCACCAGCCCGGCCGGCTGCCCTCGACCACATTGTCGTGCGCGAACGAGCGTGCCAGCGTCGATCCCGAGGCGTGCCGTGCCTGCCGGTCGACCACCAGTCCCGCGCGCCACATGCAGCGCAACGTCGACGGGCGTCCGCCCGCACCGGCCGCGCCGACCTGGCGGTGGGTGACCTGTACGTCAGCGCGATAGTCCGACTGTACCGTGCCGGTGGCGTGGTCGATGCGAACGCTGTGCGCCATGCCGGCCTGCGGCGCGACCGAAGCCATCACCCATATCATGCCGGCCAATCCGATCGTCATGTCCATCTCCTGTTCCTGCGAATGGTTCCGGCCCATGCTGGCCGGTAACCGGTTCGGACGTTTGTCCGATACGGACATAACCGATCGAGAGCACGATACGTTTCCGAAAATCGCACCGGCAACGCTTTGTCACGATACGAAAACGCCGCCCGGGTTGCCCCAGGCGGCGTCTTCACGAACAGGTCGCACCGCACCAGCGGCGCGAACCGGTCACTTCATGTGCGCGCTCAGCAGCTTGTTCATTTCGAACATCGAGCACGACTTCTTGCCGAACAGCTTTTCGAGCGTGGCGTCGGCCAGGATCTCGCGCTTGTCCTTCGGGTTCTGCAGGTCGTGCTTCTTGATGTATTCCCACATCTTGCTGACGACTTCGCTGCGGGGCAGCGGATCGGAGCCGGTGATCTTCGCCAGATCGGCCGACGGCTGCACCGGCTTCGCGATACCGCCCCGGGCGCCGCCGGTCGTCGTGGTTTCCTTGGCCATAATATTCCTCCTAATCCCCCTGAGGGCCGCACCCCGTGGGCACGGCAGGCCGACGGTTATGCAATGTTCCGATGCGCTTGTCGCGGGGGAAAAGCGACAAACCGTACCGGGGATTCCACGAAATTCCCCCTATAACCAGCCTTTCGTCCCGAATTCGGGTCAGAAACCGAACCGGGCACGCACCCCGTAGAAGCGCGGCATGGCGGGATAGACGCCATAGGTGCCGGTCTGCTCGGGGATCGGGAAGCCGGAGATGTTGTAATACTGGTTGGTGATGTTCTCGACGAAGAACTCCAGCTGCTTGCTGCGATCGTCGGTCGCCACGCCGATCTTGCCGTTGAGCAGCGGGTAGCCGTCATTGCCGACCCGCGTGGTGCCGGTGCCGTCGCGGACGATCGACACGTCGCTGTTGTAGCGCATGTCGACATGGAACAGCGCGTTCAGGTCGCCGGTCAGTTTCGGCGTCCACGTCGCGGCGACGGTGAACACGTTGCGCGGCTGGTTCAGGAACTGGCGGCCGTTCTGGTTCTGGAGCGGCGTGCCGGTGAAGTCGTTGTCGGCATCATAGGATGCGTCGAGCAGCGTGTAGCCGAAGCGGAAGCTCAGCTCGCGGATCGGCTGAACCAGCGACTCGAGTTCGACGCCCTTGGCGGTCGACTTCGGCACGTTCTGCACGATGAAGCTGTTGCCCGCGAAGAGCAGCGACTGGAGCCCCTTGAACTTCTGGTAGAACAACGCGGCGTTGAACGAGAATTTGCGCGTGAAGCTGGTCTTCAGGCCCAGTTCGTAGCTGTCGACCGTTTCCGCCCCGAATTCCAGATCGGTGGCCTGCGCACCGTCGCCGCCCAGCACGCGGGTATTGAAGCTCGCCTGGTCGAGATTGTAGCCACCCGATTTGAACCCGCGATCGTAGCTGGCATAGCCGAGGATGTCGGGCGTGAACTTGTAGGCGAGCTTGGCGGTGCCGGTCAGCCGGCTTTCCGACCGGTCATGGGTGTAGTTGCCGTTGAACTCGCTCGACACCGCCGGGTTGCAGCTGAGCAGGAACAGGTTCTGGAACAGCGCCGGACTCGCGGTGCGGATCGCATTGCGATAGACGACCGCGCGCGGATCGTTGCCGAGGAAGAAGCCGCATGCCGCCGGGTTGCTGTTGATTGATGCCGCCAGCTCCTTGCGTTCGTAATTGTAGCGCAGGCCCAGCGTCACCGACAGCTGATCGGTCACGTTGATGATGTTGTGGGTGAACAGCGCGAACGCGTTGGTATCGACCTGGAAATCGTCGTTGTTGTTCCCCTGTCCCGCGACGTTCGGCGTCAGCGGCGTGTTGAGGTAGTTGAAGACGGACGATCCCGGCGCGAAATTGGCCTGCAAGTCCGCACTCTGCGCATAGAGCAACTGTCCGAACAGCGGCACCGTGCCGGCGGGCAGCGCCGCGCCGCCGCGCAGCGACGTCACCAGCTGGGTAAAGGTCGGCACGTTGAAGCTGCCGAAGAACTGCGCCGCCCGCCCGATGCCGCCGGCCGATGGCGGCGCGCCCAGCACGCCCGCCAGCAGCGTGTCGACATAGCGGTTGGCATCGTTGCCCAGCCGCACCGTGTCGCGCAGCTTCAGCTTTTCGTTCAGGTAGAAGCCGCCGACGAGGAAATCGAGCTTGCCGTCGAACAGCTGCCCCTGCAGCCGCAGTTCCTGCGTGATGTCGCGCAGCGAGGACTTGTACCCTTCGCGATAGGCGCGATCGATCCCCGAATAGTCGATGTCCTGGTTCCGCAGTACGCGGAAATCGCGATAGGCGCTGATCGACGTGAGTTTCAGGTCGCCGATATCGGCGTTCAGTTCGCCCGACAAGCCCCAGTCGCGCACCGCTTCGCCATAATCGCGGTTGGGCGATGCCGCCATCTTCCGGTCGGACGGCGGCCCGGTATAGATGCCGGTGCGGCCCTGCTGCGTCGCGATCGCCTGGATCGCGGCGGCGGTCGGTCCGCGGGTTCCGCTGACGACGCCGCAGCACTGCTCGTCGGTCTTGTAATAGTCGCCGATCAGGCGGAAGCTGAACGCCGAGGTGTCGTACAGCGCCTGGCCGCGGACGTACCAGCGGTTGATGTCGTTGAACGCGCGGTCGGAATTGACGTCGTCGATATAGCCGTCGCGCTTGCGATAGCCGCCATCGACGCGCAGCGCGAGCTGTTCGGTCACCGGCCCGGTCAGCGCGCCCTTCAACTCATATGCGTTGTAATTGCCGTATTCGCCCTCGACATAGCCACCCAGATCGAACTTCGGCAGCGCGGTCGTCACCGACAGCGCGCCGGCAGAGGTATTGCGGCCGAACAGCGTCCCCTGCGGTCCGCGCAGCACCTCGACGCGTTCCACCTCGGGCAGTTCGGCGATGGCGATGCCTGCGCGCGACCGGAAGACGCCGTCGATGAACACGCCGACCGCCGGCTCGAACCCCGGATTGTCGCCCGCCGTGCCGACGCCGCGAATCGACAGCGAGGTGGATACGGCCGACGACTGGCCGGTCGTGGTCTGGAGCGAGGGGGCCAGCTGTTCCAGCCCGCGGATGTCGCGCACGCCGGCATCGTCGAGCAGCTGCGCGTTCACCGCGGTCACCGCGACCGGCACGTCCTGGATCGGCTCGGCGCGGCGATTGGCGGTGACGATGATCTCGTTGCCCCAATCCTCTTCGGTGGCGGTCGGCGGCACGTCCTGCTGCACCGCGCCCGCGGCGGTCGGCGTGGACGGTACGGGCGACGTGGCCGTGGTCTGTGCGACGGCGGGCAGCGCGCCGACGACCATGGACAGGGCGGTGGCCGCCAGCAGTTGGAACTTCGTCATGGCATCCCCTCTTCCTCTGCTGCCGATATCGTCCGGCTATGCAGGTTGCATTTGGTGACGAAGCATCTATCCCGCGTCAACGGGCAAGCAACCATGAAACCGCGCTTTTGTCGGCGAACGGGTATGGAAGCCACAGTTGCTCCGCTACAGCGGGCAGAGCCGGCATGCTGTATCGGATCGAAGATCGGGAATGGACCAGCAGGATGTGTGACGCGAACGACGATGCCGATGGCGGCGAACTGGTCGGCCCCGCCCCCAAGATTCCGGTGCCCGACGACGTCGCCGCCGCGATCCGCACGCTGATCCGCTGGACCGGCGACGATCCCGACCGCGAAGGGTTGCTCGACACGCCGCTGCGCGTCGCGCGGGCGTGGAAGGAATATACGCAGGGCTATGCCGAGGATCCGGCCTATCACCTCGAACGGGTGTTCGAGGAAGTCGGCGGCTATGACGAGATTGTGCTGCTGCGCGACATTCCGTTCCAGTCGCATTGCGAGCATCACATGGCGCCGATCGTGGGCAAGGCGCACATCGCCTATCTGCCGCAGGACCATGTCGTCGGCATTTCCAAGCTGGCGCGGGTGCTGCACGGCTATGCACGGCGGCTGCAGGTGCAGGAACGGCTGACGGCGGAAGTCGCCGACTGCATCTGGAACGGCCTCAAGCCGCGCGGAGTTGCGGTAGTGATCGAGGCGACGCATGGCTGCATGACCTCGCGCGGGGTGCGCACGCCCGGCGTCACCATGACGACCAGCCGGATGATGGGCGTGTTCCGCGACGACGAACGCAGCCGCAAGGAAGTGCTGGCGCTGATCGGGCGCGGCTGACGGAACGGCGATCGGCGGCCGGGCGTTTTACGGCCATGACACGCCGCCTCGCCTGCATCGCCGCCGCCACGCTGTCGCTTGCCGCCTGCTCGGCCGACCCGCCGGCCAATGCGACCGACGCGCAGGCGGCGACCCCGGTCGGATCGATCGGCGGCGTCGATCCGGGGGCCAACCCGCAGCGGCCCGTCGCCTCGACCCGCGGCCTGCCCGACACCCCCGCGCCGCACGCCGCCCCCGAACTGCTGCCGATGGTCCGCGCCGACTTCGCCGACAAGAATCTGCTGGGATCGGGCTGCACCTTTCACGCGACCGCGGGCGGGCCGGTGCTGCTGCTGGTGCGGGACGAAGGCGACGGGCTGGTCCATTTCAACAAGGCGAAACGCCGCATCACCGCCGCCACGCCGGGACGCGAGGCGGTGCAGACGGGCGGCATCCTGGCCGGCGACAAGGTGGCCTTCACGATCGACCATCCGGCGGGTCCGGGGCAGCAGGCGTCGACATCGACCCGGGCGTGGCCGGCGACGCTGACGATGCGCACCGACGACGGCGGCGAGCGCGTCTATCGCGACGGTCGCTGGGAATGTGGCAGCTGATCGGCGGCATTGCCTAAGCGCGCGCGCGCTTATACAGCGCTGCCATGGCCTCGTAGCTCAGCTGGACAGAGCGCCGCTTTCCTAAAGCGGGCGTCGGGGGTTCGAGTCCCTCCGAGGCCACCAGCTTTCCTGCCGCAGTTCGTCGGTCGACGATCGGCACGTTAGAGTTTGATCCATCCGAATGGAACCGTCACCCCAGCGAAGGCTGGGGTCTCCATCGGCTTCTGCTGCGCGCTACCACCGGGAGATCCCAGCCTTCGCTGGGATGACGCCCGTTTCAACAGGGATGGATCAAACACCTAGCCCCTTCCACCACCGTTCGATTCGAGCAGCTTAGAGCCTGTCGAGAAGAGGGTCGGGTGAACCATGCCCCGCTTGGGTATCCGGATTGTCCGGGGGACAATCCGACCCGCCCCTCGTCGAGAACGCGGTTATTTGGGGCAACCCCTTCACGACTTCGGTTCTCGACAGGCTCGAATCTGCGCTCGAAGCAAACGGGTGGGGGGCCGCACCAATCGCCGTCCCGGCGAAGGCTGACATCTCTCGGTGAGGGCGCGGGCAAAACGCGGCTTGCGGCCCAGCTTTCGCTCGAAGGCCGATCGACATTTACATCCCATCGTCACCCCGGACCTGTTCCGGGGTGACGAGAATAGTGGCTCCGTAAGCCCGGGACGACACTGGATAGCTGAATGTCATCAGGCTTTAATTCGCCCGCTCCGGCGGCACCACCGGCAGCGGCAGCGGCGCGATCGTTACGCCTTCCTCGACCAGTGCCTTCGCTTCCTCGCGGGTCGCCTGGCCATGGATCGGCGCCACGTCCGCTTCCCCCACGTGCATCGCGCGTGCGCGATCGGCAAAGGCGCGGCCGACCCATTCGCTGCCCGACAGCGCCTGCTGCTGCGCCCTGGCGAGCGCCGCCAGCGCCGCCTTCATCGCCCCGGGCGGCGGACCCGCCGGGCGATCGCCCTTCGCCGCGATGTTCGGTGCCATCACCGCCTTGTCGATCCGCGCGTCGTCGCACATCGGGCAGCGGATCAGGCCGCGTTCGCGCTGTTCGCCATAGGCGTCGCTGGAGGCGAACCACGCCTCGAACACATGCGTATTGCCACAGCGCAGATCGAACACGATCACGCGATACGCTCGACCGGCGGGATGGCACGGCGATGGTCGAGCACCGGAATACGCGCGCGCACCGTATCGACCTGCGCCGGATCGATGTCGACATAGCCGATGCCCGCCCCCTCGCCCATGTCGAGCAGAACCTTGCCCCACGGATCGATCACCAGCGAATGGCCATAGGTCGTGCGGCCGTCCTGATGGGTGCCGGTCTGCGCCGCCGCCACGACGAACGCTCCCGCCTCGATCGCGCGCGCCCGCAGCAGGACGTGCCAATGCGCCTGCCCCGTCGGCACGGTGAAGGCCGCCGGCACCGACAGGATCGTCGCCCCGGCATCGCTCATCGCGCGGAACAGGTCGGCGAAGCGCAGGTCGTAGCAGATCGACAGGCCGAGCTTGCCCGCCGGGGTCGTCACCACGCAGGCGCGTTCGCCCGGCGCATAGCTCGCCGATTCGCGCCAGCTCTCGCCGCCGGGCAGCGTCACGTCGAACAGGTGCAGCTTGTCATAGGTTGCGCGGATGCAGCCACCGTCGTCGATCACATAGCCGCGATTGGCGAGCCGGCCATCGTCGCGCCGCACCGCCAGCGATCCGAGATGCACCCAGACGCCGGTCCGCGCCGTCGTATCGCATACCGCGCGCAACACGCGATCGCCAGCTTCGGTCGCGATCGATCCCGCTGCCCGTTCGCGGTCGCGATCGATCAGTCCGGACATTTCGGGCGTGAACAGCATCGCCGCGCCCGCCGCCGCCGCCCGTTCGATCGCGTCCACCAGCACCGCGGCATTGGCATCCGGATCGATACCGGCAGTCATCTGGAGCAGCGCGAGCTTCATGCGCCCAGCAGCGCGTCCAGCCTGCCGTCGCGTTCCAGCGCGGCGAGATCGTCCGATCCGCCGACATGCGCATCACCGATGAAGATCTGCGGCACCGTGGTGCGGCCATTGGCACGGCCCAGCATCTCCTGCCGCTTTGGCCCGCCCATGGTGATGTCGATCTCGTCATAGGCCGCGCCCTTGTCGTCCAGCAGCCGTTTGGCGCGGGTGCAATAGGGGCAGAACGCCTTGGTATAGATGGTGATGTTTGCCATGCCAGTGCAGTTGTGGTCGCCGTGCGCCCTTGTCAATCGTCCGTCCCGACGACCCGCGCCCAGCACAGGACGGATACCTGCACCGCCCCTGCCGCGCGCAACGCCCTGGCGCATGCCTGCGCCGTCGCGCCACTGGTATGGACGTCATCGACCAGCACGATCGACTGCCCGATGATCCGCGCCGGATCGGTCACGGCGAACGCACCGCGCACCGCCTGTGCCCGGCGACGTCCGTCCAGCCCGCGCAGCGGCGGGGTGGGCCGCGTCCGGCGCAGCGCGTCGCGTGCCACCGGGACGCCGGACAGCCGCCCCAGTTCGGCGGCGATCAACTGCGCCTGGTTGTAGCCGCGCGTCCAGATCCGCCGCCGGTGCAGCGGCACGGGAATCAGGCACGTCGCGTCCGCCGCCAGATGGCGCACCATCAGCCGCGCCATCGTCCGCGCCAGCGCCAGCCGCCCGCCATATTTCAGCTTCAGCGCGACATCGCGCGCGACCGGGCCATAGGCGACCGCCGCCCGCACCCCGTCATGCCCCGGCGGCCGCATGAGGCACGTCGCGCAGCACGTCCCCGGCCCCGCATCGACCGCGAACGGCACGCCGCACCGCGCGCACGCCGGATCGCCCAGAAAGCGCAGCCCCGACCAGCATGTCGCGCAGAACCGGTGATCCGCCTCCACCACCAACCCGCACCCCGGACAGCGCGGCGGCAGCGCCAGCGCGACGAGCTGGGCCAGGGCGGCGGCGGGGACGGCGAGCGGGCGCATCGCGCCCTTGTCGCCGCGCCCGCCACCCGGCACAAGGCGGCGCGTGACCGCCCCCGACCTTTTCGCCCGCCAGCGCCGCCGCCTCCACCGCGACCGCGCTGCCACCGATTTCGCCCGCGCCGACTTCCTCCACCGCTACATGCTGGAGGGGATCGAGGAGCGGCTGCATGCCGTCACCCGCAGCTTCTCCGACGTGCTCGACCTCGGCTGCGCCGACGCCGCCTTCACCCCGCCGCCCGGCACCCGCGTCGCGCGCTTCGACCCCGGCTTCGCCTTTGCGCGGGGCGCGCACGGGGTGCAGGGGGACGAGGACCGGCTGCCCTTCGCCGACGGGGCGTTCGACTTGGTCGTGTCGGTCGGCGTGCTCGACAGCGTCAACGACCTGCCCGGCGCGCTGACGCTGATCCGGCGGACGCTGCGCCCCGACGGGCTGTTCCTCGCGGCCTTTACCGGCGGGCGGACGCTGGCAACGCTGCGCCAGTCGTTGCTCGCCGCCGAACCCGACCGCCCGGCGGCCCGGGTCCATCCGCAGATCGACCTGCGCTCGGCCGGCGACCTGCTGGTGCGCGCCGGCTTCGCGCTGCCGGTCGCCGATTCGGAAACGCTGAGCGTGCGCTATGCCGGGCTCGGGCGGCTGGTCGACGACCTGCGCGGCATGGGCGCGACCGGCCTGCTCGAACCCGCGCCGCTCGGCCGAACCGGCCTGATGGCGACCGCGGCGGCCTTTGCGGAGCGCGCCGACGCCGATGGGCGGACGACCGAACAGTTCGAGGTGATCTACCTCACCGGCTGGGCCCCCGCGCCCAGCCAGCCGCAACCGGCGAGACGCGGCAGCGCCACCGCCTCGCTCGCCGACACGCTGCGCCCTAGATAAGGGTCTCCAGCAGTCCGATCAGCGGGCGGTCTGCGGGCGGCATCGGCAGCGCGTGGAGCTGCACCGGCCGCAGCCATTGCAGCGCGGTCGCATGGCGCGCCTGCGGGATGCCGTTCCATTTGCGCAGCGCGTACAGCAGCAGCAACAGGTGCCGGTCGCCCAGCCCTTCGCTGGCGAACGCCGCGGGTGCGAGGCAGCTGTGATCGACCACGATCCCCAGTTCCTCGTCCAGCTCGCGGATCAGCGCGGCCTCCGGCGTTTCGCCCGGTTCCACCTTGCCGCCGGGAAACTCCCATAGCCCGGCCATCGCCGTGCCCGGCGGGCGTTGCTGCACCAGGACGCGACCGTCGCGATCGACCAGCGCGGCGGCGGTAACCAGCAATATGCGGGATGGGGGAATCGACACTTTCTTAACCTCAACCGGCCTAGGAATTGCCCACGGAGTTTCGCGGGGAGTCAGGCCGTCATGCGTTCGCTTGTGCGGGTCTTCCGCAGCCTCTGGCAAGATCGGCGCGGCGCGACGGCGGTCGAATACGGCATGATCCTGGCACTGGTGGTCCTGGCGGTCATGACCGGTATCGCCGCCCTCGGCAAGACCACCAGCGACCTGTGGAACGGGGTCACCGCGAATGTAACGCAACATACCCCACGCGGTTAACCATCAAAGTGAAGTCCCTCGTGTTCCTTTAAACCTTTATCAACCGCGCCGATCGTACCCTCTTCGAGCCGACCGGAATTTTGTTCCGTAACGCCGGGAATAATTGAAGCACGCAGAACCATGGAGCGAATTATGCAGAAGATCCGTACCTTCCTGAAGAACAGCAAGGGCGCCACCGCGATCGAATACGGCCTGATCGCCGCGCTGATCGCCGTCGCCGCCATCGCCGCGATGCAGGGCCTGGGCAACCAGCTGAAGACCACCTTCGGCAACGTCACGTCGAACATGAAGGCTTCGTAAGCCTTCACTACGCCGAACAGGAAGGGCGGGGGGACTTCGGTTCCGCCGCCCTTTTCGCGTTACAGCCGCCCCATTGCGAGAAACTTCTTGCGCCGCGCCTGCCGCAGCCCGGCCGCATCCTGCGCCGCCAGTTCGGTCAGTTCGCCATCGATCGCATCGCCCAGCGCGGCGATCGCCGCCGCCGGATCACGGTGCGCTGCGCCCAGCGGCTCGGCGACGATCCGGTCGATCACGCCCAGCGTCTTCAGGTCCTGCGCGGTCACCCGCATCGCCTCGGCCGCTTCAGGTGCCTTGTCGGCGGTGCGCCACAGGATCGATGCGCAGCCTTCGGGCGAGATCACCGAATACACGGCGTGTTCCATCATCAGCACCCGGTTGCCCGCCGCCAGCGCGATCGCGCCGCCCGATCCGCCTTCGCCGAGGATCGCCGACACCATCGGCACGCCGAGGTTCAGCGCCGCCTCGGTCGATCGCGCGATCGCTTCGGCCTGTCCACGCTCCTCGGCCTGGATACCGGGAAACGCACCCGACGTATCGACCAGCGTCACCACCGGCAGGGCGAAGCGGTCGGCCAGCTGCATCAGGCGGATCGCCTTGCGATAGCCCTCTGGCTTGCCCATGCCGAAATTGTGGCGCAGCCGCGTGGCGGTGTCGTCGCCCTTTTCATGGCCGATCACCACGACCTTGCGCCCGCGAAACCGGCCGATCCCGCCGAGGATCGCCTGATCGTCGGCAAAGGCGCGGTCACCGCCCAGCGGCATGAAATCCTCGACCAGCGCGGCGACATAATGCCTGAAATGCGGCCGTTCGGGATGGCGCGCGACCTGCGTCTTCTGCCACGGGGTCAGCTTCGCATAGGTTTCGCGCAGCAGCCGGTCGGACTTGGTCTGCAACCGCCCGATCTCGGTCGCGATGTCCAGCTCGCCATCGGCGGCGGTATCGCGCAGTTCGTCGATCCGCGCCTGCAGTTCGGCGATGGGTTTTTCGAAATCAAGGAAGGTAGCCATGGTTCCGCGCCCTATGGCCGTGTCCGTCCGGCGTCAATCAGCGGGTGGCGTTCGTTGACCAGCCGTACCAGTCGCGACGCATCGACATGGGTATAGATTTCGGTGGTCGCGATATCGGCATGGCCCAGCATCGCCTGCAACGCGCGCAGGTCGGCCCCGCCCTCCAGCAGATGCGTGGCAAAGGCGTGGCGCAGGACGTGCGGGCTGATCCGGTCGGGCGCGATCCCCGCCTCGCCCGCCAGCGCGCGGACGATCTGGTACAACCGCATCCGGCCGAGGTGCTTCTGTCCCGACGGGAACAGCCACGCGCTGTCCGCGGGGACGTGCGCCCGCCACCGCGCGACGGCGGCACGGGCACGATCGGACAGCGGCACCATCCGCTCGCGCCCGCCCTTGCCCTTCAGGATCAGGTACGGCCGGTCGGACGCGATCGCCGCGCGGGGCAGCGACACCAGCTCGGTCGCACGCAGTCCCGATCCGTACAGCAGCTCGAACAGCGCGGACAGGCGCAGGTCGTTGCGGTCGGGCGGCACCCGCGCGATCCGCGCGTCGATCGCGGCGAACATCGCATCGATATCGCCGCTCGACAGCGTCCTGGGCAGCGGGCGCGACGTACCCGGCCGGGGCAGCGCCGCGCCCGGATCGTCGCCGCGCAGCCCCTCCTCCGCCAGAAACGCGAAGAACCGCCGCAGCGCCGCGCCCTTGCGCGCGACGGTCGACTTGGCGAAATCCTGCCACCCGTCGGCCAGCCGCCCGATCGCCGCGGCATCCGCCGTTGCCAGCCGCCCGCACAGCGCCTGCGACGCGAGCGACAGGTCGGTGCGATAGGCGGCGATGGTGTTGCGCGCCGCCCCCGCCTCCGCCGCCATCATCTCCAGAAAGCGGTCGATCAGGTCCCGGTCGGTGCCGGGGCCAGTCGCCACGGGAGACGTCACGACCGGGCGAGCGCCTCGGCCGCGATCATCCGCGCCTCGCCCTCGCGCCCCGCCGCGCGCAGCGCCGCGACGATGTGGAACAGCGCCTCGGCCGGCACCCCGCGCCAGTCGCGCGTCTGCATGCCGCTCGCCGCCAGCAGCAGCACCGTGCCGCCCTCGCCGTTCACGCCCGCGCGGTCGATCGCGTCCGTCCACGGATTGCGCGCGCCGACCGCGACGTTCAGCTCGCGCGCCATGCCCGCCACCTGGTCGCGCGGCAGCCGGCCGAGCCCGGCAAGCGCCGCGAACAGCAGCTGGCCCTTGCGGGCATTCTGCCCGGCATAGTCCGACACCGCGCCCGCCGCGACCGACCGGCCCATCGGGTCGGCGACCGCCAGCATCGCCCAGCCATCGCTGCCGACCGGCACGATCCCGCGCCAGCGCAGCGCCGGCAGGTCGAGGCCCGCGCTCAGCATGGACGCGATCAACTGGTCGGCATCGCCCGCATGGGTCGCGACCGGCGCGATCATCGCCGCGGCGCGCGCGGTCAGCACCCGCCGGGCATAGCCGGACGGCGTGGTGATCGCCGGTTCCCAGAACTGGCGCAGCATCGCCAGCCGGTCGGTATCGTTGCCGGTAAAGGCGGTACGCAGGTCGGTCGCCAGCGCGCCCTGCTTGCTGGTCGCGTCCTCGTCGCTGCCCAGTTGCGCGTACAGGTCGACCAGCGCCTCGCTCGACACCACGCCCTGCGCCGCCGCCAGATCGGCATCGGCCAGCCGGACGCCCGGCGCGAATTGCGGTGCGGTCGCGTGCCAGTAGCGGACCTGCGGCCCGACCCCGCCGAACAGGGCGGCGGGCACCGGCGTCGCACTGGCGGCGGCCATGCCGTATCGCCATGCGGTCAGCCGGTCGATGCCGTCCCATTCGATCGTCGCGGCGCGGCGTCCGGCCGAACCCTTGCCGACCAGCTTCTCGGCCAGCGCCACGTCGATCGCACCGCCACCCGGCGCGGCACGACGGGCCTGATCGACGATCCGCCCGGCCTCGCGCGCCTTGCCCGACAGGCCGAGGCAGATGGCGTTGGCCAGGCGCCAGCCGCGTTCGTTCGACTGTGCCATCGCCGGGGTGACCAGCGGGCACAGCCCGGCGGGATCACCGGTCGCCAGCATCGCCTGCATCGCGATCTGGAACAGTTTCGGCGTATAATTCTCGATATCGACCGACTGGACCAGCGCGCGCGCCGAAGCCGCCTCGCCCATCCGCACCAGCAGCCATGCCCGCTCCGCGGCATAATCCGCACCGTCGACCCCGCTCGGCGTCATGACATCCGACACCAGCGCGCGGCGCAGTCCGATCGATACCCAACGCGACGCGACCGGCGCGTCGAGCGAGCGCATCACCCGTTCCAGCCACGGTCCGTCGGCGGTCCCGAACGCGTCGTTGCCGAATGCGCCGCCCTGCCCGGCGATGCCGATGCTGGCGGTCGAGCGGCGGGCGTAGTCGGGCAGCTCATATTGCCGCAGCGCCTCCGGGCTGATCGCGACCGGCGTCGCCGATGCGGTCGGCGTCGGGGTCGGCACCGCGCCCGGCACGCCCGGCAGCGGCTGGACGATCGGCGCCGACGGCGCGAAACCCGGCGCGCCGGTCGACGGCGCCGCTGCGGTCGGCCGCGGCGTCGGCGTGGGGGCCGGCACCGGCGCATCGCCGAACCCCGGCGGCAGCAGCGATTCGGGCACGTCCTGTCCGATCGCCGGCACGCCGGCCGCGATCAGCGCGGCGGCGGCGATCCCGATGCGCAACCGGTCAGTTGGCGAGGTTTTCAAGCGAGACCGCCTTTTCGATCTGGGTCGGCTGCTGCTCGGTCGAACGCCCCGCCAGCAGGAACAGTCCCGCGACCAGCGCGACTACGACGACGAGGAGGATGACAAGCGAACGCGACATGGATCAAAACGTCCCGGTACTGAAGGATCGACAAAAAAAGACGGCGACGCGCCTTTTGCCCGATCGGCGGGGCGGCTGTATAGCCCCTCGCGCAATGCTGCAAATTCAGGACTCCCTTCCCCCTTCCCCGCCCCGCTGGACCGGCCGGCCGATCGTGCTCGTCGGATTGATGGGCGTCGGCAAATCCACCGTCGGCCGCCGGCTGGCGCAGCGGATGAAGCTCGACTTCGTCGATGCCGACAACGAGATCGAACATGCCGCCGGCATGACCATCGCCGAAATCTTCGAACGCTTCGGCGAGGATCATTTCCGCGACGGCGAGCGCCGCGTGATCGCCCGGCTGATCGACGGCACGCCAAAGATCATCGCGACCGGCGGCGGCGCGTTCATGCAGTCCGACACCCGCGACCTGATCCTCGGACAGGCGCTGGCGATCTGGCTCGACGCCTCGCCCGACGTGCTCGCCGAACGCGTCCGCCGCCGCGACACCCGCCCGCTGCTGCGCGGCAAGGACCCGCGCAAGGTGCTGGGCGACCTCGCCCGCATCCGCAATCCGGTCTATGCGCTTGCCCCGATCCACGTCGTCAGCCAGCACGCGCCGCACGACGCCACCGTTTCCGCCATCCTGAAAGCCATCGGCCAATGACCGTCATTCCCGTCGCGCTTGGCGACCGCAGCTACGACATCGTGATCGAGGATGGCGTGCTGGCGCGCGCCGCCGACCATCTCGGCCCCATTGCACGCGGCCGGCGGATGGTGATCGTAGCCGATGCGCAGGTGCCGATGCACCTCGCCACGCTGCGCACGTCGCTCACCGCCGCCGGCATCGCCAGCGAGGCGATCGAGATTCCGGCGGGCGAGGGATCGAAGGGCTGGGCCACGCTCGAACGGCTGCTCGATTCGCTGCTGGCGCTGGGCGTCGAGCGCAGCGACCATATCGTGGCGCTCGGCGGCGGGGTGATCGGCGATCTCGTCGGCTTCGCCGCCGCGATCCTCAAGCGTGGCTGCGGCTTCGTCCAGATACCGACGACGCTGCTGGCGCAGGTCGATTCGTCGGTCGGCGGCAAGACCGGGATCAACACCCGCGCCGGCAAGAACCTCGTCGGTGCGTTCCACCAGCCCGCTTTGGTGCTGATCGATCCGACGACGCTCGACACGCTGCCGCCCCGCGAAGTGCGCGCGGGCTATGCCGAGGTCGTGAAATACGGGCTGATCGACGATCCCGATTTCTTCGCATGGTGCGAATCGAACGGCACGGCGCTGCTGCTCGGCGATCCGCTGGCGCGGACCCATGCCATCGCCCGCTCGGTCGGGGCGAAGGCCCGCATCGTCGGCGCCGACGAGCGCGAGACGACGGGCACCCGTGCGCTCCTCAACCTCGGCCACACCTTCGGCCACGCGCTGGAGGCCGAGGCCGGGTTCGACGGATCGCTGCTGCACGGCGAAGGGGTCGCGGCCGGCATGGCGCTCGCCTTCGCCTATAGCGCCGAACAGGGGCTGTGCCGTGCCGAGGATGCCGCCCGCGTCGCCGCACACCTGCGCGCCGCAGGGCTGCCCGACGGTCTCGCCGCCGCAGGCATCACCGCCTCGGGCGACACACTGGTCGGCCACATGCTCCACGACAAGAAGCGCGAGGGCGGCACGCTGCCCTTCCTGCTCGCCCGAGGCATCGGCCAGACCTATCTCGACCGCTCGGTCGATCTGGGCAGCGTCGCCGCTTTCCTCGACCGCTGCCCGCGCTGATGCCGCAAGGGATCGCCAAGCGCGACCTGCCGACCAGGACCTGCCCGGTCTGCCAGCGCCCGTTCGCTTGGCGCAAGAAATGGGCGCGCGACTGGGACAAGGTCGTCTATTGCTCGGATCGCTGCCGCCGGACGGGCAAGCCCGACTAGCGCGCGCCGGGAATGTCGCTGTTCATCTGCTGCTGCTGACGCCGTTCGGCGAACCACTGGCGCAGCATCGCCTGGGTACAGCCGCTCTGGCCGTTCATCCCGATCGCCGAACAGCTGTTGGGCCGCGTCGCCCGCGCCGCCTCCATCGCCACGTCCGCGCGCTGCGCCCAGCTCGAATCGGCCGAGGCCTGCGACGGCGGATCGCGGAACCGCTTGGGGATGCGATAGCGTTCGTTTTCGCCCAGCCGCGCGCACACCACGATTTCGTCGTTGCTGGCGGGCCTGGGGCAGGCTTCCTCGCCATAGACGGTCGCGTTGCGCACCCGTTGCGGCGGATCGGCCGGCGTTTCCTGCGCCGCTACCGGTCCCGCGATCGCCAGTGCCAGTCCCGCCAAAACCCAACGCGCCATCGGTACATCTCCCTCACACGCCCACTAACCGACCCGATCGATGAGCGCAGGCTGAACGCGCAAGGCTTTCCTGTCGTTGCACCGCGCCCGCAGGACGCTATGGCGGTGCCATGATCCTCGTCATCGACAATTACGACAGCTTCACCTGGAACCTCGTCCACTATCTGATGGAACTGGGCGTCGAGGTGCGGGTCGAGCGCAACGATGCCATGACCGCCGCCGACGCGCTTGCCAGCGATGCGCAGGGGTTCCTGATCTCGCCCGGCCCCTGCACCCCGACGGAGGCCGGCATCTCGCTCGACCTCGTCGCCGCCTGTGCGCAGGTGCAGCGCCCGCTGCTCGGCGTCTGCCTCGGCCATCAGGCGATCGGCCAGCATTTCGGGGGAAAGGTCGTGCGCGGCGGGCTGATGCACGGCAAGACCTGTCCGGTCGATCATGACGGCACCGGCCTGTTCGCCGGGCTGCCCTCGCCCTTCACCGCCACGCGCTATCATTCGCTGATCGTCACCGACGTGCCCGACTGCCTCGTGGTCAACGCGACCGCCTCCGATGCCAGCGTCATGGGCTTTCGCCACCGCGACCTGCCGATCCACGGCGTGCAGTTCCACCCCGAAAGCATCGCCACCGAACACGGCCATGCGATGCTCGCCAATTTCCTCAAGAGCGCCGGGATCGCGGCGACGGTGCCGGCATGACCGTCGCCACGCTGCTGCCCGATCCGTCGAGCCCGCTCAGCCACCAGAGCGCGGCAGAGGCGTTCGCCGCGATCCTCGACGGCACGGTGTCCGACGACGCCATCGCCACCTTCCTCACCGACCTTGCCCTGCGCGGCGAAACCAGCATCGAGATCGCCGAGGCAGCCCGCGCGCTGCGCCACCGCATGATCCCGATCGATGCGCCGGAGGGCGCGATCGACGTCTGCGGCACCGGGGGCGACGGCCACCACACCCTCAACGTCTCGACCGCCGTCAGCCTCGTCGTCGCCGCCGCCGGGGTGCCCGTCGCCAAGCACGGCAACCGCGCCGCCTCCAGCAAGGCGGGTGCCGCCGACACGCTCGAAGCGCTCGGGCTCGACATGGGCGTCGCCGGGGCGATGGCGCAATCGACGCTGGCCGATCTCGGCATCGCCTTCCTCTTCGCCGCCAACCACCATCCGGCGATGCGCCGCATCACCCCGATCCGCCAGCGCATCGGCCGGCGTACCATCTTCAACCTGATGGGACCGCTCGCCAATCCGGCGCGCACCACCCGCCAGCTGATCGGCATCGCCCGCCCCGACTATGCGACCGTCTATGCCGAGGCGATGGAACTGCTCGGCGCCGAAACCGCGCTGATCGTGTCGGGCGAAGAGGGGCTGGACGAGATTTCCGGCGCCGGTCCGACCATCGTCGTGCCCGTCGGCATGACCATGGCCGACCGCATCGTGCCCGAGGATGCCGGCCTGCCCCGCCATCCGATCAGCGCGATCCGCGGCGGCGATGCCGCGCACAACGCCGCGGCGCTCCGCGCGCTGCTGAAGGGCGAGCGCGGACCGTATCGCGACGCCGTCCTGCTCAATGCCGCCGCGGCACTGCTGATCGCCGATACCGCCACCGACCTGACCGACGGCGCCGAGCGTGCCGCCGAGGTCATCGATTCGGGCGCTGCCGATCGGCTGCTCGACCAATGGATCGCCTATTCATGACGATGCTCGACACCATCCTCGCCACCAAGCGCAGCGAAGTCGCCGCCCGCCGGACCCGCGCCAGCGTCGCCGACCTCGACGCGCGCGCGACCGAACGCACGGCCCCGCGCGGCTTTCGCGCAGCGCTCGACGCGATGCCCGGCCATGCGCTGATCGCCGAGATCAAGAAGGCCAGCCCGTCCAAGGGGCTGATCCGCCCCGATTTCGATCCGCCCGCCCACGCCCGCGCCTATGCCGCGGGCGGTGCCGCCTGCCTCTCCGTCCTGACCGATATCGACTATTTCCAAGGGGCCGACGACTATCTCGTCGCCGCCCGCGCCGTCTGCGACCTGCCGGTGCTGCGCAAGGACTTCAACGTCGATCCGTGGCAGGTGGCCGAAGCCCGTTCGCTCGGCGCCGACGCCATCCTCATCATCGTCGCCGCACTGTCCGACGTGCAGATGGCCGAGATCGAGGCGGCGGCGATCGAACGCGGCATGGACGTGCTCGTCGAGGTCCACGACCGCGCCGAACTCGACCGCGCACTGGCGCTCCGCTCGCGGCTGATCGGGGTAAACAACCGCAATCTCAAGGACTTCTCGGTCAGTTTTGACCGGACCTATGAACTGGTCGGCCATGCCCCTGCCGGCTGCACCTTCGTCGCCGAAAGCGGGCTGACGTCGCGCACCGATCTCGATGCGATGGCACGGCATGGCGTCCGCTGCTTCCTGATCGGCGAAGCGCTGATGCGCCACGACGATGTCGAGGCAGCGACGCGGGCGATGATCGGATGACGCTCACCCATCTCGACGCCGACGGCAGCGCGCACATGGTCGATATCGGCGGGAAGATCGCAACCCGCCGCCTCGCCATCGCCACCGGCCGGATCACCATGTCGCCGCAGGCACTGGCCGCGATCCGCGACGGGCTGGTCAGGAAGGGCGACGTCCTCGCCGTCGCACGCGTCGCCGGCATCATGGCCGCCAAGCGCACCAGCGACCTGATCCCGTTGTGCCACCCGCTCCCGCTGACCAGGGCATCGATCGACTTCGCGTTCGAGGACGGGGCGATCCGCGTGACCGCCACCGCTGCGACCGACGGCAAGACCGGGGTGGAAATGGAAGCGTTGACAGCAGCTTCCACCGCACTCCTGACGATCTATGACATGGCAAAGGCGATCGACAAGGCAATGGTTATCGACGGCATCTGCGTAGTCGAGAAGCAGGGCGGCAAGTCTGGCGACTGGGTGCGGGATGATTGAAGCGTCGGGAAAGACCCGCAACACTTCCCGTTCCACATCGTCCCCCCGGCCTTGATCGAGACCTCTGCAAAAGCCCTCGATCCGTACCCCGGCGAAGGCCGGGGTCCAGTTGGAGGGCATTGGCAAGATACGGAAAAGCTTTTCCAACTGGACCCCGGCCTTCGCCGGGGTACGGCGAGGCGTTGGCTCTGTTCGAGACTTTCGCAGAGGTCTCGATTAGATCCGCGGAAGAAGCGCGGCAAACCGTGATCGCGAACCACCGAGGACCCACCCATGTCCCTGCTCCCCGTCGCCGAAGCCCAGACCCGCGTCCTCTCGCTTGCCCGCCCCGCGCCCGCGGAAACCCTCCCCATCGCCGATACCATCGGCCGCTACGCCGCGGCCGACATCGTCGCCCGCCGCACCCAGCCCGCCCGGCCGCTCTCGGCGATGGACGGCTACGCGATCCGCTTCGACGACCTGCCCGGACCGTGGAACGTGATCGGCGAAAGCGCGGCGGGTGCCTCCTTCCCCGGCACGGTCGCCCCGGGGCAGGCGACCCGCATCTTCACCGGCGCGGCGATGCCGACCGGCACCGACTGCGTGCTGGTGCAGGAGGAAGCGACCCGCGACGGTGCCCGGCTGTCGCTCGCCGGAGAAGGCCCGGTGCGTGGCGGCAATGTCCGCCGCGCCGGCCTCGACTTCCGCGCAGGAGAATTGCTGATCGCCGCGGGGGAGCGCATCACCCCGGCCCGCGCGGCGCTGGCCGCCATCGCCGGCCACGGCGCGCTGCCGGTCGGCCGCCGCGTTCGCGTCGCGATTGCCGCCACGGGTGACGAACTGGTCCCCGCCGGACAGGCCATCGGCGACGACCAGCTCCCCGAAACCAACGGGCTGATGCTCGCCGGCCTGCTCGCCGATCTGCCGGTCGAGCGCATCGATCTCGGCATCCTGCCCGACCGGATGGATGCGCTGGTCGATGCCTTTACGGCGGTCGATTGCGACCTGCTGGTCACCACGGGGGGCGCGTCGGTCGGCGATCACGACCTCGTCCGCCCGGCACTAGTCGCGGCGGGCGGCACGCTCGATTTCTGGCGGATCGCGCTGCGGCCGGGCAAGCCGATGCTGTCCGGCCGGCTGCGCGATGCCGCGGTGCTCGGCCTGCCGGGCAATCCGGTGTCGTCGTACATCACGGCGCTGCTGTTCGTCCGCCCGCTGGTCGCGCGACTCGCCGGCGCCGCCGACCCGTTGCCGCGCACCGTCCGCGCGACGCTCGCCCATCCGCTGCCCGCCAACGGCGCACGGCAGGACTATCTGCGCGCGACGCTGGTCGACGGACAGGCATCGACCGCCGCGATCCAAGACAGCTCGATGCTGCGCACCCTCGCCCGGTCGGACTGCCTGATCGTGCGCCCGCCACATGCCCCGGCGGCCGACACCGGCGACTCGGCGGAAATCCTGCAACTCGCTTGACGGCAAGAAAATCGTTTCCTATTAGTTCCACGTCTGTTCCGACGGAGGATGGTATGCTGACGCGTAAGCAGCACGAGTTGATCTGCTTCATCGACGACCGGTTGAAGGCGACCGGCGTATCGCCATCGTTCGAGGAGATGAAGGAGGCGCTCGACCTCAAGTCCAAATCGGGCGTGCATCGCCTGATCTCGGCGCTGGAGGAACGCGAGTTCATCCGTCGCCTGCCCAACCGCGCCCGTGCGCTCGAAGTGTTGCGGATGCCCGACCGGCCGGTCGCGAAGAAGCCGGCGGCCCGGCCCGCCGCGACGCCGCGTCCCGCGCCGCAGCCGGCGAACGACGTCGTCGAGCTTCCGCTGCACGGCCGCATCGCCGCTGGCGTCCCGATCGAGGCGATCGAGGGGCAGGCGACGCTCCCCGTCCCCGCCGCGCTGCTGGGCGCGGGCGATCACTATGCGCTCGAAGTGGCCGGTGATTCGATGGTGGAGGCCGGCATCCTCGACGGCGACTATGCGCTGGTCCGGCGTACCGAAACCGCGCGCGACGGCGAAATCGTGGTCGCGCTGATCGAGGATAGCGAGGCGACGCTGAAATATTTCCGCCGCGAAGGCGCGATGATCCGCCTCGACCCGGCGAACCGCAGCTACGATCCGCAGCGCTATCGCCCCGAACAGGTCCGCGTACAGGGCAAGCTCGCCGGGCTGCTCCGCCGCTACTGACCGCCCACGTCGTCGGGGTTGCCGATCCCGACGACAAAGCGTGGCGGACGACAAAGCGTGGCGAGTGTGACTTTCGTGACCTTTGGCGGAAAACCGCCACTTTTGCGAAGCTCCGGAGCCAGCAGCGTCACCCCGGTAACGGCGCACACCACCCGCCGCGAACGGCCCGCTACCGCCCGTTCCCCGGCGCATGGGGCGTCCGCACCGCCTTGTACCATTGCAGCGGATGCGCCGGCGGCACCACCCCGTCCGGCAACGCCCGCCCCGACGTTTCGGCGAAATAGGCGATACAGGCATCGCGCCACCACTGCGCCTCGCCGCGCTGGATCGTCAGGAACTGCGCAACCTCCCCATGCCGCTGCGGATCGACCTGTCCCGCCAGCGCCGCCCATTGCCGCTGCATCGCCGCGACCGTCGCCACGCCGCGATCATATCGCCCGACCAGTTCCGCCCACAAGGTCCGCCCCGACCGCATCCGCCGGTCCCACGACACATGGTGGAACCACAGCAGCAGGTCCTCGGGCGCCGTGTCCGGATCGCCCCACCGCTTCGCCAGCACCGGCGCATACTGCCCCACCGCATCGCTGCCACGCGCCGTCCGATCGAACCCGATCCCCTGCCGGTCGGCCTTGTGGTAATAGACCGGGTTCCAGTCCGCCCGCGCCAGATCGTCGACCCACGGCCCCGGCCCGTAATGATGCCCGGTCGCGAACAGGTGGTGCAGCCCCAGCGGCATCATGTAATCGACCACCGCCTGCCGCGATGGCATCATCATCGCGACGACCGGATCGGCCAGCCCCGGACCCCATGTCATCGCCGCCCAGTCTCGCGCGATCGCGTCCGCCCGCGCATCCGGGTCCCATGCCATCCGCCCGAACGCATACCAGTTCGCCTGATCGAACTGCGATCCCGACCAGTTGCGATCGGTCCCGACATTGGCGACCCCCGCCATGCCGGTCAGCCCGCCCGGCCGTTCCAGCACGTCCGCGACCGTCGTTCCCCGCCGCGGCCGGAAGGTGTCGCTCCGCAGCGCCTCCTCCCACATCGGCCCCAGATAGGCGAGGTGGGTGGCGAAGCCGAGATACTCCTTGGTAACCTGCACCTCCATCATCAGCGGCGTGCGCGGCATCGCTCCGAACAGCGGGTGGAACGGCTCGCGCGGCTGGAAATCGATCGGCCCGTTCTTGACCTGCACGATCACATTACCGGCGAACTTGCCGTCGAGCGGCTGGAACTCGCTATAGGCCTGTTTCGCCCGGTCCTCGGGCTTGTCATGGGCATAGACGAACGCCCGCCACATCACGACGCCGCCATGCGGTTTCAGTGCGGCGGCCAGCATGTTCGCCCCCTGCGCATGGGTCCGGCCATAATCGCCCGGCCCCGGCTGTCCCTCCGAACTGGCCTTCACCAGGAACCCGCCGAAATCGGGAATGCGGGCATGGATCTCGTCCGCCTTCGCCCGCCACCACGCCGCGACCTTCGGGTCGAGCGGATCGGCGGTCGTGAGGCCCCCAACCTCGATCGGCGAGGAGAACCGCACCGACAGGTAGACGCGGATGCCCCATGGCCGAAAGATCGCCGCCAGTTTCTCCACCCTGGTCAGGAACGCCGGGGTCAGCATGTCCGGGCTGGCATTGACGTTGTTCAGCACCGCGCCGTTGATCCCGATCGACGCATTGGCCCGCGCATAGTCGGTGTAGCGCGGGTCGGCGAACCCCGGCAGCTTCTGCCAGTCCCACAACGACTGCCCGGCATAGCCGCGCTCGACATAGCGGTCGGGATTGTCCCAATGGTTCAACACCCGCAACTGGAGCCGGGGCCGGTCGACGATCGCCAACCGGTCGATCGCCCTGCCGGTCTGCACGATCCGCAGCAGCCGGAACGCACCGTACAGCACGCCGACCGGGGCGTTCGCCGCGATCACCGTCACCCGCCGCCCGCCAATCGTCATCGACCGCAGCACGAAGCCTTCGCGCCCCAGCCCCGACAGCGGCAACCCCAGTGCCGCGATCCGGGGCGATCGCACCGTACCGATCACGATCGCGCCATCGCCGATCGATCCGGCAGCAACCGGCCGTCCGGTCAGACCCGACAACCCGCGAACCAGTTCCCCCTGCGCAGCAACGACCGGCGCAGCATCCTCGTCGCGCACCACGCCGGTCGCTGCCGCCGCGACGCGATCCGCCTGTGCGGCCGGCAGCCGCTGGTAGCGCAGCCAAAGGTCATAGCCGTCCTCCGCCCGCGCCGGCGCGCACCACAAGGCGCACAGCAGCCCGATCCAACCCAGCGTTCTGGCCATGCCGCATCCTCCCGTCCCGTCTTTGCGACGGCGTTGACACCAGCCTATCACTGCCATCATGGTAACGCTACCACGTCGAAGAGCGTGGAACAGGAGAGCCCATGACCATGATCGATCGCCGCAGCGTTCTCGCCGGGAGCGCGGCGCTGCTGGCCGCGCAGGCTGCCCCCGCCGCCGCGGCACCCGTCACGCTGAAGACGGCTGCGGCATCGCGCGGACGGCGGTTCGGCTCCGCCCTCTCCTGGGGGACGCCGGGAAGCGACACGGGATCGTTCGCCAACCCCGCTTATGCCGCGCTGCTGCGACAGGACTGCGACGTGCTGGTGGCCGAGAACCAGATGAAATGGCAGGCGATCCGCCCCGCGCCCGACCGGTTCGATTTCGCGCAGTTCGACGCGATGGTCGACTGGGCGATGCGCAACGGCTTCGCGATGCGCGGCCACACGCTACTCTGGGCCTATTCCAGATGGTTTCCGGCGTGGCTGAACGATGCCGATTTCGGCACCCGCCCGGCGAGCGAAGCGGCGCGTATCCTGACCGGCCATATCGACACCGTGACCAGGCGCTATGGCCGCAAGATCCACAGTTACGACGTGGTCAACGAAGCGGTCGACCCGGACACCGGCACCCTGCGCGAGACGTCGCTGTCGCGGGCGATGGGTGGCACGATGCCGGTACTCGACCTCGCCTTCCGCACCGCGCGGGCCACGGCGCCGCATGCCGAGCTGGTCTATAACGACTATATGAGCTGGGAGGACGGCAACGAGAAGCATCGCGCCGGCGTGCTGTCGCTCCTCGCGGAATTCCGCCGCCGCGGCACGCCGGTCGATTCGCTGGGCGTGCAATCGCATATCGGTCTGTTCCAGCCGACGACGGATGCCGGCGCACTCGCGAAGCGGCTCGAACCCGCATGGCGGCGCTTCCTCGATCGGGTGACAGCAATGGGGTATCGCCTGATCGTCACCGAATTCGACGTGCGCGATCGCGGCCTGCCCTCCGCCATCGGCCCACGCGACCGCGGCGTCGCCGACTTCGCCCGCGCCTATCTCGACGTCATGCTGTCCTATCCGCAGCTGGGGGACGTCGTCGTGTGGGGATTGAGCGATCGCTACAGCTGGCTGCGCGGGTTCGAACCGCGTCCCGATGGCGCGATCGCGCGCGGCTGCCCCTATGATCTGGAGCTGAAACCGAAACCCCTGCGCACCGCGATGCTGTCCGCCCTGGCCGCCGGCACCCGCAAAGCCGGATGAAGCAGCGGCGGCGGGATCACCCGCCGCCGCCCTCGATCAATAGTCCCGGCTGTAGCGCAGCGAGGCGTTCGATCCGCCGAACGATCCGGTCTGCGACAACAGGCTGAGCGTGCGGGTCAGCGCGATCTGGATCTGCGTGGCGGTGAAGCCGCGCGCGTCGGTGATGATCTCGATATAGATATCATCGGTCAGATACTTGCCCGCCGCCAGCGACGTGCCCCGCCCGCTCGCCTCGTCGCCGCCCAGCACGCGCAACCGGTCGAACCCGGTCGCCGAGCGCAGCTTGCCCAGCGGATTGAGCCCGCCACCACCCGACCCGCGTAGCGAGTTGAGCGCCGCCGCCAGCTGGATCGCCTCGGTCGCCGACAGGTTCGTCACCGAACTGCCGAACAACAGCCGCGACAGCACCTCGTCCTGTGCCAGCGCCGGGGTGGAGCTGAACGCGATCTGCGGTGTCTGTGCGGTGCCGGTGACGTTGATCGTCGCGGTCACGCCCTCGGCGGTGGTCGTCGCGGCGATGTCGATCACCGGGTTGGTGAAGTCCAGGCCCTCGAACCGGATCACGCCGCGTTCGACCTCGAACCGCTTGCCCGCGAACGAATAGGTGCCGCGGATCATCCGCATCTGGCCGTTGATCGTCGGCGCGGACGAAGTGCCGGCGATGCGCAGGTCCGCCTGCCATTCCGACTCCAGCCCCATGCCCGACACGAACAGCCGGTTGTCGGCCCGCACCCGCAGCGCGAGGCGGAACAGTCCGGCCGACGCCGCTGCCTGCTGCCGCTGCGCCGCCGCGCCGCGGTTCGCGTCGCTCTTGCGCCGCACCCCGGTCAGCTCGGGCACCTCGGCCGCACCCTGGCGGATGATCTCGTACCGCGCCTCGGGGATGACGATGTCGCCCGAGATGAGCCCGCCATCGCTGCCGTTCTGGATGCGGATGTCGCCCGTCGCCGATGCGCCCAGCGCGTCGCTGCGCGCCAGCTGTGCATTGCGCAGCTGAGCCCGGATATCGATCGGGAAACCGCTGTTCGCGGCCAGCCCGACCGTACCCTGCGCAGCGACCGTGCCCTCGCCCGCCTGTGCGCGCAACTGGGTCAGTTCGAACCGGTCGTTGGTGAAACGACCGCTGATGGCGAGGTTGGTCAGGCGGGTGCCAAGCGACTCGTTCTCGTACGTCAGGTTGTTGGCGCGCACGACCCCGGTCAGCTGCGGCGCCTGCACCCGCCCGCCAAAGTCGGCGGCGAGGCCGATCGGTCCCGACAGCTGCTGGTCGGCCAGCCCCGCGAACGAGAACAGCACGCCCGCCGGACCGTTATAGCGGATGCCACCCGACAGCGGTGCCGCCAGCATCCGGGTGACCCACGATCCGCTGCCCGGCGGCAAGGGCCGCAGGTTCGCGACCATCCGCCCGACCGTGGTCGTACCGCGCCGGATCAGCGCCCGGCCGCTGCCGCCCTCGGGCCGCAGATCGCCGGCGAACACGATATCGACCGGCTCGGAGATCGAGGCGAGGCTGGTCCGCTGGAAATTGCGGATGGTCAGCCGCGCATCGGCGCGCGGGAAGCTCTGGTCCGCCGCCTGCGCGAAATCGAGGCTGCCGGTCGCGGTGCCGCCGATCCCGGTGCCGGGGACGAAGGCGTTGACGATGCTCAGGTCGAGCCGGTCGAGCCGGGTCTGGACCGACATGCCGTTGCCATAGACACCCGCCGCCCGGATCGACCCCTGCGCAAAGTCGATGCGCGTCGGATACAGGCGATAGCCGCCCGGCGCTGACACGATCCGCGCGGGATTGGCGGTCTTGAACGGGATCGAATTGGCAACGCCCTGCAACGCGACCAGATAGTCGTTCGGTCGCAGCTGTGCGTTCGCGGCGACGCGGAACGGCACGCCCGACGACCCCTGCGCGAACAGCTGGGCCGTGCCGTTGCCGCCGCGATAGTTCACCTTGGCGCGGCTGCGTTCGAGCACGAAATCACCCATCGACAGGTTCGCGACCTGTGCGTCAGCGACGATCTCCGGCTGGTCGTACAGCATGGCGGTCGCGGTCACGATCGCGCGGCCGATGCGCAGCCCCATGTCGCCGGGAATGACCGCGTTCGATGCCTGTGCGTTGACGTCGGCGCGCTGATACCTGCCTTGCGCGGACAGGCGCGCGACGCCCGCCACGCCCGATCCGGCGAAGTTCACCCGGCCGGCGAACGGCCCGGCATCGGTCGCCTCGATGCGGCCGTCGATGTTCATGCCGGCAAAGGTCGCCGACCGGATATCGGCGGCAAGGCGCGGGCCGGTCGATACCAGCACGTCGGCGCGGAACGGACCGTAGTTCGTGCCCCCGGTCGCCTCGATCGCATAGCGATCGCCCTGCCCGCGCACCCGTGCCTCGAGGTTGACGAGGCCGATGCCGACACCCGGCCGGGCGGCGCGCAACAGCACCTGCGGCGCAGCGACCGATCCGGTCACCCGCGCGCTGAGCGGACCATATTGCGTCGAATAGGCATCGGCATTGACCAGCAGCGGCCCCGCCGGGTCATAGCGCCCCGAACCGTTGGTGATGCGGAACTGCGGTGCGTTCATCCGCAGGTTTGAGAAGGTGACGATACCGTCCGGCCCGACGCCCACATCGACCCGAGTGGTCGATACGTTGCCGCCGAGGAAGGTGCGCACGCCTTCGTTGAACAGCCGCGTCGTCTGCGCGACCACCCGGCCCTTGATCCCGAACCCGCCGCCCGGTGCGGCGTAGAGGCTGGCATCGGTCGACAGGTTGAGGATGCCGATGCTGGCGACCTCGTAATCGTTGATCCGCCCCTTGATCGCCCCGGTATAGCGCCCGGTGGTCAGGTTGGCAGCGACGATCGCGGTCGCGTCGATCCGGTCGGAGCGGATGCGCAGATTGTCGGACAGCACCTGATCGCCCGAAATGGCGAGGTCGCCGTTGATCGCGACGTTGGTGACCAGCCCGCCGACCGCGGCGTTCAGCCCGGTGATCCGCCGCGCCCGGGCCGCGATCGGGATCAGGATGCGATCGGCATCGACCGTCGCGCGCCCTTCGGCATAGAGTTGCTCGACGACGGTCTCGCCAAAGCCGATCGCCGCCGCCTGCACCTTGTAGTCCACGCTCGGCGTGCCGAACCCGCCGTTCAGCACCACCGCCGCACGGACCGACCGGCCGTTGAGGTTAGGCAGGATCGCGCCCGGCGTCAGCAGCATCGCCTCGGTCCGGAAATTGCCGAACCGGCTGTTCCCCAGATCGAGCAGCCCGGCGGCGTTCACCGCCAGCGCGCTGGAGCGCAGCTGGATGCGGGTATCGGCCTTACGGTCGGCCAGCGTCGCATCGATCGCGACGTCGAGGCGCGGCGCGGTCAACCGCTCGACCGGTCCGGTCAGGATCAGCCCCGGCTGCGTCGACCCGCGCACCGTGAAACGTCCGTCGCGCCCGGTGACCGCCAGATCGGCGAGCGGACGCCCGCCCAGCGTACCGGCCAGCCGCCCGCGCCAGTTGCTCCAGTCGCCCTGCCCGTCGATCGTCGCGGCGATCGGCGCCTTGAGCCCCGCCATGCCGGCGATCATGCCGTTCGCCGGCCCGGTGATCCGGGCGTCGATGTCAAAGCGATTGTCGTCGGGCACCGCGTCCAGCTTCAGCGCGATCCGGTCGCCCCCGGCGATACCCGGCGCGGCGATCGTCGCGGCATTGGCGGTCACCTGCGCCCGGCGATCGGCGATATGCGCCTTACCGTCGAGCCGCGCGATGTGCCGCTGCCCAGTCACCGCCGCGCCGACCTCGATCCGGTCGACGCGCAACCGGTTCACGTCGATATCATAGTCGGGCAGCAACGGCGCATTGGGATCGCCCGGCGGCGTGTCCTTCAGCACCGGGTTGCGCGCATAGCGCACCAGCGGGCTGGTCAGGCTGCGGATGTCGACATGCCCGTTGGCGAACGCGAACGGCCGCCAGTCGACCGCGATCTCGGGTGAATAGGCGAACACGCCCTGCGTATCACTCAACCGCAAGTCGCGCACGGTCATCGCGCCATAGAGCGAACCGTCGATCCGCCCGATATTGACCTTCAATCCCGATGCGGTGGTATAGCCGTCGAGCTTGCCGACAAGGAAACCGCGCCCCGGCCCGGTGTTTAGCGCGAACACCAGCACCGCCAGCAGGATCACCAGCCCGAGCAGCGCGATCCCGATCCACTTCAGGATGCGCAGCCACAGCGGGCGGTCGCGCACGACCACGGTATCGGCGGCGGGCATGTCGACGTCACGCATCAGAATGCCTGCCCGATCGAGATATAGAGCGCGATCTTGGATTCTCCCGGCCGTCTGGCGATCGGTGTCGCCACGTCGACGCGCATCGGCCCGAAATTGGTGTAGAAGCGTCCACCGATACCGGCGCCGAAGCGCAGGTCCGACCCCTTGGGCAGGCTCGATTCATAGACCTGACCGGCGTCGATGAACGGCACGATCCCGAAATTGCCGAAGCGATAGCGGGCTTCCAGCGCGAATTCGTTCAGGCTGCGCCCGCCGATCGGCCGGTTCAGGTTGTTGCCGTCCTCGTCGACCTCGGGCGTCCGCGGCCCCAGTTCCTGAAAGCCGAAGCCGCGGACCGACCCGCCGCCGCCGGCATAATAGCGCCGCGACGGCGCAAGGTCGTCGCGCGCGATCCCCTGGATCGATCCGGCACGCGCACGCCCGGCGATGACGATGCTCTCGCCGACCGGGTAATAGGCGGTGCCTTCGACCATGAACCGGCCGTACGGACGCACCGCCCCCTGTACCGCAGCCTCGGGACTGACGTTCAGCTTCACGCGGAAACCCCTGGTCGGATTCAGCAGATTGTCCGATGTGTCGAACCCGGCGAACAGCGGCAGCGCGGCGATGCCATAGGTCTTGCGGCGACGCGCGGCGACGTCGAAGTCGTAGGTGTCTTCGTTGGTGCCGATCAGTTCCGCGCCATAGGCATAGGTGAAACGCTTCTGCCAGATCGGCGTGGAGTCGTACGACCAGCGGATGCCGAGCGTACCGGTAAACGCCTCGAACGCGTCGTAATTGGTGCGGCTGGCGTTGGCGAGCAGCTGGAACGTGCGGTCGCGCCGACCGGCGTTCGAGCGGCGGAAGGTCACGCCCGCCCCCTGTTCCTGCGTGCCCGCGACACCACGCACGATCAGCGCGCCTTCGGGCGGGAACAGGTTGCGGTGGGTCCATGATCCTTCGAGGCGAATGCCCTGACCCGTGCCGTACCCGGCCTCGCCCGCCAGCGTCCGCGCCGGCCCCGCGTCCTGCCTGACCAGCAGGTTGACCGCTTCGGTGCCGTCCGCCGCGATCTGCCCGGTGCGCTGCGGCTCGACCGACACGCCAGAGAACAGGCCCGTCGCGACCAGCGCGGCACGCAGGTCGTCGACCTTGCGATTGTCGTACAACTCGCCCTGCCGGAAACGCGCCAGCACGCCGACATGCTCGGCATCGAAAGCGAGCTTGCCGGTGGTCGAATAGGTCCCGAACGACGATCGCGGACCCGTCGTCACCGGCAGCGTATAGGCGCCGGTCACGGTCGTATCGTCGAGCAGGATGTCGCGTTCGCCGACCTCGACGAACGGATATCCCTGCTGCGGCAGCTTCAGGCTGACATTGGCCTCGGCGGCCTGGATGCGCTCGGCATCGATCGCGTCGCCGACCTTCAGCGGCAGTTCGCGGTCGACCAGCCCGGGCGGCACGGTCGGCTGGGTATCGATGCGGATCGATCCCAGCGTGAACTGCCGCCCCGGTATCGCGGTGACCACCGCGCGCAGACGCTGGCCCGCCGGTTGTTCGATCGCCGACGTGGCGGTGCCGTCATAATATCCCTTGGCACGCATGATCCGGACGGCGAGCTGCTCGTCCTCCTTCGCGCGGGCCTGTACCATCGCCGCGTTCGCCGCCTTTCCGTCGCCTTCGCGCAACGCCGACAGCGCCTTGAACTGCGTATCGCCATCGATCGCGTCGAGCCCCTTGACGACCGTGTCGTAGCGGATCTCGACCGCCCGCTTGTCGTCGACGCCCGCGACCTCGATCGGGGTCACGTCGAACGACGACAGCGGCGTCAGCGGCTGCGCCAGTTCGGGCGCTTCGGGCAACACCGCGTCCGGCAGCGTCTCGGCCGGTCGCTGCGTCTCGTTGGCGGGAACGCTCGGCGGAGGCAGCGGCGTGGCGGGCTGCGCCGTCGTTTGCGGCGTATCGAACGCCGTCATGGGCTCCAGCGGGGCGTTGATGTCGCCTGATAGAGAGGGCAGCGCGGCGTTGAATTCCGGATCGGGAACGATCGCGCCGGTGGACGGTTGCGCAGCCGTGGCAACGGGTGGCGTCACCGACGGATCGCGCCGGGCGGTATTGTCCTGAGCAAAAGCGGCTGGTGCCAGCATCGATCCTGCCAGCAGCACGACGATCGTCCGCGCGCGAAAATCCCCCAAAACGCTGTCCCCGTCCCCTTGCCTGGCTGTGGTACCTTACAGCCCCCGTACCGCCGAGAACGTGCAACGAAGCATTTGGTTCATATGGAAATTGACTGCGTCCGATTGCCGCTCCCTTGCGTTGGAGCGGCGTAGCAGAGGGGCGATAACGTGACCGATACCCAACCGCAGATCGATCCTGCGACCATTCCCGGCAGCCGGTCGGATCATCCATGGCAGCACCCCTGGGCGGCATGGCGCGCGATCCTGATCCGCGTCTATACCATGGTCGGCTATCACAACCTGACCCTGATGGCGGCGGGGGTCGCCTTCTACGCCTTTCTCTCGTTCGTGCCGCTGCTGGGTGCGATCGTCATGACCTATGGCCTCATCGCCGATCCGTCGACGGTGGCGCGACATATGGAAACGATCTTCGAACTGGTGCCGGCCGATGCCGCGCGGCTGATCTCGGACCAGTTGATCTCGGTCGTCACCACCGCGTCGTCCCAGGCGGGACTGGGGCTGCTGGTCGCGCTGCTGCTGTCGATCTACGGCGCGATGCGCGCCGCAAGCGCGATCATCCAGGCGCTGAACGTGATCTACGAGGAGGAGGACGAACGCAACATCGTCACCACCACGCTGCTGTCGGCGATGATAACCGTCGCGGCGATCTTCGCGGCGATCGTCGGACTCGTCTCGGCGGGCGTCCTGACGTGGATCAGGGGCCAGACGGCGTTTCTCGGCACGGCCGGCGCGATCATGATCCAGGGGGCGACCTGGCTGGTCGCCGGTGCGATCGCCAGCGCGGCGATCGCCTTCGCCTATCGCTACGGCCCCGATCGCGCGCGGGCACAATGGCGCTGGCTGTCGGTCGGATCGATCGCGGCCACGGTGTTGTGGCTGGCGGCGACGGTGCTGTTCGGCCTCTACGCGGCCAACTTCGCCAATTACAATGCGACCTATGGCGCGTTGGGCGCGGTCGTCGTGCTGCTGATGTGGCTGTTCGTGTCGAGCCTCGCCATCCTGATCGGCGCGGAAATCAATGCCGAGGCCGAACGCCAGACCGCGGTGGATTCGACCGTGGGCCATCCCCGCCCGATGGGTCGTCGCGGCGCGCGGCTGGCCGACAGCCTGCCCAGCAAGCGCCAGATGAAGCCCCGCCGCGACCGCTATTGATCGGCGGCGCGCTGCTCCATCGCCTCGGCAGCGGCCTGCACGCGCGCCAGCATGTCGCGCAACCGCTCGACATCCTCCGCGCTGAACGCTTCGAACAGCTCCTGCTCTATCAGCAGCGCCTTGGGCGCGACCTGTTCGTACAAGGCGCGGCCCGACGGGGTCAGCCGCAGCAGGTGCGACCGCTTGTCGCCGTCGTTGGCGCTGCGTTCCACCAGCCCGCGATCGACCAGCGCGATCGCGCCGCGGCTGACCGTCACCTTGTCCATCAGCGTCGCGACGCACAGCGCCTGCTGCGTGATCCCGTCGCTTTCGGCGATCACCGCGACCAGCCGCCATTCGGGAATGCGCAACCCGAACAGCGAACGATAGGTGGAGGCGATCGCATCCGATACGCGGTTCGACGCGATCGACAGGCGATACGGAAGAAAATCATCGAGTAGCAGGCGTTTGTTCACGCTGCGGATTGTTGCCGGGACGGCGTTGCAGGTCAACCGTAACGGAACCGGTATCAGTCCCGAAACGTACTGTCGTTCCACAAACCGGGCCGGGACCTCCGCAATGTTCAACTGGAAACACGAAGCGCAGGATCGCCTGCAGGCGATGCTGTTCGAGCATGTCGACGACCGGGCATTCCCTTGCGTCGGCGCGAAATCGGCGATGGCGAAGGGGACGCTCGACGTCCTCGCCTGCTCGCGTATCGACAGTGCATGGGACGATGTCCGCATCCACGACGCGCTGATGCGGCTGGCGGAAAACTATCGCAGGGACCGCGCGATGTATCGCAGCTTCGCCGTGATCTTCGATGGCCCCGACGACCTGACCGAAACCGGTTTCGAACGCGCGCTGTGGCAGCGGGTCCAGTCGCTGTCCGACAAGGATGTGTGGCGCGGGCAGGATTACGACACGCGGGTCAGCACCGATCCCGACAACCCGCATTTCTCGCTCAGCTTCGGCGGCGAGGCCTTCTTCATCGTCGGCCTGCACCCGTGCGCCAGCCGGCCCGCGCGCCGGTTCGAACGCCCGACGCTCGTCTTCAACCTCCACGACCAGTTCGAACGGCTGCGCGCGGAGGGCAAGTACGAGACGATGCGCGAGAAGATCCTGGTGCGCGACGAGGCGCTGGCGGGCAGCCGCAACCCGATGCTCGCCCGCCACGGCGCCGCCAGCGAGGCGCGGCAATATAGCGGCCGGGTGGTCGACGACCGCTGGGCCTGTCCGTTCCACTATTCCGGCGAGCCGAAGTGAACGTCATGATCCCCGAACGCTCGGGCACCGCGTTCCGGCTGGCGAAGGGCGAGACGCTGGTCGTGATCGATCCGCGCGGCCGCCAGGTCGCCGACCTGCTCGCCTTCAATGCCGACGATCTGGACGAGGTGATCTCGTCGGGCCGGACGCTCGACTATGCCGAAACGATCCGCCTGACCACCGGCCATTCGCTCTATTCGAACCGCAGCCGGGTGATGCTGGAGATCGTCGACGACACCGTCGGTTGCCACGACTTCCTGCTGACGCCGTGTTCGTACGATACCTTCCACCATTTCTACCCCGACCTGCCGCCGCATCGCGGCTGTTTCGGCAACCTCGTCGCGGCGCTCGAACCCCATGGCGTCCAGCCCGACCGTATCCCGGTGGCGTTCAACTGCTTCATGAACGTGCCGGTCGATGCCGCGACGGGCAAGCTCAGCGTCCTGCCGCCGATCAGCAAGGCCGGCGATTCGATCACCTTCCGCGCGGCGATGGATCTCGTGATCGGCCTGACCGCCTGCTCGGCCCCCGCATCGAACGGCGGCAGCTTCAAGCCGATCGAATACCGCGTGGAGCCGGCCTAGACCGCCCAGCACAGATACGCCGCGCCCGCCAGCAACGTCCCCAGCGGAAGGCGGTCGGTCGCGGCGGGCCGCCTTCCGGCGATCGCCATGAGCGCGACGACCGCCACCCCGGCAAACGCCGCGACCAGCAACACCATCGGCAGGGCGCGCCAGCCAAGCCACAATCCGATCGCCCCGAACAGCTTGGGATCGCCACCCCCCAGCCCGATCCGCCCGCGCATCCGGCGATAGGCGGCAGCCACCATCCACAACGCGCCGAACCCCGCCACGCCGCCGATCAGCCGATCCGGCAACGCCGGCGCAACCCCGGCCAGCCCCCCGCCGATTGCCACGACCGCCAACGCCCCCGTCAGGACATCGGGCAACCAGAACGCGGCCAGATCGATCGCCCCCAGCGCCAGCAGCAACCACCCGCAGGCAGCGCCCGCCACGCCTTCCCAACCCGGCGCGACCAGCCCGGCCGCGAGCCCGATCCCGGCGCCCAGCACCTCGGTAACGACATGCCCCCGCGCGATCCGCGCGCCGCAGGTCCGGCACCGCCCGCGCAACGCGACGAAGCCCACCACCGGCACCAGTTCGAACCACGCCAGCCCGCGCCCGCACCCGTCACAGGCCGACCGCCCGCCCAGCGCCGAGCGCCCCTCCGGCCAGCGGATCGCGACGGTCGCGATGAAGCTGCCGAACACCGCGCCCAGCACGCCCAGCAGGATCGGCCAGAACGAGGGCGGCAACGTCGCGGACATGGCCCGGTGCCTAGCGCGATTGCGGCGCCGCCACCACCGCCCTAGATGATAACAAACGAAACCAGAATTGCCCGGAGAGAGCCGCATGTCCGATCCCGTCGTCATCCTGTCCTATGCCCGCACGCCGATGGGCAGCTTTCAGGGGAGCCTGTCGGGCGCCACCGCGACCCGGCTCGGCGCGACCGCCGTCGGCGCGGCGGTCGAGCGCGCCGGCCTGTCGGGCGAGACGGTCGAACGCATCTATATGGGCTGCGTCCTACCTGCCGGCCTGGGGCAGGCCCCGGCGCGACAGGCGGCGCTGGGCGCGGGACTGCCGCAGCATGTCGAGGCGACGACCGTCAACAAGATGTGCGGATCGGGAATGCAGGCGGTGATGATGGCCGCCGACGCCATCGCGGCGGGTTCGGCCGACATCGTCGTCGCGGGCGGCATGGAGAGCATGACCAACGCCCCCTATCTGTCGCAGCGCCATCGCGGCGGCGCGCGGATCGGTCACGACCGGCTGATCGACCACATGTATCTCGACGGGCTGGAGGACGCCTATGAACCCGGCCGGCTGATGGGTAGCTTCGCCGAGGAAACCGCCGCATCCTATGGCTTCACCCGTGAGGCGCAGGACGCGTTCGCGATCGAATCGCTGCGCCGGGCACAGGCCGCGCAGACCACCGGCGCATTCGATCGCGAGATCGTCCCCGTAGAGATCGCCGGCCGCAAGGGCAGCACCACCGTCCGCCTCGACGAACAGCCCGCCCGCGGCGATGCCGCGAAGATTCCTACGCTGAAACCCGCTTTCTCGAAGGACGGCACGATCACCGCCGCCAACGCGTCCTCCATCTCGGACGGCGCCGCCGCCCTCGTGCTGGCGCGGGCGTCGGTGGCGGAACGGCTGGGCCTGACCCCGATCGCCCGGATCGTCGCCCATGCCGGCTTCGCCCACGCGCCCGCCCGCTTCGCCACCGCACCGGTCTTCGCGATGCGCCGCGCGCTGGAAAAGGCCGGGTGGAGCGCGGAGCAGGTCGACCTGTTCGAGGTCAACGAAGCCTTTGCCTGCGTCACCATGGCGGCGATGCACGACCTGAACCTCGCCCATGATCGCGTCAACGTCCATGGCGGTGCCTGCGCGCTCGGCCACCCGATCGGCGCCAGCGGCGCGCGCGTGCTCGCGACGCTGCTGTCGGCCCTCGAAACCCGCGGCGGCAACCGCGGCCTCGCCTCGCTGTGCATCGGCGGCGGCGAGGCGACGGCGATGGCGGTGGAACTCGTCGACTGACTTTACCCCACCGTCACCCCGGGCTTGACCCGGGGTGACGAAAATAGGGGCCCCGTACCGATCCCGGCCGCGACCGGAACCTTCCCCCGCACCCCGCGTAGGCTACGCCAACAGGCGTAGATGAAGGAACGGCCGTGGCGGATCGCGATACGATGGTGGGATATGACGGTCCGGCAGGCGGCTGGGGCTCGGTCAAGGGCATGACCAAGATCCTCGCCAAGGAGCATAATCGCCCCGCGGCGCTGGCGCAACTCGCCCGGCAGAACAAGACCAAGGGCTTCATGTGTACCTCGTGCGCCTGGGGCAAACCCGCCGAGCCGCACCCGTTCGAATTCTGCGAAAACGGTGCGAAGGCCACGTTATGGGACCTGACCCCCAATCGCTGCACCCCCGAATTCTTTGCGCAACATTCGGTCGCCGAGCTGAAGACGTGGAAGGATTTCGACCTCGAACATGTCGGACGCCTGACCCATCCGCTGCGCTACGACCACGCCACCGACCATTATGTCGAATGCAGCTGGGACGAGGCGTTCGCTGCGATCGGTGCCGAGTTGCGCGCGATCGATCCGAAGAAGGCGATCTTCTACGCCTCGGGCCGTGCCAGCCTCGAAACCTCGTATCTCTACGCGCTGTTCGCCCGACTCTATGGCCACAACAACCTGCCCGACAGCTCGAACATGTGCCACGAGACGACCTCGGTCGCGCTCAAGAAGGTGATCGGCGCCCCGGTCGGCACCTCGATCCTCGACGATTTCGAACATTGCGACGCGATGTTCTTCTTTGGCCAGAATACCGGCTCGAACAGCCCGCGCTTCCTCCACCCGTTGCGCGACGCGGTGAAGCGCGGGTGCAAGGTCATCACCTTCAACCCGGTCAGGGAACCGGGGCTGATCGCGTTCACCGATCCGCAGAATCCGTTCGAGATGGCGACGCGCACCGAGACGAAGATCAGCTGCCAATATCATCAGGTTCGCCCCGGCGGCGATGTCGCGGTGATGATCGGCCTCGCCAAGCATGTCCTCGCCGCCGAGGATAAAAGCTGGGCCGAACACAAGGTCCATGTCCTCGACGTCGACTTCATCGAACAGCATACCGACGGCTTCGCCGCGTTCGAGGCGATGGTCCGCGCGACCGACTGGGCCGACATCGAACGCGAAAGCGGCCTGAAGCGCGCCGATATCGAGGCGGCCGGGCAGGTCTATGTCGAGGCGGATCGCACGATCGGCATCTACGGCATGGGGCTGACGCAACAGGTCAACGGGTTCGACAATGTCGCGACCTACGTCAACCTGCTGCTGATGAAGGGCAATATCGGCCGCGTCGGCACCGGCATGTCGCCGGTCCGCGGGCATAGCAACGTGCAGGGCCAGCGCACCGTCGGCATCTCCGAAAAGCCCGAGCTGGTGCCGATGGACCGCCTGCGCGAGCTGTTCGGGTTCGAACCGCCGATGGACCATGGCCACAACACGGTCACGGCGTGCGAAGACATTCTGAAGGGGCAGGTCGACGCCTTCCTCTCGCTCGGCGGCAATTTCCTGCGCGCGGTCCCCGATCTCGAACGGATCGAGGCGGCATGGCCGCAGATGCGCCTGACGGTGCAGATCGCCACCAAGCTGAACCGCAGCCACCTAATCAATGGCAAGGTCGCCTATCTCCTCCCCTGCCTCGTCCGGACCGAGGTCGACAGACAGGTGAGCGGCGAACAGATCGTCACCATCGAGGATACGTTCAGCCATATCCACGGATCGATCGCGACCCACGAACCGGCCAGCGAACATCTCAAATCCGAAGTCGCGATCGTCGCCGGCATCGCAAAGGCGACGCTGAATCCCAATCCGAAGGTCGACTGGGACGGCTGGACCGGCGACTATGCGAAGGTCCGCAAGCTGATCGAGGCGACCTATCCGGAGGAGTTCCACGATTTCGAGGAACGCATGTTCACGCCGGGGGGCTTCTATCGCGGCAACTCGGCGCGCGAACGCGTGTGGAAGACCGAAAGCGGAAAGGCCGAATTCACCGTGCCGCGCTCGCTGTCGGGCACCGCGATCGCCGATGTGCCGGGCCGGTTCCGGCTGGTTACGCTGCGCTCGAACGATCAGTTCAACACGACGATCTACGGCTATGACGATCGCTTCCGCGGCATTTCGGGCACGCGCGACGTGGTGATGATGAACCCGAAGGAGATCGCGAAGGCCGGGCTGCACAAGGGGCAGATCGTGACCATCGTCGGCGATGCGGAGGACGGAATCGACCGCCGGGTCGCGGGCCTGAAGGTCGTGCCGTTCGACCTGCCCGACGGCTGCATCGCCGGCTATTATCCCGAACTCAACCCGTTGATCCCGCTCGACTGGCACGACCGGGAATCGCAGACCCCGGCGGCCAAGGCCGTGCCGGTACGCATCGTCGCCGGATGACGATGGCGGGATCGGCCACCCGGCAACTCGACCGGGTGGGAGTATCGGGCGACGCGGCGCCGCAGGACCGGTCCATCGCGATCGAGGCGCCGGTCGCGATCGAGGTGGATGGCCTGGGCTATGCCGTCCTGATGGCGACCCCCGCCGATCTCGACGACCTCGCTTATGGCTTCGTGCTGGCCGAACGGCTGGTCGACCATGCGGCGGAGGTGATCGATGTCGTGTCGCACACCACCGACGCCGGTACGCTGCTGCGCGTGACGCTGGTCCCCGGACGCCATGACCGCGTCGCCGACCGGGTACGGCACCGCGTATCGGAATCGTCGTGCGGGCTGTGCGGCATCGAGAATCTCGAACAGGCGTTACGGCCCCTGCCGCCCGTCGTCGCCCGGTCCGCAGCGACACCCCCGGCGATCTTCGCCGCGGCGGCGGCGTTACGCGACCATCAGCCGCTGGCGCGGGCGACCGGCGCGACCCACGCCGCCGCGCTCTGTGCCCGCGACGGGACGATCCGGCTGGTGCGCGAGGATGTCGGCCGCCACAACGCCTTCGACAAGCTGATCGGCGCGATGGCCCGCGACGCGCTCGACTGGGGGGGCGGCTTCGCGCTGCTGTCGTCGCGCTGCTCGTTCGAACTGGTCGAAAAAGCGGTGCTGGCCGGCTGCCCGCTGCTCGCCACCCTGTCGGCAGCGACCACGCTCGCGATCGATCGCGCCGCCGGAGCCGGGCTGGCGCTGCGCACCTCGGTCCGCAGCGATACCCTGTACGCCGCATGACCCGCGTGCTTGGTGCGATCCTCGGCGGCGGCCGCTCCAGCCGCTTCGGCAGCGACAAGGCGCTGGCGACGCTGGGTGGTCAGGCGCTGATCGATCGCGTGGCCGCGGCGCTGGCGCCACAGGTCGATGCCATGATCGTCGTCGGCCGCGACCATCCCGGCCTGACCGCGGTGGCCGATCGTCCCGCTCCCGATCTCGGGCCGCTCGGGGGTATTGCCGGGGCGCTGCACCATGCCGTTACCCATGGGTTCGACCGGATACTGACCGTGCCGTGCGACGCGCCGTTCCTGCCCGACGACCTGCGGGAACGGCTGTCGGCGGCGGGGCCTGCCGTGTTCCTGCACGATCTGCCCGTCATCGGCGGGTGGCCGACGGATACGTCGCCCGCGCTCGATCGCCTGCTCGCCGAAGGCGGATCGCGCTCGGTCCGCGCCTTTGCCGACCGGATCGGCGCGGTCGGGATCGCCGGCGGGGGGATCGCCAATATCAACACCCCCGACGATCTCGCGCGGATCGCCGCGCAACGCGACTGACAGCGGCGACAAGCCACGATATAGCACCGCCGGTATGACCGCGTCGTTCCTGATCCTGCGTATCGGCGACAGCCGCCTCGCGCTGCCGATGGCGGTGGTGCGCGAGGTGCTGCCGATGCTGCCGATCGATGCGGCACCCGGCCTGCCGCGCCCGCTGCTCGGCTTCGTCACGTTGCAGGATCGCCCGGTGCCGGTCCTCGCCCCCGGACTGCTGCTCGCGCCCGATGCGCCGGTCGGATCGATCGGCCTGTTCGCGCATCTGGTGCGGCTGCGCGACGATCTGTGCCTGCTGGTCGATCGCGCCGAGGATGTGGCGCAGGGCGACGTCGCCCCGCTCGATCCCGCGCACAGCCTGAACGCGGCGATCGCCGGTGAACTGACGCTGGCCGATGGCGGCACGGCGCATGTCGTCGCCCCCGACCGCCTGCTCCTCGACGCCGAACGCGCCGTGCTGGCGACGCTGACCGCCGCCGCCACCGCGCGCCGCGACCAGTGGACCGCCGCATGATCGCCGACGACGCCTTTGCCGAGGTCAAGGCGCTGGTGATCGCCCGCACCGGCCATCATTATTACCGCGACAAGGACGCCCAGCTCGCCGAACGCGTCGCGCATCGCATGAAGGAAACCGGCGATGCCACGATCGCCGCCTATCGCGACCGGCTGCGCGATCCGGCCGATGCCGAATGGCCGCGCCTCGAAAGCGCGGTGACGATCAACGAGACGTTCTTCTTCCGCTTCGCCGAACAGTTCGACGCGCTGCGCACCACCATCCTGCCGGCGATGATCGAACGGCATCGCGACGACCGGCGACTGCGGATCTGGAGCGTCGGCTGCTCGACGGGGGCGGAGGCGCATTCGATCGCGATCCTGCTCGCCGATCTGCTGGGCGATGCCGTCGCCGACTGGCGCATTTCGCTGACCGGCACCGATATCGACGACGACGCCCTCGCCGCCGCGCGCGCCGCCGACTATTCGTCGTGGGCGCTGCGCACGGTCGGCGAGGCGGAACGCGTGCGCCTGTTCGACCGCCGCGGCGACCGCTACCGGCTGAAGGACCGCTATCGCGGCATCGCCCGGTTCGAACACCACAACCTGCTGGCACTGACCGATGCCGCCGCCCCGCTGGGATATGGCGACTACGACCTGATCCTGTGCCGCAACGTGCTGATCTATTTCGCGCAGGGGGATGCGACCGCGATCGTCGGCGCGCTGGCCGGACGCCTCGCACCCGACGGCGTCCTGCTGCTCGGCCATGCCGAACCCAATCCCGGCTTCGACGCCGTCGCCGACACCGCGCAGGTCGCGGGCATCCTGACCTACCGCCCGCCCGGCAGCCGCCCCGGACCCGTCGCACCACCC
>RPSH01000023.1 GCA_003946805.1 Bacillus sp. 2B10 | reverse complement strand
GTTCGGGTCTAGCGGTGCCGAAAACCCCGCCCGCCTTCCCGCCCGCCCTCGGCACGCAGCCAGGAGCCGATCGGCCGTCCATCCATCATGCAGCGCGCAACGATGCGGTCATAGCTGCGGTGCCCGGCCACGCAGGTGAGCGTTCGGCCCATCGTCAGCGCGGCCAGCCTTGCCTTGGCGCGTCGCCCCCCGGCCTCTCTCGATTCGGGCGCATAGAAGTCCGCGAGCCGTATCTCGATCCAGCGATCGGGTCGACCGGCAGGTCCGACACACAGCCCGTCGCCATCGATGACATGGCGGACGGTGCCTGTGAACCGCGTACCAGGGGCAGGGAGCGCCGCGGTACAGGGGTCGGCATGCACAACCGTGGCCGTCAGGCAGCAGGATATGCCGGCAAACAATGCGACGGCGCGCAGCATGCTCGAAGCGGTGAACGACATGTCCCGGATCATCGGTATGTTCGGGTCGGCGATCAAGGATCGAGCATGTCGGCCGCCCACTCGGCGATCCACCCGGCGGTGATCTGATCGTGACCGATCTCGCCATCGGCGATCAGGTCGCGGATTTCCCGGCGAGCGTCGGCCAATGCCCGTTCCCACCGGTCGGATGGAGAAGGATCGGGAACGTCCAGTTCGAGGATGCCCTGCGCAGGAACGGCACGATCGGCCCGCTCGTACTGACGCGCCGTCCAGCGCGCCATATGAGCAGCGACCATCTGCCCGGTCTTCGATCGGCCGGCGGCATGGGCTTCCCGGCGCGCAGCGATGCCATAGGCCTGGCTGTCGATGCTGGCGATCCGGTCGCCGAAGCCGGCGGGCAGCGACAGTGCCGTGCCCTTGACCCCGAAGCCGTGCAGCCGGACCTCGGGAGGCAGGGTCCGGTCGAGCCGGTCGATCACGGCCACCAGGCCGTCGGGGCCGCCGACATGCCTCCGGCAGAGGCTGCCGACGCCGACCACCTGTCCCGGCCGCACGAGATGCGCGATACCGTCCCACGATCGCAGATAATCCTCGGGCCGCCGCCCCTGCAGCACGGGCATGAAGGCGTGCGCGATGCCAGCGTCGATGGCGCGCGCATGGCAGGCGCGATTGAGCTGGATGGTCCGCGCGATCCGGTCGAGCACCTCGTCGCGGTCCTGCGCGATCTCGGCCTCGCAGCACAGGTCGAGGCTGGCGAAGCGCCGGAACGGGAAGGATCCGGCGAGCGTGATATAATCGTCGATGGTCCAGGGGATGCCGCGTTCCTTCACCGCCAGGACGAAGCCCGCGCTGTCGAGATCGACGGATAGGAGGCCATGCGCGTTGGCGAGCGTGCCGGTGCGCCAGCCGCACCACTCGCGCCAGCCCTGGCGGCACTGCCAGCGCGAGAAGGCGTTCGCGGAGACGAGGACCGGCACCTGCATGGCACGGGCGCGATCGAGCAATGGCCCCCTGGACAGGCTGGGCAAGCCGACGACGATCTCGATCGCCACGGCTCAGGTCCGCCGGGGTCGTCCGTCGGAGTCGTAGCGCGCGGGGTCCGCACCCGCCACGTCCCAGCCGAACATCGAGCCGACCAGCATCGCCTCGATCTGCGCGGGACTTGCCTTGAACACGGCGTTGATGCGCTCGATCGTCATGCCGTCGGGAAGCGGCCAGTGCCCGGCCTGCCCGCGCTTTATGATGATCGGCTCGTGCGTGCTCGGCAGCACCGTCGCGCACATCTCGGGCAGTGCGGCGAGGATTTGTTCGTGATTGCGGTCGACCTCGGTCGGCTCGATCATGGTGATGGCTCCTGTACGAAACGGCGTTGGAGGGTGAGGTCAGGCGGCGCGCCAGCAGCACCAGCGCTCGGCGGCCTGCCGGGGCGTGAGGAGATCACGGCAGCCCGCGCAGTAGCGGCGGAACGATGCGTCAAGCACGAGGCCCGGATCGCGCAGGATCGCGATCACGGCGTCCTGGAACGGATCGTCGTCGTTGGCGGCACCGCGCTCGCGATCGAGAAAGGCCTGCAGCATCGCCGCCGATCCAGTGTGGGCGGCATAGCGCAGGAGCACGGCGACCTGGGCGGCGTCGGTCCAGCCGTGGTCGGCGGCCACCCGCCGGAACAGGGTATCGATCATCGGAAAGCTCCTCCGGGGGGATGCGGGTCGGGACGCTACCATCGCGTGCCTCAGTCGAATGGAAGGCCTGGCTGAAAAGGCCGGTTCACCGCGCCGCAGATGCCGAGCGGGCACATGCCGTAGCGGCCCTCACGGTCGGCGAGCAGGTCGCGGGCGGCATGCAGCGTGACGAACGGTCCGTAGTGACCACTGGGCCGGCGACAGCGAGTGCCTTCCCGGGCGCCGCAGGTCGGACAGACGACGGTGATGGCAGGATCACACGACCAAGTGCGATCGCAACCCGCCCGGTTACATCGGACGGGTCGGCACGAGACGCCAGCCATGGCTCAGGAACTCAGGAAACTACGAGACGCGCGTGGCTGGTAAAAGAGGATACGCGCATCGAGGTCGACGAGCGTCGCCCGGATCATCGCCGCGATTCGCTGCCAGTCGAGGCCGCCGCAACCGCAACCGAGCGCCGGCACGGCGACGCTCGCCGGCTCGAACCGTTCGATGCACGTCCGCAGCGCCGCCAGCCCGGCGTCGATATCGCCGTAGCGCGATCCATCGCGCCAATGCCGCTTGGTCGGCAGGTTGACGATGCGCCGGCCATCGGGAAGCCGCCACACATGCAGCCGGCCGGGACGCAGGCGACCGGCGAGGCAGACACGCCGATAGTCGTCGAACATGTCGGGATGGCGCCGCCGGAACGCGAGCGCGATCCCCGCGCCCATGACGCCGGCACAGTTGACGGCATTCACCAGCATGTCGGCGCGGGAGGCCAGGAGGTCGCCATCGACGAACGCGATCATGGGTGTCTCCGGATGTCGGGGAAGTCGGCGACGGACATTTCCGCCGCCCCGGATCAGGTGATGACGTAGCGCGCCAGGTGCTCCCAGCAGAGTGCGAGCGCATCGTCGGGCGTCCCGACGCTGCCGAGACCGACGTAGCGGCAATGCCCCGCCCGCACCTCGTGCGCGTGGACGTCGATCACGTCACCCTTGGGATAATGGATACCGCGGCGATCGTTGAACATCGCCGGTATGAAGGTCAGGCGATAGGGCGCGTAGAGTCCGACGTGGCGATCGGCCGGGCTTCGGACCCTCGCCTCGTCCGCGAGCTGGCGGAGCAGCTGATCGACCTCCTCGGCTTGCGTCGGGTACGCAGCACGCAGATGCGCGATGCGGATGGCCTGCCCGACCGTGCCGTAGCCGTCGATCCGCAGTCGCTCCATCAGCAGCATCGCCCGCCGCGCGGCGTCGAAATGGTCGGTGCAGGCGAACTCCTCGACCTGCGAGCGGCGATCGTAGATGACGGGCGCGAGGAAGTCCGCATCGAGCCAGCGAGCCAGGCCGTCTTCGAGCCGGTACGCCCAGGCAGCTGCCGCCTCGTAGTCGGCATCGTAACCCACCGCCAGCTCGCGGTACGTACCGAAGTCGTGGACGTTGCGCTCGATGTGGAAGGCGGCGCCCTCGGGCGGCTTGCCGTGGCAGGCGGTCAGCGCGGCGCGGTAACACAGGATTTCGAGCAAATTGGCCTGTTCGAACAGGTCGGTGATGCCAAGCTGGGCGCAAGGCTCCTCGGCTGGTGCGGGACCGATGTTCAGCGTTTCTCGGGTCATGGGCGGGCGTCCTCCTTGCTCGACGCCCGCCCACACACCCCTCTTCTCCGGTCAGGCGGCTTTGCGCTCCCATTCGTACAGTAGATGTGCATCGGGTTCGCGCTCGCTGCCCATCGCGATCCGTACCAGCCGACCGTCGCAGGCGAAGCCGGTTGCCCGAGGATAGCTGAGATGGCTGCCGCCGATCACGACATCGACCGAGCGGACCTTCTCGACCGTGCGTACGACGCCGAGGTTGCGGTTCGGCCAGGGGGAGTGGATCAGTTTGAGCGTATCGCCGAGTTTGATCGTCTTCCGGAAGGCGGCAAGCGACAGCTTCTGCTCGACCGGATGCGCGGTACCGCGCCGCGCCGCCAGCGCCGCCCAATAGGCCGCGCCGATCCGCACCTCGCTATATAACGCGCAGGACATATGATCCTGGTAGAAGTTGGAGCGGGTGAAACCGAACCGTTCGATCTGGTCGCGCACTGCGGTCTCGAACGCGCGACGATCGTCCTCTGCCGTCAGATCGTCGGGATGATCGAGCAGTTCGACCGTGATCTTGCGCCCGCCCGCGAACGTCTCGCTGCGCAAGCCGAAGTGGCTGCTGCCGAACGTCGCGGTGAGGTGATGCTCGATTCGCCGGCTCAGGTCGGAGAGCGGCTCGCCCGGGCGGTGCAGGTCGCCCTGATAGTGGAAGTTGCCGCGCTCGTCGGTCGGAGTCTGGCTATAGAGGGCGAGCGGCTGGATCGCCACATTCGTGTCGGGCATGCTGTGTATCCTTCGATGAGAGAATGACGCGCCCCGTCGCTCCCCCACGCGCGGTGGGGCGTGGCGGGCTTTGGATGTGGAATCAGATGCGCAGGGCGGCGGCGAGCGCCTCGCCGGTGGTACCGCTGTCGAGGTGGTCGGGATGGACGACGCACCAGCCGCCGCCGAACTCGCCGACCCGGGGCTTCGAGCAGCTCCAGCTATATTCGAAGCCGATCGGTGCCTGTTCGAGGCTGGCGCGGCAGCATCGCTGGGTCAGCGACGCGATGGCATTCGGCTGAAAGTCCGTGGTCCCGAACACGTGGACGACGCTGCGATCGGGATGCTCGATCGAATTGCCGCCTTCGATCCCGGCACCGAGCGACGGGAAGTCGGGATCGGTGAAAATTCGGCGCAGGCCGCTCCACGCATCGTCGCCGTCGGGCGGGAAGATGACGAAGAACTCCGGGCTCGGTGGATCGGGCTCGAAATCGTCGGCGAGGTTGGCAGCGGCGAGGAACGCCTCTTCGAGCAGTGCCATCTCCGCGTTCGAACAGGTGAAGGCGAAGCTCGCCTGGATCCAAGTCTCAGCCATGGGTCGCCTCCGCGCATTCGGAAGGCAGGTCGTCGACGATCACGAGCGGGCCCGGCGTGAAGTTGGCCTCGACTGCCCGCGCCTCGATCGCGGCGATGCTGCCCAGTTCGCGGATCGTCTCGAGGCTGAAGACGAACTCATCGTCCTCGGTGACCGCGTGGCTCCGCGGTTCACCCGATCCGGTGAAGACTTCCCGGTCCGGTCCGAAGCTGCCCGAACAGCGGACATAGGCCAGCCCATGATCGCGGCAGAATTGCTCGAGCTGCTCGAAATAGCCCCAAGCGACCTCATGGGCCTTCAGGTCGAGGGGAGTATCGACAGGCAGATTCTCGGGGTCGAAGGGTTCTCCCTCCCAATCGACGCGGAGATCCTCGTCGTCGATATGCTGTTTCAGGTCGTCCAGAAGCGATCGGGGCAAGGTGCCACCGATCGCGATCCGGGCCGATACACGGTCCGCCATGGTGAAACTCCGGGTCGAACACATGATCGTGCTCCCCCTTCCCTGCCCCCTTCCTCCTCGCATCATGGCGGGACGGCGCGTGCTGGATTGGCACTGGACACGACAGCGGATCGTCGCCCAGAACCGGGCGACCGACAGTCCAGCGAAAGATGTACGCGATGGCCGATGCCGAACAGCCCGACTATACGACCCTGACCGTCCAGCTTCTCACCGCCTATGTCTCCAACAACACGGTACCGATCGATCAACTATCCGGTCTGATCGAACAGACGCGGGCGACACTGGCGAAGCGGGACGAGGTGCCGTCGGCGCCGGAGGCCGAAGAACAGGACTTCACGCCGGCCGTCTCGGCTCGCAAGAGCCTCGCCTCGCGCGAGCACATCGTCAGTATGATCGACGGCAAGCCGTACAGGACGCTCAAGCGGCATCTGTCGACGCACGGCCTGACGCCCGCCGACTACCGCGCGCGGTACAAACTGCCCGACACTTATCCGATGGTAGCACCGGCCTATTCGGAAGCGCGTCGCGAGACGGCAAAGCGCCTTGGCCTCGGTCGCAAGCCCGCGATATCCCCAAGCGATGCGCCCGAGAAGCCACGACGCGGTCGCCGGCCGGCCGGCAACGTGCCGGAGGCCAGCTGACATAAGGCGGGAGGGATGGCATCCGCGAAGACACTCAACGCGAAGAACCTCGAAATGCTCGGGGCCGAGCGGCTGGCGGCTCTGCTCATGGATATTGCGGCCGGTGACGCCGCGATCAAGCGGCGGCTGCGTCTGGCGCTCGCCGGCGAGGCGAGTCCGGCCGATGCCGCGCACGAGGTGGCGAAGCGGCTGACGACCATTACGCGGTCGCGCAGTTTCATCGGCTGGGACAAGGTGAAGACCCTCGCCGCCGATCTCGAAGCATAGCACCGCGCGATCATGGACCTGGTCGCACCGCGCGATCCAAAGGCCGCACTCGACCTGCTGTGGCGCTTCGCTGCCTGCGGACAATCGGTGTTAGAGCGCAGCGACGACGGCAGCGGGCGGTTGGGAGAGATTTTCTGTAGCGTGGCCGAGGATATCGGACCGGTTGCGGTCGCCGCGCGGGCTGACCCGCTCACGATCGCCGAGCAGGCGTTCGAAGCGGTGCGGTATGACGAGTACGGCGTGTACGACCGGCTGATCCCCGCACTCGCCCCCGCACTCGGTGCGAACGGTCTCGCGCGCATCCGCGATCTCGCGACCGCGTGGCAGGCCGAACCGGTCGTCACCCCTCCGCAGAAGGATCGGAAGGCCATCGGCTGGGGTAGCGGCGGTGCGTTGTTCGCCGATCAGATCGACACCAGCCACCGCAAGCATGCCTCGGCACGATTGCTGAAGGAGGTCGCCGATGCCTGCGGCGATGTCGATGCCTGGATCGCGCAATATGACGCCAAGGGACGACGTGTTCCCGCGATCGCCGCGGGGATCGCCGAGCGCCTGCTCGCCGCCGGTCGCGCCGACGAGGCATGGACCGCCATTGAGGCCAGCGAAGCGGGACGCGGCGGCTGGGTGCCGCCGGAATGGGAGAAGTCACGCCTCGCGGTGCTGGACGCGCTCGGGCGGCACGAGGATGCTCATGCGTTCCGATGGGAACGGTTCACGACCGCGCTCGATACAGGTCACCTGCGCGCCTACCTACAGCGTCTTCCTGATTTCGAAGATTTCGATGCCGAACAGCGTGCCCTCGCCCATTCCCGCGCCTTCCCCGATGTGCACCGCGCGCTGGCGTTCCTGACCGCCTGGCCGGCGCTCGATCGTGCCGCGTCGCTGGTGCTCGAGCGGCCGGACGCGATCGACAGCAACCTCTATGAGCTGCTGACGCCCGCCGCCGAGGCGCTGGAACCGAAATATCCACTCGCGGCCACCGTGCTGCGCCGTGCGATGATCGACTTCACGCTGACGAATGCGCGATCCTCGCGCTATCGCCACGCCGCACGTCACCTTGCCGAATGTGCTGGTCTCGCACGACGGATCATCGATCACGGCGCCCTGCCCGACCATGACCGCTACCTCGCGCGGCTGCGCGCCGATCATGGTCGCAAGCCTGGCTTCTGGCGCGAAGTGGATGGGCAATGATGCCTGTTTCATGACAGGGCAGGCCCAGCGCCGCGTCCCGAATGCGACGCCTCCATCGACACGTTTCTCCGGCATGGGCTATTCCCAATGACTGGCATCAATACATATCGCTCCTCAGGCGGATGTGGAATGGAGCGATCGCATAATGGAAATGGCCGGACTGCGCGCACTTCACGCCAGCATGCGTGGCCTGCCCGTCGATATCCAGCAGTTCCGCTTCGAGGCCGGCGCGGTCGAATTCGCCTGCCTCTTCTCGGTTCGCGAAGCTCCGTTCGTACTGACGCTTACCTCGCGCACCCGAACCCCGGTCTTCTTCCGGTTCGACGTCCAACGCGGCTACAGGATCGATGTCTATCTCGGCGAACGATACCGCGATCTGCGTGACCTGCTCTTCGTCGACGGACGAAGTGGCAAGGCGTTCGAACCCACGACATTCTTCGCCGAGCTCGATCGCGCAATTCCGCGAACGGCACGTACCGCGGCGGTGCCGACGGCCGCTGCAATCGCGCAGTTGCGCCATGACATCGAGGAGCGCGACCGTCCCTGGTTCGATCGATGGGAACAGCGGGGCAGCGGTCCGAGTCGGCGCAACCTCGCCAAGACGCTCGCGCTGCTCGGTCAGGAGGCCCGCGACTTCAGCGTCGAAGCGAACAAGTCGAGCATATGGAGCGCGGTACCGACCCGGGGACTCTGGCAATGATCTCCCGGCGTCAGATCACTCCTTGATCCTGAAAGGTCTTTCGGTACCGCCGTTGATCGATGTTGCATGAACAGGACCGTCGGCGTTAATCGGACTATCGAATTCGCAAAGGACCGCGGCTCCATGAACAATGCCGAACTCGCCGAAACGCTCGCCGCCGATCACGGGATCGGCAAGGCCGATGCGAAGAAGATCGTCGATGGCCTGTTCGCCGCGATCGGTGAAGCGGCCGCTCGCGGCGAGGAGGTTTCGATCAACGCCTTCGGGAAGTTCAAGGTGAAGGACAGCCCCGCGCGCGATGGCCGCAACCCGCGCACGGGCGAGAAGATGACGATCAAGGCTTCACGCAAGCTGACTTTCCAGCCGGCCAAGGCCGTGAAAGACAAGCTTGCCGGCTGACCCCTGCTCATGTTCGCCGCGCTTCGACCCGGCTAATCCTACGTCTTGCCACCCGACCGATGAGACATCGGACGCGAGGATCAAGCTTGTCGGATCGCCGCCCGCCCGGATCAACCCGGCAGCGCGCCGTACCGACGGAGGTCATCCGCCAGCTTGTCGAACACCGTTCCGTAATTCGTCCTGCGCGTACATCCCCCGAAGTGCAGGGCAAGGACGCGTGGCGGCCGACCGGGTCCCAGATCGAAGATCGGCGACCCCGAATTGCCGCCCAGCGTCGAGACATCGTGGCGGATCGTCCAGCCACGCACATCGCCATCGAAACCCGGCTGCGCATCCACCTCGCCCGAGGCTGCGCGCTTGAAGCCGAAGCGGTTGTCGAAGACCTTGAGCAGCGCGCGTTCGGCTTCTTCGGCGCAGGCGAGTTGGTCGTCGGGCTTCTCTACGACGATCCTCGGTCGACCGGGGTAGCCGACGATGCCGACCGTCTGGCCCTCACCCGGTTCGTCGAGCGTCAGGGCGAGTGCACCCGGCAGGACGTCGCCCGCTTCCGCCGGCCCCAGGCGGAGCAGCGCCATGTCCAGTACGTCGAGGCCGGATCCCGTACCGACCACGTCTGACCCTGCCCATAGCACCTCCAGTACAGCGAACCGGCGACGAACAGATGATCCGTGCTCACCTGCGAAGTTCAGCCACCACAGGCCGTTGAGCGGAAACGGCCCGGACCCCGCTTTGCCGCCCCGGATCATGATCTCGGCGACATGTCGGTTGGTCATCGCGAGATCGGGGCCGACGACGAAGGCCGAGCCGGCATAGAACACGCCGTCCATCCACGGCTCGGCGATGCGGACATCCGATTCCACCCGGCCGACCGATCGCCCGATCGTCTCGATCGTCGCCGCCTGCCGGTTCATCAGGTCGATGAAGGGACCGTTGCCCATCGGCGGAAGCATCTTCCCGTCCTCGATGAAGGATACAGGACGCGAACCGTCCGCGATGACGATCGCCTCGACGGCGAAATCGTCGAGGACATGATCGTCGGGCACGCTCGGATCGTAGATCTGATCGACGGTGGAGCGAAAGAGATCGATCGTCGGACGCGAAAATGGCGTTTCCTGCCAATCTCTTGGCAGCAACGTATCGATATGCTGCTCGATGTCGCCTCGTCCTGGCATCGCGTCCGAAATGGAACCCGGCCCGGCATCCACGTTTCCGGACATCAGTATCTTTCGAACGGCCCCCTTTGTGTTCGCACCAGGCATTACGTCCTCCGACTCGCCATCATACCGCTATAGACTATACTGGGGCGGCGACTCGGCAAGGTCGCGTGCGGGGGCACGAAACATGCGGGCAATGGCGACGGGATTGGCCCTGGCACTCCTTCTGACAGGAAAAGCAGCAGTGGCGCAGTCGGTGGACGAGCTCAACGCGGACAAAGCGAGGCTCATTGCGCAAAAGGAGCGTGACGAGGCAGCCAGGCAGGCGGTAGACGCCGCCGCGGCGCTCAAAGCCGCGGAGGCGGCCGCGGCCGACGATCTCGCCCAGCGCAAACAGGCTGCCGAGGCCACCAAGGCGGTGCTCGACGCCGAGAAAGCCAACGTCGATCTGCAGGTCGCCAACGACAAGGCGGCGGCGGCGCGTCTCGAGCAAAAGGTCGGAAGCGTTCCCGACGCGCCCGCAATCACCGGCGGTGTCACCCCGCAGACGGGTGCGGGCAAGACGGAAGCGGCCTTGCTGTCTGCCGCCGCTTCCGCGGATGCGGCGCGGCAGATCGCCCGGAAGCTCGAGAATGTCGGCGGTCCGTTCATCGTGCGGGCCGGGACCGCCCGTCTGTCGCTCGATCAATGGGATCAGTTCGACGTCGGCATCAAGCTCATCGATGCGCAATTGGTTCGGGCGCAGTCATTGTTCGATACCGCCGAGCAGAGCAAGCCGACGCCGGCCGCACTCGGCACGGCCAGTGTTCGTGAAACGCCTTTTCTTGCCGCTGCCGGTGTCGGCATCCAAGCGCTGGCCAAGTTCGGCAAGTTCTTCCAGACCGAATATACGGCCGGCAGCATCGACCTGACGCCGGATGACAGCCTCCTCGTCGCCGATGTCGGCAACGCGCTCAAGTCGAAGGGATTGCTGCTTCCCGACATGTATCTGGCCGCCCGGCCGGGTACGACCATATTGCCGACGTTGCAGGCGACGGCGGCGACGGTGCAGACGGCAGTCGAGAACGCGACGGCGGCGGATCGCAGTGCCGCGGCGCTCAAGGATGAAGCCCAGAAGGCCGCCGATGCAGCCGTAAAGGCGGGGAAGCTGGCAGCGGCCGCGCGGTACGAGGCGGCAGCCGGCGCGGCCAAGGCGGCGGTGACCGCTTTCGAGGCGTTCACTTCGCGCATGTTGCAGGCCGACGAGAAGGGCCGGTTGCCGGTGACCGCGATCGCCGAGCAGAAGGTCATCGTCGATGCGCTTGCAGCGGGCCGGAAGATCCTCTTCGTTCACGTCCATTTCGCCGGCGGCAGTTATTATACCTACAAGAACCTCTGGACCTTTCTCGGCAAGATGCCCTTCCGGGTGTCCGGCGCCATCGTCGCGTCCTATACCGTGCTGGACGGCAAGACCGCCGCGGTGGTAGATACCGGATCGGTACGCGTGAGCGGCGGTTTCAAGACGATGCGCGAGGTCGCGCAATCGGCTGCTCCGACGCAATGATGGTTCGATGCGGCAACAGCGTCGCCGGTTCCTCAGCCGGATCGATTGATGCGATCATGACCCTGAAACCTGAGCGCCATCGCGGCTCGCCCTGACAGTCATGCCGTCAGGTCGACTGTGCCGCCTCGCACGGCCAAGAGCGATGCATCGAATTTAAGCGCGCCCGGCGATTGCAGGGACTTGCGCAGTTTCTCCAGGATCGTGTCCTGTTCGGACTCCTTCGGTGCTCCACCGAAATTGCGAATGACGGCGTCGCTGCCGGTCAGTGTCGCCTCAGTCCACCCCAATGCTGACCGGACGGCTGGACTGAGCGCGGGAAACAGGGACTTGACCGCCGCGGCCGATCCGCGAGGATTGCCTTCGAACGGAGCGAGCGTAGCCCACATCCGTCCAGCGAGGGCAGCTTTAGCGGTCAGGCTTTCATCCGAGGAGAAGCCGTCGCCTTTCGCAGCGGCCGCCAGTTCCTCATCCGTCAAGGATGATACGTCGAGGTGCCGCCCCCCATTTGCGGTATCGGCGACGATCCTGGTGCCTTGCGAAGCGGCCTTGGCATAATCCGCATCGAGCTTCTCACGTGCCGCCTGCCCGGCTGCTTTCGAAACAGGCACCGAACTCGGAGTCGAGCTTGCAGCAGGCGTATCGCTTGCGACCCTGGTCGCACCGATGTTGCTGCCTGTGCCGATTCCGACAGATCCGTAGCTTTTTGGAAACGTTGCGCTTGTGATCTGCATGCCTGGGCACCATGGTCTAGATTTCACCGTATCTTTACGGGAACCGGTTGACGCTTGGTTAAAGGCCCGGAACATTCCTGCTCCGGGCCTTCATCGATCATTGAATTCTGACAGTCCAGGCGTAATTGCCGAAGTTGTCGAGGTTGGTCAGTGTCACCGTACACCGCGCAGATCCTGCTCGCGACGTGCCGGTGCCGCGGGGTGTCCAGTATCCCTGCGTGCCGAGGATAGGGTTTCCTGGCGTGTAAAGACTCGAGAGGTTGAAGCGGCAAACCTTCGCACCACTGGTGTAGTCGAAGGCGACGGCGGAGTTCTGGCCGCAGCTGACCGTGGAGGTACCGCTCGTCGCACTCGGGGACACCGGCGTGAGCGCCGGCGAGGGAGCCGCACAGGTGTTGAGATAGGTCGGCGAAGCGACGGCCGTCGTACTGTTCTGGACGCGAATTCCCACGGAAGACGCGCTGGCAGAGCTGGCGGCTACAAGAGCCACAGTTGCAAAAGCACCAAGCACAACCTTCTTCATCGGCTCACTCCTCCATCGACGAACAATATTGATCGCCTCGAGTGATTATATTGACGCATTATGACTCTTTTTATGCGTAAAGACGTCCATAGCCGAATAAATCCTCCAATATGAAGGTAATAAATTTCGATCTATCCACGTCACTTGATAGATGAAAGTCCAGTCTATTTTTCAGATGCTGACTTTGAGTTGCAACAAACCGATATTATCTGCGACACGTCTTTAGAGACGGCAGCTTTGGTTGAGCCCGTAACGTGATCGCAAGCGGCGTGGTCGAAGCACCGAATTGCGAACTGGCCAGGACTTTGGTCTGGCGCCCCAAGACGATCGCGAGGCGCGGAGCATGTTTGAAGCGAGCCTGTCCGTGCTGATTGTCGCTTTGGCCAGCGCGCACAGCGCGCAGCGCCCACCCGACCGATCATCCACTGCTGAGGCGGATACAACGGACATCATAGTCACCGGTCGGCGGCGTAGGACCGGCGTGACCGATCGATATTCGGAAGCATCCATCCGAACGCTTGGCGCGATGACGATCGGAGAAGTGATCGCACGTCTCGAACGGCGTAATGGCGGTCGTCCATTCTCCATCATCGTGAACGGGCGTCGGATCGCCGACATCTCCGACCTGCGCGAGATTCCGCCTGAAGCCCTGGCAGAAATCGAAGTGCTTGCGAATGATCGCGCCGGCACGTTCGGCTTCCCGGCCGACAGGCAGGTTCTCAATCTCGTTCTAAAGGAACGGTTCGCATCGATCACAGGAGATGCGGCAGTCCGCGTGCCGACCGAGGGCGGTGGCTACGGTGGTACCTCGGCGATACGAAGTGCCAACATCCACCACGAGCGACGCTTCAATATCGTCGCATCACTTCAGGGTTCCGCCGCATTGAAAGGCAGCGAACGACGGCACCTTCTTGAGGACGAGCAGGATGGCGCGCTGGCTCGCTATCGGACACTCGTCCCTTCCAACAGAAGCCTGTCCGTCACATCCGGATTAGCCCTGCCGCTCGGCGCCGTCAGCCTGAACGTCTCGGGATCGGTCAGCGACACGCTCAGCCTTCAGCAATCGCGCTTCTATCGCGTTCCGTCGGTGCCACGCGATAGCGGCGAGGTCGTTAGCGGCGCGATCGATATTTCGCGAAGCCGCTCGATCGTCACCGGCGTCAGTGCCTCCGGGGTCTTCGGCCGCACCAACTGGACCGCCGAAATCACCGGCTCGGTGATTTCCAACCGCGTTCGCAGTCGGGCGTCCGATCGGGCCATTTCACTTGCTCAGCGAGACGTTCGGGCATCCGTCCTACCCGGGACATACTCGCCTCTAGCCAGCAGCAGCGATAGCACGAATCTCGACTTTTCTGTCATGGCAACCCGAAGTCTCGTTTCGCTTCCCGCCGGCGAGATTAACGCGAACATGCGGATCGGTGGGGGTCGGCAAACGGTAGCCGCTTCCAACACAGCCGATCGAGCAGAGCGTCGACAGCGCTTCGCGCAGGGGCGAACGCGGTGGCACGGCGGCGTAGACGTTCCTTTGATTGGACCGGCGATGCCTGGGTGGGGTAAACTGGGAACCGTATCACTCTCGATCAACGGTGATGTCGAAAGGGTTGGCGGCAGCAGTGCCAATCCCGGCTACGATACCGCCGTGACATGGCAACCTGTCGATGCCCTGTCGATCAGTCTCAGCAGAAACCGAACCGGTATCATCCCCGACTTGTCGAGACGCCGCGATCCGGTCGTCTATAGCGACGGTACGCTAGTCATTGATGCCAGAACCGGCGGTTATGCCATCGTAACCCGCATCGCCGGGGGCACGCCCGATCTCCAACGCACGTCGCAGATCGACACCGTCGCCAGGATCGGTGCCAACACATCGAGAGACACCCTGAACCTTTCGGCGACAGCCGAATACGCGAGTGCGCGCATCATCAACCCGATCGTTCCTGTCGCCTATCCAAGCGCATTCTTCCAGCAAGTCTTTCCCGACCGCTTCTCAAGAGACGATCGAGGGGCGCTGACGGTGATCGACACGCGGCCGTTCAACGCTGCGGACGAACGTCGCGACGTCTTGCGAGCCAATCTTCATATTTCGAGCACCGGCCGCGGTCACGCGTCGACTGCCGGGTCAGAAGAACGACGCAACGCTGTCGAATGGGACTTCAGCCTTGGATACGAATGGACCATGAAGGATGTTCTGCGTCCATTCGGCGGTGTCGGCAGCATCGATCTGCTCAGAACCCCGCTCGACGGGATTCAGGGAACACCGCGCCACAAGCTGAATATGGAAGCCAGCGCCGCACGTAAGAACATCACTATGCAGCTTAGCAGTCGATGGCGGTCCGGTGCCCGCGTCGACAATCTGACCGCGACGGAGCGTTCCGGCATCATTTACGCTGCCTTCTGGACGACCGATGCCGAAGTCACCATCACGCTGGACCAAGACCAGAGCGCCGATTCTGTAAAGGGTTCGACGCGGCTTTGGTTGTCGGTGGAGAACGTCTTCAACAGACGATTGTCGGTGGTCGATCTGCAAGGCACCACGCCACCGGCATTTCGACCGGTGTTTCTCGATCCCATCGGTCGCATCGTATCCGTTCGGCTGAGCACGCCATTTTGATCCCAGTTAGTTCTGTTTATGGCTGCCATCTACGACTGATCCAAGGGGCATCTTCCTCGTGTCGACTGGCATGAACGGGCGTACGCAGTACTAAATAATCTCGATGGACACGCGACAGATTCATGACCCAACGTATTTTACCTCCATTTTGGCGGTAATCGCTGGCCTCCATCATTCCGGTGCGAGGCGGGGTTCACATCGGTAGAGATTCTATGTTTCACCTGATGGCCGTGAATATTCAGATAGACGTCAGGCGCGGGATCGACAATTCTCTTTCCCGGCGACAGTCAGTGTCGTCCGTTGGGGGAGATCGGGCATGTACGACCAATCCATCGTGCCGCGGGCGACCGACGGCTATCATCATCCGGCCAGCGAAGACGATGTGATCGCGCTCGTCCGCCATGCGGTCGCGCACCGGCTCCAGATCCGCGTGCGCGGCGCCAGCCATTCGACGGCGTGGAGCATCTTCACCGATCCTGTCGACGGTTTCCCGGCCAACCATACCCTGGCGTGCGACCCGCCACCCGGACCCAATCTCGACCTCGTCATGGACCGGATGATCGATCTCGTCTGGATCGACGAGGTGAAGGGCATCGTCGAAGTCGGCGCGGGCATCCATCTCGGCCCGGACCCCTATAATCCGATCGGCCCCTCGACGCCGGAGAACAGCCTGCTCTACCAGATCTATGAGAAGGGCTGGGCCGTCAACGATCTGGGCGGCATCACCCATCAGACGGTCAGCGGCTTCTCCGCGACGGGATCGGCCGGCGGCTCGCTGATATACGATTTCGACAATATCGTCGCCTTTCGGGTCGTCGATGGTCGCGGCGATGCCGCGTGGATCGAGCAGGGTGATCCGATCTTCGATGCGATGCGGGTGTCGGTCGGCCTGCTCGGCATCGTGGTCCGGGTGCGGCTCCAGCTCGTGCCGATGTTCGATATCTATGGCCAGGAACTGACGGTGCAGATCGACGACCCCGCCTGCCCGATCGACCTGACCGGGCCGGGCGATGCGACGCGGCCGTCGATGGCGCACTTCCTGACGGAGACGCCGTACAGCCGGGTGCTGTGGTGGCCGCAGCGAGGGGCCGAACGTCTCGTCATCTGGCAGGCGATCCGCCAGGATTCCGGCAAGCCGTCGACGATCATCCCGGTGCCCTATCAGGAATTCACGCCGGACCTCGGCGGCTGGGTCGAGCAACTGCTCGGCTACGTCTTCTATACGCTGCTCGGCAATCACGGCTTCGCGGCGACGGTGCCCAAGCTGCGCCGGGGCTATGCCCGATTCGCGCATTGCGTCGCCCGGATGTGGGCGGGGCGGCTCGGTCGGCCGGTCGCGGTCTTCCTCGCCAACGCCATCGCCGGGCTCATCGGTGTGCTGCTCGCGATCCCGACGCTCGTGTTCCTCCTCGCCCCGGGTCTGCTCGCGAGGCTCTTTCCCACCGCGCTCAACATCTTCCAGCCGATCAGCAAGCCCGGCCGGCCGACGCTGTTCCAGGACCATTACTGGCGCAGCCTGTGCATGGACAACACTGCCGACGACATATTGATGGGAACCGAGTTCACCGAGATCTGGGTGCCGATCGGCCGTACCGAACAATGCATGAAGCTGCTGGACGCAATGTTCCGGCAGCGCGGCACCCAGGCGATCGGCTGGTTTTCGACCGAAGTATACAGCAGCACGCCGAGCAAGGCATGGCTCAGTCCCGCCTATTCGGACGGTGGGGACGAATGGCGGAATGGCGTCGCCCGCTTCGATGTGTTCTGGTTCCGCGGCAATGCCGGCGAACCGCAGGCGGCGGAGGGCTTCTTCCGCCAATATTGGGATCTGTTCCGCGACGCGGGCGTCCCGTTCCGGTTCCATTGGGGGAAGTTCGTGCCGTCCTACGACTTCCCGATCTGGGCGGAGCATTACCTGCAGACCCTGCCCCGCCTCAACGATTTCCTCGCGTTGCGCGCCGAACGCGATCCGCAAGGCGTCTTCTTCACCGGGTACTGGAGAGAACGGCTGACCGGCCGGGCCTGAAATCATGTCCATGCGGTCGGAGTGCGACATTCCGTCGTCGGCAAAACGGAGAACGGGTCGCCCCCGGATCCACGAGGCGCTACCGACACCATGTCACTATTCCCCGGAACGTGGATGAAGCCGCGCGCCGAGCCCAGCGTGGCGTTGGTGGCAGGTCACTCTGACGGCGACGAGGTCGTGACTTGAAGTACACGGGGTATGTTGGTGGCGATAATCAGCCTTCGATCACCCCAAGGATTGACACCGCCCGGCCGACCGGCACGAACAGCCGTGTGCGATACTGGATGATCTCGGTGAAACAGCCAAGCGACTTCAGCCACTCGCGCTTCTCGGAGGGATAGCCGCGGATTTCGAGCCGGGCATCGCCATTCACCAATGCGCGGTGCAGTCGCGCCTTGCCGAGCGCGGGGAGTGGCCCGCCTTCGGCTGCGGCGGCAGCGGCGATGATCTCGTCGACGGTCAGGCGCGGCACGGCGTCGGCACCGAAATTCTCTGCCAGCCGGCCGAGTGCCTGCGCGGGCACGATCCGTCCCAGCTGCGAATATCCATGGGCATCGGCGATGCGCCAGACGCGGACGGTGTCGTCGGGCAGCTTGTTCCACACCGGCAGCAGCAGTCCGGTCGCGATCGTGATCGTCTCGCGGTCGAGCCGGTTGCGGGCATCGTCCGCCTCTGCGTCCCAGCGCGCGCGGAACTCGGCCTCGGCGATCGTCTGCCACTGCGTGTACCAGAGCTTGTCGAACGCGATCCGGTCCGAGCCGATCGGTCGCACGAGCCGGCACATCGTGATCGGCCGTCCCTCTTCGTCGGTGATCGACCAGGATGGTACCCGCAGCGCGACGCGATCGGATTTGCGGTTGTGCAGGAAGGCGATGTCGCCAGCCCGGCCTTCGGCGTTCATCAACTCCGCGAACGTCGTGGCGTGGCGGTGGATATGAAGATCGAGCCGTTGCAGCCTTGTCTCCGCGCCCGTGTCGGGATCGCGACGCAGTAGCCGATCGTCGAGCACATCGACCCGTTCGGCCAGGATCGTCTCGACGCCGACGTCGAGCGTGCCGGCGGCGCGCGCGGCATCGACGCGGGCTTCGATCAGCCCGAGATATTCATCGAAGATCGCGTTCTGGATAGCGATCCTGAGTGCCAGGATACGGTTGAGCCAGCGCTGGATCGGCGGGAGCCGTTCCTTCAACGCGCCACCGTCCTCGGCCAGCGACAGGCCCGTCATCGCCTCGAAGTCGGTCAGCCCGACGCTGGTGAGCTTGCCTTTCTGAAGCAGTCGATACCATTGCACGAGCGCCTCCTTCGCCAGATCGCTTTCGAGGTTGTCGGCGGGATCGAACAGGTTCTGGCTGCCGGTCTGGCGTTGACCGCGAGTGAGCGCGCCGAGCGCATCGAGCCGCCGTGCGATGGTCGAGATGAAGCGGCGCTCGCCGCGGCAGTCGGTCGTCACCGGACGAAAGACCGGTGGCGTCGCCTGGTTGGTGCGGTGCGTGCGCCCGAGGCCCTGCACCGCGTTGGCCGCGCGCCAGCCGGGTTCGAGCAGGAAGTGGATGCGGCGGCGGCTGGCGCTCTGCGTGGCGCGGTCGCTGTGATACGACCTCCCGGTCCCGCCCGCCTCGCTGAAGGCCAGGATATGCTTGCGCGCCGACATGAAAGCGTCGGTTTCGGCAAGGTTCGCACGACCGCCGCGACGCTCCACTTTCTGCCGGCCGGCGGCATCAATGACGATGCGGCGGCTGCGGCCGGTCACCTCGGCGAAGCGTTCCGTGCCGAAGTGGCGGACCAGTTCGTCGAGCGCGGCCGGCACCGGCGGCATCGCGCACAGGTCCTCGATCAACGCGTCACGCGCTCGGATCGCCGCCTGGCACAGCACCGGGTTGCCGTCGAGATCGGTCATCGGTTCGGAGCGCATCGTGCCGCCGGCATCCCCGAACACCCGCATCTGACGGGTCGGGAAGGCACTGGTAAGGTAATCGATCATCGACTCCCGCGGAGACAGGTCGAGATCGAGGCTGGCGCGCTCCTCGGGTGTCAGGGCGGCCAGCCGCCGGTCGAGGACCGCTTCGGCGGTGGTAACGAGTTGGACGACGGCGGAATGGCCGGCATCGATCTCGCGTTCGACCGCGGCGATCACCGAGGGCATCTTCATGCCGATCAGGAGCTGCGAGAAGAAGCGCTGCTTGGCGGACTCGAACCGCGACAGTGCCGCGCCCTTCGCCTGGGCGTTCAGCGTCTCGCCGTCGACCCGGTCGACGATGCCGCTCGCCTTCAGCGCCTGATCGAGCCCGCGATGGATCACCGCCCACGCATCGGCATAGGCGTCGTAGATCCCGATCTGGTCATCGGTCAGCTCATGCTCCAGCGGGTCGTATTCGACCCCGGCGAAGCTGAGCGCGCGGGCGGTGTAGCGGCCCATCGCCTTCAGGTCGCGCGCGACCACCTCCATCGCCGCGATCCCGCCCGCCTCCATCGCAGCGAGGAAAGCCGAGCGCGTGTCGAATGCGGTGCCCGGTCCCCACAATCCCAGCCTCCCTGCGTAGCAGAGGTTGGCGGGATCGGTCGCGCCGGTCGCCGAGACGTAGAGGATGCAGGCGCGCGGCACCGCGTTCTGGAGGCGGACACCGGCGAGCCCCTGTTCGGAGCCTTTCGCGTTACCGAACTCGGTCTCGGTGCCGGCGGCGTTGGCCATGCCGTGCGCCTCGTCGAAGACGATCACGCCGTCGAAGTCTTCGCCGAGGAACGCGAGGATCTGCTGGAGCCGGGATGCGTCCTCGCCACGCTGCGAGCGCAGCGTGGCATAAGTCATGAACAGGATGCCACTCGTCATCGGGATGGTAATGCCGATCGGGAAGGCGTCGAGTCCCTGGATGTCGACGGCGAGCCCACCAAGCGCGCTCCAGTCGCGGCGCGCATCCTCGACCAGCGCCGCGCTCTTCGAAATCCAGAGGTGGCGGCGGTGTCCGCGGCACCAGCGGTCCATGATGCAGGCCGCCGCCTCACGGCCCTTGCCGACGCCGGTGCCGTCGCCGACGAAGAAGCCCATGCGATAGGCCTTGCCATCGGTATGCTCGACCAGCTGATCGCCGGCCTTGTTAGGCTGGAATCGTCCCGGCAGATCGCGGTCGAACGCGGCGCCGGCGAGGATCACCGTTTCGAGTTGCGCATCCGACAGGGCGGCTACGGCGCGGGTGGGGAGTCGCGGCCGGTAGGTCACGGGCGGCGGCAGCACCGAGGCCATCGCCAGCGACTCGACCAGATCGTCGGGGTGCGGTTTCGCGCCGGGGATGTCGATGCGCGCCAGCCGCCACGGGGCGTAGATGCCGACCGCTTCTCCCGCCGGCCGGGGTTCGTCGCGCAGCGTGTAGCCGAGCAGCGGCACCTCCTGCTCGATGGTCGGCGCCGGCACGGGTGCTGCCAGCCGCCGCGTCCCGACGCCGCGGAGCAACCCGCCCGGTACGGGCGACCGGGGCGCGGTGGGACGCTGGACGATCGGCGCGGCGGGCGGTGGCTGATCGTCGGGATCGAAGCGATCCGGGATGGCGAGTATGATCGGCAGTGCCGCCTCGATCGTATCGGCGATATGATGCGTCGTCGCGCCGAGCCAGCCCTTGTCGAAGACGATCAGCCGGACGGCGATCGAGGTGCCGTGTTTCGCATAGACGTTGCCGCCGATCGTGATCTCGACACGGGGTCGTGCGATCTCGGCGACGCTGGCATAGCCTGCCGCACCGGGACCGTCCGCCATGAACGAGGGTGGCATGATCGCGACGCAGCGGCCGCCCGGCGCCAGCCGTTCGAGTGCCGAACTTAGGTGCCGCGCGCCGGCATGACGGTCGCGCCCGCGCGCCTCGCTACGACTGAAGGGCGGGTTGATGAGGACGACGGTCGGACGGACCTCACGGGGAAGCAGGTCGTCGATGTGGACAGCGTCATGGGTCGACACCGGCTGGCCGAGCGCGTGCGCCAGCAGGCCCGCGCGGGCCGGATCGCGTTCGTTGAGCGTCAGCGACGCCCCGGCGCGGCGGGCGTGAACCGCGAGCATGCCTGTACCCGCGGACGGTTCGAGGACGTGATCGTCCGACCTGATCGCCGCCGCCTGCCCTGCCAGCCACGCAAGCGAGACCGGGGTCGAGAATTGCTGCATCTCGATCTGGCCTTCCGAGCGATAGGTCTGGGTCAGCAGCGATCGTTCGAACCGGCGCAGCGCCGCGAACACCACCTCGCGATCGGTGCGCGGATCGCAAGGCCAGCCGGCGCGGCTCTGCACGAGCACCTGCGCCGTCTCGAGTGCATCATAGGCCTCGCGCATCGTCCAGGCGCCATCGGCGTCGGAGCCGCCGACACCTTCCTGCATCAGCCGCTTCAAGGTTTGACGGGTCACGGTCTCGCCGCGGTCGAACAGACGGGCGATCGCCTGCGCGACGACGAACAGGCGCACGGATCGGTCGGGCTCGCCACCATCGGTGGCGAGCGCCAGCATCGGCTGGGTCATCAGGAACCTCCAGGTCGGAGAAAGTAAGGCGGGACCGGCATCTGCCGGTCCCGAACGGTCGTCAGGCCGCTTCGTCGAGCGCGCGGTCGCCAGCATCGTCGGCCGGTGCTCGGGAACCGCCATGGTCGCGATCCTCGTCAGCGGCATCCTCGCACCCGACCGGCGGTGGGCCGAAGCGCATCGCATCGGGTATCCAGGCGATCGCGCGTGCCTTGATGTCGGCTTCGACGATCGTATCGCCGGCGAAGAGCCGTTCCGCCGAGGCGGCGAGATCGTGCTTCTTCGACGCACCGTAGCGCGCGCGCAGTTCGGGGCCGCCGATCTCCTCGAACAGCGCCAGCGTCGGACGCATGTTCAGCTTGTCGAAGAAATTGCGCGCGGTCGGCCGCCACCACGCGGCAACGTCGATCGCGAGCTTCTGCCCGAGCCGATCGATCAGACCGCTGCCGGCCTCGCTTACCGGCACCGCGTGAAGCGTGCGCGCGACGCACCAGCCGAGCCACGCCGCGCGCGCCTCGTCGGGCAAGGCGCAGAAGGCATCGTAGCGGTCCTCGATCGCCGGATGATCGAGCCAGCTGCGATCGAGCGCGGTATCGAACTTCGTCCATTCCGCCGCGGCGGCGGTGCCGCTCTCGAAGTCGCGGGCTCGGGCCGGGGCGGGCTCGGCGCGCAATTCGCTCGGGATATCGCCGCCGCCGAACGCCCGTGTCGCTCGCTCGGCCATGACGAAGGTGCCGAGATCGAGCGCGAACGCCGGGTCGCTGGCGACATGGACCGCGAGCAGTTCGGTCTTCATCGTCGCCAGCCGGTCGATCTGTACCTGGCTCATCGCCGGCTGCTCGGTCGGATCATCCATCGCCGCATCGACGCTGACGGCAGCGCCATCGGCATTGCCGGCATCGTCGATGTCGCTTTCGTCGCTCGCATCGTCGGATTCCGCGATGGGTTGAGGGAGCGCGAAAACCTCGTGGTGAAGGCGCGGCTGGCCATCGGCACCGATGATCAGATACGCCCGGGCATTCGCACGCTGCGCCTCACCGAGCACCGCCGGCCGGCCCGCGATCGCCTGATACTCGGCCTGCAGTTCGGCGATGCGGGTTTCGTCGTCGTCCTCGGGTTCGTAGCCGGGGTCTTCCGACGCCGTTTCGATGTCCTCGATCTCACTCGCGATCGCTTCCAGTCGCTGCTGCTGCCCGGACGTCAACGGCTCCCGCTCGCCCTCGACGGTATCGAGGGCGTAGGTTTCCATGTAGGGCACGATCGTGGAGGACACGGTTCGGACCTCGGCATAGCCCTCGCGCGCCTGGATCTCGCCGGCCGTCTTCAGCAGCGCCTCCTCGGCGAGCCGGTCGACGATATGCGTGTCGAGCCAGCGTTCGTTCTCGGCATCGGTGTACAGGTCGCTGTCGAACCTGCCGTCGGCGGCGATATAGGCATCGCGGCCGACCAGCCGGCAGCGCGGATCGCTCGCCGGATAGCTGTACGAGGCGATCTGGCGCCGGATCTCGTTGACGTTGTCGCGGCCGGAGCCTCGCCGCAGCAGTTCGAAGACGGCCGCCTGACGCTCGACGTCGCCAGTCGAGTAGGCATAGGCTTCGGCCACCTCGATCGAAATCTCTCCGGCTTCGAGTGCGTCGAATACGGGATCGGCGAGGTCGGCGAGGCGCAGTCGCCCTTTGACATAGCGTTCGGTACGATGCAGCCGTTTAGCGAGTTCCGCGGGCGTGACACCCTCGATCCGGATGACATCCTGATAGCCACGGCATTCTTCCGTCGGCGACAGGTCGGCGCGCATGATATTCTCGATGAGGCTCGTCTCACTCGCGTCCTTGCCGTCACGAACCAGCAGCGGCACCGGATAATCGGCATCGAAGACGCCATCGGCGATGTTGGCGTTCACCGCATCGAGACGACTTCCGCCGGCGGAGACATAGTACCAGCCCTTCTTGCGTGGCACCGGTCGTCCGACGAGATTCTGAATGACACCCTTGGCGGCGACACTCGCCTTCATCTGAGCCTGGAAAGCAGGACTACGTTTCTTGCGGACGTTCTTCGGATCGATCATCAGCCGCGATGCTGGGACCGCGATGGGGAGTTGGGACATGGGCGAATCCTCCGTGGTGCCGCGGACCTGACCGTCAGGCCGCGTGCCGCAGCCCATCCACTCCCCCTCTCCTTCTCGCGCGCAGCACGTCGTTCCAGTCGTTGAGCCCGTACCACGGCCAGAGCGTCTCAATGGTGCGACCGGGCTGGGCATGCGCGATCGCGGCGGCAGCAGCGCCCCGGCGGCCGGGCAGATCGTTGTCGGGGAGGAGGATCAGGCGGCGCACCGTATCGGGGATGGTGACCTGCGCCATGCGCTGGCTGCCCAGTACCGCCCAGACCGGCAATCCCAGCAGGATCATCGCCGAAAGGCCGGACTCGACGCCCTCGCCGAGCGCCAGATCGTCGTTCGCGGCGGCGAGGCGGACGGTACCGCCCGCCGGACGCCCCCACGAACGTCGCGGGTTGGTCAGATCGCGGGCACGGCACCCGAAGCGGTCGAGGAAGGTGCGCTGGAGCGCAATCAGGCGCGGACCATCGGTCACGGCCGCGAGCATCGCGGGCCGCAGGCGGAACGCCCGACCGGTTCCCAGCGGCGTCAGGGGTTGGAAGCGAAGCGAAGGCGACGCGATGTCGATTGCGCGGCGTGCCAGATAGCGGCCGGCGATGGTGTCTTCGATGTGGCCGGCATCATCCCACAGGTCAGATATTCGGAGTCGGCGCCACTCAGCGACCCGGTCGTCGATCGTGGAGGGCACTGCGCTGCTACTACGGTCGAGCGCCTCGGGCCGGATGCGCGCGATGGCGCGCAGCACGTCGCGCGTGTCGCAGCCAGCGAAACAGTGGAACAGCAGCCGCGTGTGGCCGACCCGCACCGACAGGCTGGGTTGAACGTCCGCGTGCGCCGGGCACAGGCACATGCCGCGATCGCCGCGCCATGTGCCGCCAAGCCGGCGAATCAGGTCGGCGCCGGCGTTCTCGATGATCATGGATGTTCGGGGTCGCACGGGGCTCTCCGGAAAAACGGGCAAGTGTCGCGTCATGAACGCAGCATCGTTTCTCCTCCCCGCTCCGCATCAAACCCTGACAAGTTCAATGGGGTATGGCCTTGAGGCCGCGCTCGTCGGCGATCGCCTCCTCCAGGAGATCCGCCGCTTGCCGGAGATGCGAAAGCGCATCCGCGTCCAGATCGCGTCGATAGCTCTCGAGCATGGCACGTGCTGCCCGCGTCATCATCAATGCCTGCAGGCGGGTCATCGCCTCGTCCGCCGACTCGTTCATTACCGCCATCCTGGTTCATTCTCGCAGCGGCAGATGCTGTATTGATCCCTATCGCATCTGCAACAACACTCGATACGATCGCGTCACAACGCTGGTGGAGGATGACGTGTACCCAGCCTGGCAGTCGAGCGTTGCCACGCCCTTCGCTGTTCGGGATCGCTTGCAATCGATTCCTCGCACGCGAGGGGAGATGATGCGACTGGATCGCAGAGCTTCGATCCAGGGCTGGAGCAGCGACAGGTCGTTATCTCGAGGGAGGTATGACACCAGAGTCGAATGTTGACGAATCAAGCGAGCGAGAGAGTATGAAGCCACCGGCAAGAGACGAGATCGATGCCCGGCCCGGAGAACCGTTCGATCGTGTCAGCCAGCGGCAACGGATCTATCTGCGCCACGTCGCTCGAAACTTGAGCTCGAAGGAAATCGCGGAAATCGAGGGCGTCAGTGCTCGTGCCGTCGACAAGCAATTGTATTTGGCCAAGACCTTGATCGGCGCGGCGACGCGCGCGGACGCCGCCCGTCGCCTGATCGCCCACGAGGAGGGGGTAGAATCTTTCTACCCTGCAAACGCTCTACCTGTTCAGGAGCCGTTTCGTCCGCTTCCCCTGCCCGTGCCGAGCAGGCGCATGTCGGTGAACCTCATCAAGGCACGCGAGGTCCTGATCTGGAGCGCGATTATCGGAATCGCGATCACGATCGGTCTGGCGGTCGCCGCGATGCTGATCAACGCGCTCATGATCCTGTTCGGCGCCAAACCGGTATAACTGGCGCTACGGCGCCGATGGAGGCGTCAATGCAAACCCGATCCACCCTCTCCAACACCGCCCTCACCGTCGCGGACGATCTGCGACGGGCCGAACGCTCGATCAATCTCGCGACGCGCGATACGGCGCAATTCCTGATGACGACGCTGGACGCCACCGAGGCGCACGGCGTCTCGGCCGCCATGACCCACCGCACAGTCAAGGCGACGGTGGGAGCGCTTGCCTCTCTCGTCGATGGCCAGACGCAGATGACGATGCGCGCGCATCCATCCGCGGAGCGTGTGGCGCGGCAACTCGGCCTGAGCGAGACGAGCTTCGGCGAGGCGCTCCCCAAGCCCTCGCGCGCCGAGCAAGGCGTGGAGCATCATGTCGCCGTCTGACCGGCGCAGAGGACGAGGATCTGGTATATGCATGCTCCGATGACGACCAATCTCATCTTGGCCGGCCTCTACAATGCGGTGCTCGTCGGAACCTGCGTCTATGCATTCGTTCGGGGCGGTCGCCCCGAACGGATCGGCGCGGCGGTGTGTTTGCTCGCTTCTTATGGAACGGTGGTCATCCGGATCATCTGGCCATCGCAGTGGCTGCCCGCGAGCGCCCTGGTTCTGGCGGTCGATGTTGCCGTCCTGGCAATATTCTTCTGGCTCGCCACGTCCACGATACGCTTCTGGCCGATCTGGGCGTCCGGGTTCATGCTTGGCAACGTCGCCGTCACGATCGCGGGTGCCATGTTCCCACAGGTGCACCTCTTCTCGTTTCACACCGGGCTCGGTGCCTACGCCTATCTGGTACTCGGCGCCATCGGACTGGGAACGTATCGCCTGGGCTCTCGACCTGACCCTATTGTCAGGAACGGATCAAGGAGGCTCTGGCTTCAAGGTCAGCGTTGACCACCGTATCCGAACACAGCGAGAGGCCAGTTCTCTGGCCGCCGCACGAAGGTAGGTCTGATCCGTCAGATCTATAATCATCAAGCCTGCATTTGAGCCGCATCTATCAGATATTTGCTCAAATAGGATCTCTGAAACTGAATCCATAACGATACCAACTGCGCGAAATTGGAGAACGGGATGTTCATGTCGCTTGAACTCAATCGCTTCATTTCCCTTTTGAGAGAGTCCGCCTCGGCCGACGATCTGGTCGATGTGCTGACGGATTTCACATGCTGGCTCGGCCTCGAGCGGTTCGCAATGGGGCATCACGTCGACCTGATGCGGCCGCCCCGCGATGCGATCCGGGCGACGAACTATGACATGAGGTGGGTCGAGCAGGTCGTCGAAAGCGGCTATCTCACCGACGATCCTATTCACGCGATCAGCATGAAGACCGTGGCCGGCTTCCGTTGGGACAGCATCGATGTCTCGCGGCTGACCGGGCGACAAAGGACGATCCTCGAACAGGCCGCGCAGCACGGCCTCGTTGCCGGCTACACTATTCCCGTATCGCTGCCCGGCGAGTATTTCGGCACCTGCTCGTTCGCAGGCCGATCCTTCGATCGCCTGCGCCCGCTTGCGCTCGAACTCAGCGGCGTGATCGCAACGGCGGCGTTCCAGAAGGCGCGTCTCATTATGCAGAAGCGCGATGGGCGCGGTGAAGCCGTCATCCCCGACCTGCGTCCGCGGGATCGCGAGGCTCTCATCCTCGTCGGGCGCGGGAAAACCGACGAGGAGATCGCGCTCATCATGGGAACATCGCGCTGGACGGCCCATGAGCGTGTCGAGCGCGTCCGTCGCGCCTATGGCAATCTCCCGAGACCGTCACTGGTTCTGCGGGCGGTGTTCGACAACCAGTTCTCGTTCGCGGATGTATTTCGGCGATGATCGCAACCCCCTTTTCAGGGGTTTGAGCGAAACGATAAGTTCCGGCGACAAATCTCCCGTTCCACTCGCACGGGGGATGTATGATCAGAATACTCGACGGCTTCGACGGTCCGCGCCACGATCCGCTATTCGACGCGATGTTCCGCGATCGCAAGCGCATCTTCGTCGACCTGCTCAAATGGGATGTGCCCGTCGTCCGGGGCACATTCGAGATCGACCAGTTCGACGGTGAGCGCGCCATCTACTGCATCGCGACCGACGATGCCGGTCGCCATCTCGGATCGATCCGGCTTCTGCCGACCGATCGGCCGCACATCCTCGCCACCATCTTCCCCGGGCTGTGTCTGGGCGAGGTCCCGCAGGCCGCGAACGTATGGGAATTGAGCCGCGGCTGCCTCAGCCCGGATCTCGCCAGCGGTGAACGGCTTCACGTTCGCAACCTGCTCACCACGGCGGTAGTCGAGTACGCGCTGTCGCGGCGGATCGCGGCGTACACCTGCATCGCCGACTTCACCTGGTACGGCCAGATCCTGATGCTCGGCTGGGATTGCTGGCCGCTCGGCCCGCGGAAGAAGATCGGCAGGTCGATGACCGGTGCATTGCAGATCGACATCGACGCCACCACGCCCGACAAGCTGCGTGCTGCCGACACCTACGTTCCCTGCCGGATGGTCGACCTCGATGCCGTCGTCATGGGGAGAGCGTGATGGGCGCGAAAGCGATGACGATCTCGCCGGATGCGTCGAGCGATGCGGAAGCTTGGACCGACCGCCTGCGTTCGGACGGTTATTACATCATTCCCGACGCGATGCCCGCCGCGGATGTCGCAGCCCTGGCGGCCGATCTCGCGCCCGATTTCGAGGAAACCGCGCTGTCGGTCGGCCCCTTCTACGGCGACACGACAAAACGCTTCCACGGCCTGCTCCGACGCTCGCCCTTCGCCGCCGCGTTCGTCGGCCATCCGCTCATCCTCGACGTAACGCGCGCGATCCTGGGTTCGTTCTGCGATCGCATCCAGCTGAACCTCACGCAGGCGATCGAGATCCTGCCCGGCGGGGATAGGCAGCCGCCCCACCGCGACCAGGACATGTGGCCGATCCGCTTGCAGGGCGTCGAGTATCTGGTCAACGTCATGTGGCCGTTCACGCCTTACACGGCCGATAATGGCGCGACGATCGTCTGGCCCGGCAGTCACCGGCGCCAGGACGAAATCGTCATGTCCGAAGACGATGCGATCGCTGCCGAGATGAAGCCGGGATCGGCCCTCGTGTTTCTTGGGTCCACGCTCCATGCCGGCGGGGCCAATCGGACCATGACATCGCGGCGGGGCATGGTGATCAGCTATAGTCTCGGCTGGCTCAAGCCCTACGAGCTGCCGTGGCTGGCCTACCCGCCCGAGATAGCGCGGCACTTCTCGCCCGATGTCGCCGACCTCGCCGGCTACCGCGCCCACCGTCCCAATCTCGGCACCTACGAGGGACGGTGTCCGTCGCAATTGTTGCGACCATCGACAGAACCGACGCGATCCGGGGCGATCGACGTCCTCCGACCGGAGCAGGAACAACTGATCGGTGCCTACCGCGCCGGCCAGATCCCCGCCGGCAGCACCGCCGAGCAAATTCTCGCCTGGGCTGCTGCGAGCGCGGGAGGTACCGGGACATGAGCGATGCGGCGCGCATGGACCCGCACGACCCTCGCAAGGCCATCGTCTGCCGACTGCTCGTTCGCGAACGCGACATCGTCGGCGAGGCCTTCGGCAGGTCTTTGTGCGCCAACCCCAATTGGGACATGCTGCTCGCACTGTACATCGCGCGGTGCGAGCAACGGTTCGTCATGCTGACGGCGCTGTGCGCATCGTCATATGCATCGGAAGCCACGGCCTATCGCAGAATATCCGATCTCGAACGCCGCGGTCTCATCGTTCGAAACGACGATCTCCAGGACCGACGGCGAGTGGAAATCCGCTTGAGCGATGATGGCGTGGCGCTCGTGGGCGGCGTGCTGTCCCGGATCGATCGGCTGATCGCTTCGATTGGAGGCGACGACGGGTAAGTCCGACGGACGTCGAATGACCCACCTGTTCCTGTGCTCGTCATATCAGCCGGTGCGCATGTCTTCAGCTGTATCCTTCACGATCGACGCCCAGTACGCCAGCGCTCCCCCGGCCGCGGGATCGCTCTCGCTGGTGAGGCAGGCATACATCGTCAGATGATCGCCGACCTCTCCGATGTCGAGTAGCTTGTTTCGATGCAGCATCGTCAGCAAGAGAGCGGCAAAATGGCCGATGGCCCTGACGATGGTCGGATCGTCCAGGGCCGGAAAGACCGGGTCGACGTCGTCCACGCAAACCTCCTGTTACCCGTGACCACGGGAGCAGGTTGACTCCCGCGCGCTACTGGCGCGGGAGCCGGGGCTGGTAACACGTCGAGACATGCGCCTGCACTTTTAGCGCCGGAGCGCCTGGACATGGCACAGGCACCCCGGCGTGAAACACACCGAGTTGCCGTTCTCGACGGGATTACCAGTCCCGGCGCTGCCGCTTTGCAGCGCACGATCGGATTACCAGCGGGCGCCGGCCCTGCCAAGACGAACGTGGGCGTTTTGGTGCAGTCTGACACCCCCGCCGATCGGATCCCGGTCACCGTTCCGGCCTGTCAGGAGAACATACGCTATCCGCGACGTGCGTCGGGTGGGCCGAATGGCCTCCCCCTAAGCAGGCTGGTTCCGCACCAGCACGTCGATCGGCGCGGTTGTGATCGCATCGACGCATCGATCTTCCAAGGGACCAAGCGCGGACAACAGCAGATCTCTGGGAAAGACGCGGCCGCGTTCTTCGTAGAGTATGGGGATGAACAGATAACCGGTCGTGAAACCGAGCGCCCAGGCGCAACGCAGGTGGTCGTCGACGCTCGTCTTCGGGCTACCGCTCTCGATCTCCCGGAGCCAGCGGACCGCGACCCCGACCTTCTTCGCCAAATTCTTCTGTCGCACACCGTCGCGCGTTCGGCGGGCTTCGATGCACCAGCCCGAAATGACCTTGATGCCTTCGAGTTTCTCGTCGCCGAACCGTGGCCCCTTTCGAGACGACATCCCCATGTCTCCTCAACCTCGATGATCGGATGGTCGGACATGAAAGTGAAAAAAGTGTTGTGAGTCACATCAAAAGACAGCTCAGTCCCCGGCGTCTTCCCGATGCGCTTATCAAGCATTTGAGACGCATACGAAGCGCACCGGCCTGCCTGATCAAGCGGGCCTGATCGCGCGAAGCCGTCGATACGCACCGCCGATCGCCTCCTCGCTGGCAGATCCGAGACAGGACAAGCCCGCGGCGTAGAGCCGGTTGATCTTCGGCGCCTTCCGCGATGCTGCCTCCAGCAAAACGCGCTCGCGTAATCGCTCGGTGATGTCCGCGAGATGGCCGGTGAAACCGACGAAGCGCACTTCACGCCCAACCAGGCTTTGACATGCCGGTGCATCGAGCATGGCTGCCAAGACCGTTGGCGCGAGATCATCGGCGATGGTCAGGCCGACGAATACGGTGGCTCCGAAAGGCAGCAGACTGCGCGCGACCAGGCCGACACGCCGATGACAATCCAGCAAATGGTCGAAGCCCGCGTCCGACAGGCACAGCTTGTACGTCCTCGATCCTCTCGCATCCATTCCAGCCTCCATGGTGATTCTGCATCACCGGTCTTCCAGGCGCGCAGTCCGTTCGCGCCCTGTTCCAGAAAGCGGCATTTGAATGCCGCTTTCGGCATTGAAGTGCCCCCCAGCGGCACTTCAATGCCCATACCATTGCTGACGCGCCCACCGTCGCCCATCCCGGCCTCGTTCCGATGACGGAGGCGCCGCAGGCCGACAGGCTGAAATGTCCTCCTCGCCGACACGATGAAATCAGCCACCGGAAGCGCGCCGACGTGCCGCTTTTACGGACCGGAGGAGTATTGCCCGATGCCGATCGCCTTGCCCGGCACCTTCCCCATCCTGCTCGCCCAGGCACCCGCCCTGTGCGGAGCAGCGCCGATCCCGCCTGCCAGCCCGCCACGGGAGGTTGCGATTGTCCAGCGCGACGATGCGTTCGTCATCGTGGCGACCGCGACGGTGGCGCCAGTCGTGGAGCCGGTTTCCACACCGGTCATCCCGGCAGCAACGAGGCTCGGCAGCACCGTCAGCATCGATCCGACGCTGGTAGTTTCCGACAGGCAGCCTGCCCGCGGAGCGGCACGATGAGCCGCCGCGCCCTCCGCCGCCTGACAGCGTCCCTCCCGTTCCTCGCCCTGATCAGCCTTGCCCTACCCGCGAACGCACAGTCCGCGCCAGCGTCGCCGACCGACGTCGCGCGCCAGGCCGAGGCGGCGCAGCGTCAACTCCAGCAGACGTTCACCAACCTGCAGTTCGAGGACTTCGGTCCATCGCCCGTCGAGGGTCCGATCTACCAGGCCAATGCCGGCGGACGCATCGTCTACTATGCGCCCAGGTCCGAACACCTGCTGTTCGCCGCGGTGTATGACAGAAACGGCGTCAACGTCACCGCGCTGGCGCAGGAAACCGCGGCGACGAAGCGACTGAAACGGATCGATCCGTCGAAGGCGCTCGCGATCGGTCCGGTCGGCGCGCCGACGGTGATCGAGTTCACTGATCCCGATTGCCCCTATTGCCGCGCGCTCGACCGCTTCTGGGCGGCGAGGGCGGCCGAGGGTAAGCCGGTCAGGCGCCTCGTCTTCTTCGTCAGCGACATCCACCCGGATGCCGCCGCCAAGGCCGAGCATATCCTGTGCTCGCCCGATCCGGCGGCGACGTTCGAGAAGATCTATGCCGGCGCGTCGCCGAAGGTGCTCGCCACCTGCGCAGCGGGCAAGGCGAAGGTCGCAGTGCACGCCGCGACGGTCGCGCAGCTCGGCATCGGCGGCACGCCCACGATCATCGCCGACGGCAAGATCGTCTCGGGCTTCCGCCAGGACGAGCTCGAAGCCTTCCTCAACAAGGCGGCGGGCAGTGGCCGCTGACCTCCTCTTTCGTGGCGGCCGTCCGGCAGGTGCCGGGCGGGACGAGATGCCGGGGGGCGCGGGCTTTCGGAGCCGCCCGACGCGCCAATCGGCCGCCATCGGGTTTCCTCGCTGTCGGCAGGCAATTTCGGGCGGCTCCGTTCTCAAGGAGTACAAGATCATGATCCGGAAGATCGGCACACGCGTCGTGTCGTTCGCCGACGTCGGCGTCCTCGTCGCGCTCGGCCTCGCGCTGACGATCGGCGCCGCGCATGCCTTCACCGCACCCGCGGCGGGCGACCTCGGCTACGACATCTACGACATCGTCGTGAACAAGGGCGTGAAGGGACCGCTCGGCTTCGTCGCCGGCGTCGCGGCCTTCCTGTTCGGGGTCAGCCGGCTGTTCTCGAACATCATGGTCGGCATCCCGACGATCGTCGCGGCGGTCTGCCTCATCAAGTCCGACACCATCCTCCAGACCTTCGGGATGGTCGTCTGAACCCGATCGGCAGGGCGCCGGTCGGCGCCCTGCCTCCACCGCTCGGGGCCGATCCTGGCCCCGGGAAAACCGCCCCGCGCACGGGGTGATGAAGCAGGGGAGAAGAGCGATGGACGAACGCCTGCCGCAGTACCTCCACCGGCCCGTTCAGATCCTCTGGTTCGGTGCCGACGAATTCCTCGTGGTGGTGTCGACGATCTTCGTCGCGGTCATCGTCGGTGGTCTGATCGGCTGGGCGCTGATCCTCGCCCTTCTCCTTTTCATCCCCTGGAAGCGCACCAAGCCGCGCGGTTTCCTGCCGCATCTCGCCTGGCGCTGGGGCCTCGTCTCCTTCCCCCACTATCCGGGTCCGACCCAGACCCGCTTCTACGAGTGAGCGGCGCCATGTCTGTTCTCCACCGCAATCGTCCCGACGCCGATCCGCTGACCGGCAAGCCCGCCAGCTTCGGCATCCACCGCTACCTGCAAGGCTCGTCGAACCTGTTCGAGGAGAACCGGCTGCTCAAATTCGCGGTTCTGGGCCTGTTCGGAATCACCGCGGTGCTGGGCGCGGTCGTCTACAGCGCCGACCAGAACCGCCGCACCGTGGTGGTGCCGTTCGCGAGCGGCGGCGATCTCTACGTCACCGGCTCGAAGCCGTCGGCCGATTACCTGCGCGCGATGACGCGCAACATCGTCGCGCTCGCCGGCACCTATTCGGCCTATTCCGCCGACACCCAGTTCCAGGCGCTGCTCGGGATCGCGCACCCGTCCGCGTTCAACGGCTTGCGCGACAGCTTCAACGCGATCCTTGATGAGCTGGGCGACAACCCGACGCTCTCGATCGCGACGTACATCCGCCCCGACCAGCCGGTCACCTTCTCGGACCACGACATCGTCGTGCCGGTCGAGAAGGTCCGCGTGATCGGCGGGGTCATCCGCAAGTTCCGCGGCAACCTGCACATCCGCTTCATCATCGACAATGGCCGCTTCTGGCTGACCGGTCTCACCGAGGAGAATTTCGATGCCGAGCTTCGGTAATCGGGCGCGCGCGTCCACGGCGGGACTGACCCTGCTGCTCGGCGCATATCCTGCCTTCGCCCAATCCATCACCGCGCTGCCCGACCAGCGCAGCACGATCCGCCTGTCCAACCGCGACATCAATCATATCGTCTGTCAGGGCGGCGAGATCGAGGACGTGAAATTCTCCGCCGAGAAGGGGCTGGCGGTCGAGAAGGCCGGCTCGGACGCCTGGATCAAGTTCCTGGTCAAGGAGACCGACGACAGCGGCAATGTCAGCCGCGCCTATGTCACGACACCGTCCGAGTTCTTCGTGTCGTGCAACGGCGCGATCTACCCACTCTACGCCGAGCCCGCCGATATCCCCGCCCAGACCGTCACGCTGGTGCCGGGCGCGACACAGCGGGCGCGCGCCAACCAGGACCTGCTCGGGCCGCTGGTCGAGGAGGAGCGCGCCGTATCGGTGACGCTGGCGATGCTGCAGGACCGGGTGCCGGCAAGCTTCACCACCGTCGCGCCCGAGGCCGCCGATATCCGGCTCGCCGGTCTGCCCGGTGCCACCCTGCGCGAACGCCGCCGCGTCGAGATCGATGGGGCCGGATTGTCGGCCTCCGAATATGTCGTCGCCGCGACGGCTGCGATCGACCTCGACGAGCGCGTGCTGCTCGACCGGCGCCTGGGCGCGCGCATCTTCGCGGTCAGCGCCGATCGCCTGACGCTTCGCCCCGGCGAGGTCGCGCGTGTCATCGTCGTGCGCCGCGGAGATGTCCGGTGAGCGGCGGCGACGACACCACCGCCTCGCCCAAGGCAAGCGACAAGCCGGCCACCCCGACGGTCGAGCGCGGCGCGCCTCTGCTCGATTTCAGGACGCGCTGGGCGACGATGGATGCGAAAGCGCGACTGCGCGCCAAGCAGTTGGGCGTGGCCGCCTCGGTCGCGGTGCTCGGCTACGGACTCTACACCGCCTCGAACGGCAGCGGTGAGAAACCCGAGGCGGCGCCCGTCGCCTCGAAGATGGACATGGGCGCCGGCCTGCGCGGCGACAGTCTCGAACTGAAGCTGCGCGGCGACGTGAAGAAGATTCTCGACGGGCAAAGCCTGCTCGGCGAGCGGATCACCGCGATCGAGGAAGGCCGTGTCGCGCCCGGCAGCAAGCCGGATCTGAACGGGCTGCCATCGGGCATGAATCCGCAAGACGGCGACCTGCCGTCGGCGTTGCCGGACAGCGCGCCGGCCTTCCCGCCCGCGCCCGACACCGCGGCGGTCGAGCCCAAGGGCGACACGCTGCCGCCCCCGCCGGGCAGTGTCGCGCCGGCCGCACCGCCGCCCCCGCCGGTCGAGAAGACGGTCGGCGGAATCGGCAGCGCCGCAGGTCCGATCGCCGCCGCGGCGGGCGGCGCGTCCGCCGGACCCGACGCCAAAAAAAAGAGCCGGACGATCTATTTGCCGCCTGGTTTCATGAAGGCGCGGCTGCTGACCGGGATCGACGCGCTCGCCAGCCGCGACGCGACCTCGAACCCCGAGCCGCTGATCGCGCGCGTCCAGGCGCCCGCCGTGCTGCCCAATGACGTGAAGGCGAACCTCGCCGGCTGCTTCGTCGTCGGCAACGCCACCGGCAGCCTCGCCAAGGAACGCGTCGAGGTCCAGCTCGTCTCGCTTTCCTGCGTCGACTTCGACGAACGCTCGGTCGTCGATCAGCCTATCAAGGGCTTCTTCGTCGACACCGACGGCAAGAAGGGGCTGTCGGGTAAGGTCGTCACCCGTGCCGGCGCGAGCCTCGCGCGCACCTTCATCGCCGGCACGATCGCCGGGATCAGCCAGACGATCGAGGGGACGTTCGGCAGCACGGCGACGTCGGCGCTCGGCAACGTCCGCACGCTCGATCCGGGCGATGCGGCGAAGAGCGGCATCGCCGGAGGCTTGGGCAAATCCTCCGACAAGCTCGCCGACTTCTATCTCGACCTCGCCCGCCAGGCCGGACCCATCGTCGAGGTCGGTGCCGCCAAGGACGTGGTCGTCGTCATCCAGGAGGGCGTGACCCTCGAGATCAAACCCGGCGCGGGCGTGAAGTTCTGATGCGCCCGCCCTTCACCATCGGAGACACCGCGATGTCCAAGTCGTCCCGCAAGTCGACCGCGCTGCTGCTGCCGCTCACGCTCCTGCCGCTGCTCGGCGGATGCGCGTCGCTAGGCCACACGCTGTCGCCCTATGCCGAGAACTTCTCGTGCAAGAACAGCGATCACGGCCAGTGCATCGCGCCTGACAAGGCCTATGCCGACGCGGTCGCCGGTCGCGCACCGCGCTCCGATCCTGCCGTCACCCGCGACAAGGCGCTGCTGGGCGAGGCACCGGTCGAACCGGCGCGGCAACGTCCCCGCAAGGTCGGCGATCCGGCTGTGGCGACGGCGTACCAAGGCTATCGCGACAGCGTCTATCGCGAGTTGCAGGGGCTGGTCGACCGCCCGGTGACGCCGATGCTGCGCCCGGGGCGCACCGTCCGCACGCTGATCCTGCCCTATGCCGACCGCGAGCGACCCGACCGGCTCTACATGCCGCGCTACGTCTATTCGGTGCTCGACGCCCCGCAATGGGTGGTCGGCGATTACCTCGTCAATCCGGTGAGCCCCGCGGCCCGCGCGCCGGTGCTGGGCCAAGTCCGCGACAAGGCCATCGACGACGCCGCACCGATGCCGGTGGCACCTGGCACGGGGGACGACAAGTGAGGGCCCCCGGCACCCGCACCGGCGGCGGGCTGACCCTTTCCGCGCTGCAACGCTCGGTGTCGCGCGACCGCTATTCGGACTTCCTGCCGCTCGTCGCGTGGGAGCCGGAGAGCGAAGCCTTCATGTGCATCGATGACGGCTGGGGCCATGCCTGGGAGTTGACCCCGTCGGCCTACATGTTCGCGCACGTCCACCAGGCGCTGGTCGGGCTGTTCAACGTCGCCTTCGCGCCCGGTACGGTGGTCCAGCTCCACGCCCTCGCCGATCCGCTGATCGACGATGCACTCGATGCCTTCCTCGACCTCAAGACCCGTCCCGACCCGCTGATCCAGGCGTCGGCCAGGCGAACCGCCGACTATCTGCGCGCCGGCACCGCCGGGCTGGCGGCGCTCAACAACATCCCGATCCGCAACTTCCGCCTGTTCCTGTCGGTCAAGACCCGCGAGTCGCTCGGTGCCGACCTGCGCCGCCAGATCGAGGAGCAACTCGCCCGGCTCGGCATCCGCCGCATGGCTCCGCAAGCGCTGGTCGCCTTCTACCGCCGCATCTTCAACGGCGTGTTCGCGCCCGCCCCCGGCGTGTTCGCCGCGGGCGATGGCGCGCGGCCGATCCGCAAGCAGATCATCGATGCCGGTCCCGACCTGCGCTTCGAGGGACCGGAGGTGTTCCTCGGCAACCAGGTCGCGCGCTGCCTGACCCCGCGCGCGCCGGCGCGGCGGATCACCGCCGAGCGCGCCAACCGGCTGCTGGGCGGGATGCGCGGCAGTAGCGAGGACAGCGACCAGATCGGCGGCCCGTTCCTGCTGACGCTCAACCTGCTGTTCGACCATTCGCAGTTCGAGATCCACAAGCGCGCGCAAATACTCTCGGCGCAGAAGGCGGCGGGCAGCTTCGCGGTCGAGGTCGGCAAGCAGGTCGAGGAGATTGGCTGGGTATTGGACGAAGCCGGCAACAGCCGCTTCGTCTCGGTCATCCCGACGATGTGGGTGTTCGGCCGGACCAGCGCTGAAGCGCGCGAGATGGCGGCGCGCGCCAAGCGGCTGTGGGAGTCGGAGCCGCTGCCGTGGATGATGCAGGAGGAGAGCTACCTCAATTCCGTCCTGCTGCCGATGAGCCTGCCGTTCGGGCTCTACCCCGAGAAGCGCACGCTCCGCCTGCTGGAGCGCGACCTGAAGGTGCCGGCGAAGGCGGCGGTGCTGATGGCGCCGGTGCAGGCCGACTTTCGCGGTGGCGGACGCCCCGCCCTGCTCTACGCGGGGCGCAAGGGCCAGCTGGTCACGCTCGACCTGTTCGATCCGCGCATCAACAACTATAACTTCATCGTCTCGGCGGAAAGCGGTGCCGGCAAGAGCTTCCTGCTCAACAATCTCTGCCAGCAATATTACGCGCAAGGCGCGCTCGTCCGCATCATCGACATCGGCGGGTCGTACCGCAAGCTCTGCACGCTCTGCTCGGGCCGCTATATCGACATCGGCGAGGAACGGCTGGTCCTCAACCCGTTCGACATGGGGTTTGCGCTCGATGGCGATGATCGCCAGTCGGCGATCGCGATGGCGGTCGCCATCGTCGCCGAGATGGCCAACGCCGCGACCCGGAAGGGCGTCTCCACTTCCGAGTGGAACCTGCTCAAGTCGGCAGTGCAGTGGACGATCGACGGCGGTCATGCCGAGGAAGGCATCGACGCGGTCCGTGCCTGGCTCGGCGCCTACCCCGAGTTCGCCAGCTCCGATCTCGACCGCGTCGACCATCTCGTGCCGGTCGCGCGCGAACTCGCCTTCAACCTGCGCGATTTCGGCTCCGACGGTGCCTATGGCCATTATTTCAACGGCCCCTCGACCTTCGACATCTCGGCGGACGAGTTCGTCGTGCTCGAACTCGAGCGGCTGAAGGGCATGCCCGACCTGTTCAACGTCATCGTCATGGTGGTGGTGAACGCGGTCACGCAGGAGCTCTACCTGTCGGCGCGCGACCGCCCGCGCTTCGTGCTGTGCGACGAAGCGGCGCAGTTCATGACCCGCAGCGACGGGCAGGACCTCAGTCGCCTCGCCGAAGCGTTCGGCCAGGGCTATCGCCGCGCGCGCAAATACCAGGGCAGCTTCGGCGTCGTCCTCCAGTCGCTGAACGACCTGCTGCTCTTCGGCGGCACCGGCCAGGTCATCCTCGAGAATGCCGCGACGCGCTTCCTTCTCCAGGGCTCGACCTATGACAAGGCGGTCGAGAACAAGATCCTCGACTATTCGGGGTTCGTTCTCGACCTGCTGAAGTCGGTCCGCAACCACAAGCCGCATTACTCCGAAGTGTTCATCGACTCACCGCTGGGTCTGGGTGTCGCGCGCCTCGTCGTCGATCCGTTCAGCTACTGGATCAACACCTCCGCCCCGAACGAGGTCGCCGCCTTCGACGCGCTGGTCCGTCTGGGCCGCTCGCCGCTCGAGGCGGTGTGCGAACTCGCCGGCGTCGATTCTGCCGAGATCCTTGGACAGCACCACCGCACTGGCGCCCGCGCGCCGGAGGCACGCTGATGTTCCGCAAACCTCACCCCGACCAGATCGCCTTCGAGTGGAGCAAGGATGCGGCAGTGGAGCGCATGATCGAGGCGCGGGTCGCGATACGCGCGGAGGTCGAGGCGATCCGCTGGCGCTTCCGGCTGATCTGCATGGAGACGGTGACGATGGGCGTGCTGGTCGCCGCGGCCGGCATCGCGCTCGACCAGCCGACCGCGCGTGTGATCCATGCTGCGATCGGCGTGTCGCTCGCCTGCCTCGCCAGCGGTTTGCTGCTGATCGCGCTGTCGGCCGGGTGCGGCCTCCTGGTCACCCGCTATCGCCGGTGGAGGGCGCGATGAACGGTCATCGTCACCGCGACCCGCTCGCGCAACTCTCCGACGACCTCGTCGCGATGGAAGCCGACATCTACGGGATCGCCGCACTCGGGCGCGAGATCGCCGTGCTGTTCGATGCCGAGCGGCGGGCAGCGCACGAGCGCCTCCTCGCCACCGTCGCCGCGGCGGCGGTATTTTCCGCCCTCTCGGCGACGTCGGCTGCGATCGGCTTCGGTCATATTGGTGCGGGCGCGCTCGTCATCGGGCTCTTCGCTGGTCTCGCCGCCGCCAGTTCGGCACTCGTCACCTGCCCGGCTCCGCCTTGTGTCAGTCAGGTACATGCCAGCCTCCGGGCATGGTGGCGGCGATGAACGGTATCCTCTCCGCTCATCCCGGCCAGGGCGCGGTGCGGCTGCTGGTCGGCGCGCAGGGGCTGTTGCTCACCCAGTCGCTGCTGCTCCTGCGCGGCAACCTGCTCGCCGCCACGGCGTGGCCGCTCGTTCTCGCGCTGACGCTGCTGGCGCTTCTGTCCACCCTCGTCGCGATCGTCGGCGACGGCAGCGATCACGATCGTCCGTGGAGGTCGCGCCATGGCCGTTGAGCCCCTCGCCATCTTGCGGATCATCGGCGTGGGCGCGCTGGCGACCACGATCGCCGCGGCGGTCCATGCCGAGACGACGACGATCGGACGCACCTGGCCGATCGCGGAGCAGGACGCACTGACCGAGATCGAAGCTCGCGTCGGTCGCCAGCCGGCGAACATCGCATCCCGCTTCGGCCCGCGCGAGCGCTGGTCGGCGATGCGAGCCGCCAGCCTCGCGCCCGCCCCGCAGTCGCGGGTGCGCAGCGTCGTGCCGTTCCATACGCTCAGCTTCGACATCCGCGGTGCCGATGGCCGCATCGTCTACCCCAAGGGCTTCACCTTCAATCCGCTCGGCTATGTGACGCTGCCGCAGCGGCTCGTCGTCGTCACCCCGCGCGATCTCGGCTGGGCACTGGCCCAGGCCAAGCCGACCGACTTCATCCTGCTCGCCGCGGGCAAGGGCGCCGATCCGATCGCGCTGTCGGAGAAGGCGCAGCGGCCGATCTTCCTGCTCGAGGCACGGGTGAAGGAGCGGCTCGGGCTGACGGTCGCGCCGGTCATCGTTCGGCAGGCCGGGCAGAAGCTCGAACTGACCGAGGTGCGGATCGATCGCATGGGGGCGGCGCGATGACCCGGCTCATCGTCGCCCTTCGCGCCGGGGCCGCAGGCATCGCGCTGTCGCTCCTCGCGCCAGCCACGCCCGCGCACGCGTCGAAGTGCGAGAGCGGCGCCTTCAACCCCATCACCAGGGTGCGCTGGACCTGCATCTTCCCGATCACCATCGGCGGGGTGAAGGTCGGTCCCTCCGATCCGCTGGGCAAGGCGCTCGACGCGCAGACCGCCGCCAGGCCGCTATGCGCCTGCCGCAAGGGCGCGACCTTCACCTTCGGGGTGAAGGTCAGCTTCTGGTCGCCCAACCGCATGGTCGACGTGGTGACCGAGCCGGGCTGCATGATGGCGCTGGGTGCCGACATCATGAACACCCACGGGCGCCTCCAGGGCAGCCAGACCAGCATCTCGGACGGGACCAACACCCGCAAGCTGTTCGCGCAGATGCACTATTACGTCGCGCCGGTCTGGAAGATGCTCGACCTGTTCACCGACCTGCCGTGTTCGCAAGATGACGGCTTCGACGTCGCGATGATGACCGAGCTGCTGCCGACCTGGCAGTCGGCGACATTGGGCGCGATCGTCCAGCCCGAGGCGGTGCTGTTCGGTAACCCGGCCGCGGGGCTCGCCTGCATGGCCGACAGCGCGGCGGCTGCGGCAGGCAAGGTCATCGACCCCTTGTTCTGGTGCATGGGATCGTGGGGCGCGACCTACCCGATCGCCGGCGACATTCATTTCGGGGACTCGGTCGAAGCCTGGGCCGGGCTCGCCGCGCGCGGCACCTTCCTGATGGGGCGGCTCGGCGCGCTGACCATCTCGTCGGAGGACGGCTGCTCGTTCCGGCCGCAGCCGATCTGGACCAAGTCACGGCTTAAGCTCCAGCTGATGGAACCCGTCAAGGGCGGCCAGTGCGTCAACATCGGCCGACCCGGATCCTTGTGGACCAGCGCCAAGCACGCGCCGGGCAAGGACAACGCCCAGTTCATGCTCTTCGAAAAGGTGATCTGCTGTGCCGGCATATTCACGCCCTGAGCGGCAATCACCCCTCACCCCCTTGCCCCCCTTCGTGCGTGTCCCGGAATTGCCCGGGCCTGCCCGCCCCAGCCATGGTGGCTGTCCGGGCACGCATGGAGCCGGGGCGGCGTCGATGATCCCCCTCATCGGCGTCGCTCCACCAGCACGGCCGGCGGCGGCGGGCACCCCCTCCCCGCTCCGCCGTCCGTCGGTCGTGCTGGCCAGCTGTGCCGTCTTCGTGCTTTCGGGTATGAATGCGAGCGCGCAAGGCATCGAGGATCGCGCGCGCACGGCGGCGAAGGCATCGCGCCAGCGCTCGGGCGACAGCGAGGCGCTCCGCCGCAACTATGTGACGCCCGGCCTCGCCGGTCAGCCGGTCGCGACCGTCGACGAGCGCACCCGCTTCACCCCCGAGATCGCCTGCAAGCGCTCGGCGACGATGCTCGAGATAATGGTCCAGCCAGGTGCGACCGGGGACATCGGTCGGCTCACCGTGTCGCGCGACGTCGACCTCGATGGTCGCTTCGATACCAGCTTCACCGCACCGATGCCGGTGTCGGGCATCTGCGCCAACGGCGTCGTCGCCTGCCAGCCCGGCACGTGGAACGCCTGCCGCAGCTATCGCTGGGATATCGCCGCTGGCGGCGCGGTGAAGCTGACCGAGGTCGATCTAACACGGCTGGCAGGCTGCTACTGCATCAACGCCAGCTGTGGCGCCAACCTCGTCATGGGCAATCTTCCGTCGGTGCTGAAGGACCTTGGGGGCGGCGTGGTCGGCGCGCTGACCAGCGTCGATCCGCGCATCGGCGTCGCCGAGGCCAGCATTGACGGGCCAGTCATCCGCTACACCGGCGCGGTCACCACAGCCTGCGCCGCATCGCCCGGCCTCGCCGCCACTACCTATCGCGCCAACCCGGCGACGATTCAGCCCGATGCATTCGTGCTATCGCGGACGAATTCGGTCTTCCAGTCGCTTGCCGGCTCGGCGACGGGGCGTGGCAAGGTCGAGCAGACCCGCGCTTGCACGGTCGAGCGCGAGGTGCGCGTCGCCGAGGTGAGCGCCGACGACATCATCGCGAGGATTGCTGGCGCGTACGCGACGCTCGCGCCCACACCTGACACGCGCCTGTTCCAGCTCGGATCGCCGACAGACGACAGCCTCAGGGGCGGTAGCTGTCGCCTATTCGACTTCCGCATGACCCTGCGCGTCGGCGATGTCGATCGCCTGCGTTCGGTCAGGCTCTCGCGCTATTTCATGGACGACTGGATGCAGTTGCGCATCGACGGTCGGCTGGTGCTGTCCGATCCCGCGAACTGGACCGGCAGCGGCAATCCGCCGGGCAAATGCGAGCGCGGCAGGACATGGCGCAGCGCGCCCGATGTCGACCTGACACCGTATATGACGCGGGGCGATCACGAGATCTGGCTGCGCATCGCGGTCGGCGGCGAAGGCGAGGCGTTCGCCGAGATCGCCGCGACGCTCGATCTGACCTGCCGGTCGACCGAACGGGTGGTCGATCTGTGCGCAGGCTATGCCGCTGATAAGGCCTGCCGCCTCACCGACGAGCGCGTCGATGACATCGCGACGGTTCGCGGCAGCGTCGTGACCGGCCTGCGGGCGCTGCCGCAGACGCGCAGCTTTGGATCAGGGGCCTGTTCGCTCGGCCTGACGCGCGACTTCTTCCTGAAGGATCGCCGCTACAGCTGCATCAGCGATAGCGGCGTGACGCCCGAGCCGGATATGAGCCGCGCCGCCTATATCATCGACCGCTCGACCGAGACGATGCTCGCCGATCGCACGCGCGCCAGCAACGGCAGCACCACCGCCTCGACCCGCGTCTTCGGCCTACCGCCACGCGCATCGGTGCCGGCGTGTGAAACGCTGTGCAAGACCCGCGCGCCCGTCGTGAACACCGCCGCCGTGCCGGACGGCGTCATCGGCAGTCGCCAGACTGATCCGACCGGCTGGCAGACCTTCTATCATGCCTGCACGACGGAGAATGTCTGTCCCGCCGGTCCGGGCGAGACGATCGTCTCGCCGTGCGGCTGCCTCGACGACTTCCCCGAAGCCGCGGTGATGATGCAGACCGTGCGCCTCGGCGGCGCCGACCTCGTCTGCACGAGTGCGCCGCGATGAACCGCTGGCTGCTCCCGCATCGGCTGGCGCTGGCATCGCTGACCGGCTTCACCGCCGTGCTCGCCTGCTCACCCGTCCACGCGCAGATCTGCGCCGCCGACCGCAACGGCGATGGCGATGCATCGGGCGAAGGCGAGACCTCCATCTGCGATGCGATGGCAGGCGGTGGTGCGCAGTGTCCAATCGACCGTGTCGCCTGCGTCGCGGACGCGGCCGGCACCTATGCCTGCCCGCTCGGTGTCCAGTTCGCCTGCGCCGCGCCGACGGTCGGCGCGACGCCGACCTGCTCGCCGCATGCCTGCACGCTCCCGGGCACACCCGGCGGCGGCGTCGAGACCGAGCCGGTGGTCGACGATCCAGGCACGCCGGCGAACGGACCGGTCGATGCCGCGGGCAACTGCACCGGCACCATCGAGATCTTCTCCGGCCGCGCGGTGCGCTGCCGCACCGCCGGGCTCTCCACGACCTTCACCAACTGCTGCAAGGACAAGGGCAGGATCGTGAAGGACGGGAGCGGCTCGGCGCTGTCCTCGGCCGGCGCGACGGTGGCGGTCGCGAAGGGCGTCTTCACCGGCATGAAGGCCGCCTACACCGCGTTTCAGGCCGGGGCGACGGCGGCACAGGCCGCCTCGACCGGCGCCCGCGCGCTCATCATAGGCATCGACCCGACCAGCCTCGCGATCAGCGTCGCGATCAACCTGATGGTCGAGGTGCTGCTCCAGGGCTGCGACAGCCAAGACATGGAGGTGGGCATGCTCAAGGGGTCGGGCATGTGCCACGAGGTCGGCGAGTACTGCACCTCGAAGATCTTGGGTTTCTGTGTCCAGAAGGCACGCGGCCAGTGCTGCTTCAACACCAGGCTCGGCCGCATCATCCAGGAACAGGGGCGACCGCAACTCAAGTCCTTCGCCGGCCTCGGCTGGGGGACGCCGAAGAAGCCCTTCTGCCGCGGCTTCACCGCGGAGGAGTTCCAGGCACTCGACTTCAGCCGGATGGACCTCTCCGAATATTACACCGAGATCGAAGCCCGCTCGCAAGGCTCGATCCAGTCCAACATGAAGGAGCGGATCAATGCGTACTCCCGCACGATGGGCAAGTAGCGTGCTGCTGCTCGCCGGCAGCGCCGCCGCGCAGGTTCCGCCTGCCCCGCCACAGGACGCGCGGCCGCGCGTCTCGGATGAAGGCGCCGCGGCGATGGAACGCCTGCGGGCGGCGACGGCGCGGCGCACGGCCGAGGCTGGCAGGACGCCGACGCTGCCCTCCGCACCTGATGCCGCCAGCCAGCGCCGCGCAATCGACGCCATGCGGCGGCGTCAGGCATCGCCGCGAATGGACGATCGTGCCCGCGCCGGCCTGACGAAGGGCCGTGAGGCGCTGGTCAGCCAGCGGGACGCGATGGCGAAGCGGCTCGGCCAGGCGCTCGGGCTCGATGCGCCCGACATGGCCGCGGTCGCAGGCGTCGTGGCACCCGGCGGGACCGGCTGGGTACCGGTGCTGTTCGTCTCCTCCTCGATGCCGGTCACCATGCTGCGCACCTATGCCGGCCAGCTCGAACGCGTCGGCGGCGTCCTTGCCTTCCGCGGCATGCCGGGCGGCATGACCCGCGTCGCGCCGATGGCGAAGCTATCGGCGGAGATCCTGCGCCGCGACGCCGGTTGTTCGGGTCCGTCCTGTGCGATGCGCGCCGTGCAGGTGATCGTCGATCCGCTCGTCTTCCGCCAGCACGGCATCGCCCGCGTGCCCGCGCTGGCGATGATCCCCGGCGATCCGACCCGCCCCTATTGCGAGCGCGAGGAGGGCAGCCCGCGAGGCACCCATGTCGTCTACGGCGACGCCACGCTCTCCGGCCTGCTCGATGAATATGCCCGTCTGGGCGGAACACAGGAGGTTCGCGATGCTCGTCGCCGTCTGGAAAGCCGGTAAGGCGCTCTGGCCCGAGGTGAAGCTGCTGCCCTTGCGCGCCGCCGTCGCGCTCGGCAGCGCCGGATTGGGCGAGCCGCCCCGCCCCGATCGGTTGCGGAAGGGCTTGGGCATAGTCCTGCCGGTCGGCCTCGCCGCGTGGTGGGCAATCCCGCAGGTCACCTGGGTGATGAGCCCGTCGATCGACGCCTGGGCGGTACGCGCGGCACCGGGTCCGATCGCACGCGGCGATCTAGTCTCCTTCCGTCTGTCGCACCCGATCGCGGGTCCGAAGCCGGTGAACGTCACCAAATATGCGCTCTGCTTTCCCGGCGACCGGATCAGCATGGTAGAGAACCCATCGCTGACCGGCGGCGCGATGGACGGTTGGTATTATTGCAACGGCCGGCTGCTCGGCGTCAGCAAGGCACGCGCGTACGGCGGCCGCCGGCTGGATCACTGGCGTCCGTCGAATGGTCGCATCCTGCCCGGCACCATCTATGTCGGCTCCGCCCATGAGAGCGGGTTCGACAGCCGTTATTACGGGCCGGTGGCCATTGATCGGCTGACCCGGATGGAGCGGGTGCTGTGAGCCGCGCGATCGAGATCGCGGCGGCAACGCTCGCAGTGCTCGCTTCCGGCAACGCCTCGGCGCAAGCGAGCGCGACCGGCGGTCAGCGCGGCTATTGGTGGTATCAGGCACCACCAAAGCCGGCGGAAAAGGTCGAACCGGACGAGCTGGTCAAGCCGGTCATCCCGCCGATGGCGGAGCTGGCGACCTGGACCCCGCCCAAAATCCGCAAGCTGATCGAGGCGCAGCGCGACTATGCCGCGACCGTGCTGACGGTCGATGCGGTCGCCGACTTCTGGAAACTCCAGGACTTCGCGCGCCGCAAGGCGCGTGCCTTCGCCGGCGTCACTCAGGTCGCGATGCTCCAGCATCCCGAACTGAACGCCCGCAGCGCCAACCCGATGGTCGGCGAGGCGCGCGACCGGATGGGCGTGATGAAGGAGGCGACCCGGCTCGCCTACCTCCGCGCCCATGCCGGCCAGTTCGCACTCGTCATGTTCTCGCGCTCGTCCTGCGGATACTGCCGCGTCCAGTGGCCGATCATCGAGCGGCTCCGCGAGGAGACCGGCTGGCAGGTCACGCTGATGGACCTCGACCGCCGCCCCGACCTGGGCGCGCGGTTCGGGGTCTCGGTCACCCCGACGACGATGGTGATCCGCCGCGGGTCAGCCCAGCGGATGGTGATCGCGACCGGCGTCGAAGCCTATCCCGGCCTTTCCCAGACCGCCTATCAGGCGGTCAAGCTGCTCACCGGCGACATCCGCCCGCAGCAGTTCCTGACCGGTGCGGGCGAGGAAGGCGGCTTCTTCGACGCGCTCGCCAACGGCCCGGTCAGCGCTAGTGGCGGCGTGGACGAAGCCTCTGCCGCAGCGCCGGAGGGCCGCGAGCCATGAGCGTGCGCTTCACCCTGATTGCGCTCGCCCTCGGCACGGCGGTGTCCGCATCGGCACAGGTGCCACAGCGGGACGTCGCGCGCCGCGCCGCGATCCACCCGGTCGCGACCGTTCCCGACATGCGGGCATGGCTCGCCCGCGTGCCGGTGACCCGCGCGTTCCCGCCCGACTTCGCCGCCTCGCTACGCGCACAGGCTCCGCTGTTCACGATCGAGATGACCACCGCCCCCGGCTGCGTCCCGTGCGCCGACGCATGGACCAGACTCGCCGCCTTTCGCGCGCGTTACGGCTGGCAGGTCCGCGTGCTCGGTCGCGATGAGGCGCTGCTGCGCTCCGGGCGGCTGGGCCTCCCCTGGGTCGGGCATCCCGTCATCTGGGTGCGCCCTATCGCCGATCCGACCCGCATCGTGCCGATCGCGGTCGGCACCGACCATGATGCCAACATCGCGCGTAACGCCTGGCTGGCGGCGCGGATGCTCACCGGCCTGCCGCCGCAGACGGGCTTGCGCGCCATGGCCAAGTTCACCGGGATCGTCGGTGCGGGAGGGGCACGATGACCGCTAGGGTGTCAGTGTCGATCCAGCAGCGATCGGCAGGCCTGCACGAGCGGCATGACCTCGATTCCTTCCCCCAACGGATAGGCTTCGGTACCCGGATAGATGACGATACGACGCTCCGACGCCAGATCGGCGCAGGCATGATGAAAGCCGCGCTCGACCCTGGGCGCGGTGCTACGCTTGACCTCGAACGCCCAGATGCGACCACCCGGCAAGGTCAGCAGCAGATCGATCTCGGCGCCGGCCGCCGTGCGATAGAAGTTCGGCCGCGTCCCCTCCGGTGCGGTCGCGATCAGGCTTTCGATCACGAAGCCTTCCCAACTCGCCCCGGCCACCGGATGGCCGAGGATGTCATCGGGTGTCGCAAGCCCGAGCAGCGTATGGACCAGCCCGCTGTCGCGGACATAGACGCGCGGCGACTTGACCAGCCGTTTGCCCGTATTGCTGTGCCAAGGCTCGAGCCGGCGCACGAGCAGCAGGTCGACGAGCAGATCGAGATAGGCAGCTACGGTCTTGGCATCGACGCCGAGCGCCCGCGCGAATTCGGCGGCGTTGAGCAGCCCGGACTGATGATGCGCCAGCATCGTCCAGAAGCGCCGCAGCGTCTCCGCGGCGATCCGCGGTCCCAGCATCGGCACGTCGCGCTCGAGATAGGTGCGGATGAAGTCCTGTCGCCAGCGCTGGCTCGCGCGTTCGTCGGATGCCAGATAGCTGTCCGGGAAGCCGCCCCGCGCCCACAGCCGCCCGGTCTCCGTCATCGGCACCTCGCCCGCATCGAGGGGATGCATCTCGAGATAGCTGATCCGGCCTGCCAGACTTTCGCCGGATTGACGCAGCAGATCGATCGAGGCCGACCCCAGCAACAGGAACCGACCGGTCCGAAGTCCCTTGCGGCGCCCGCGATCGATCAGGCCGCGCAACGTCTGGAACAGCCCCGGCAGGCGATGCACCTCGTCGAGGATGACGAGCCGGTCCTCGTGGCCGGCGAGATAATGCTCGGGATCGGCGAGGCGGGCGCGATCGGCTTCGGATTCGAGATCGAGATACAGCGAGGGACGAGCCTCCGCGATCTCGAGCGCCAGCGTTGTCTTGCCGACCTGGCGCGGTCCCAGCAGCGCGACGGCCGGCACCTGGTCGAGCCGATCGACGAGTTCGGTATTGATACGTCGCTCGATCATCATCGCATTTACGGAATATCGCTCCCGATTTGCAAGGTTAATTGCAGTCGTCGACTGACCGTAGTTCCCATCCTTTCTTACTACGATCTCCCATGAGGATCATCAGCATGTCGCCCCGTATCGCCTATTTGAGCGCCACCGCCTGCACCGTCCTCCTGTCATGCGGCGTCACGGCGCCCGCCCATGCGCAGAGCTGGGCGGAAAGCTGGTTCGACAACGTCACCTACACGCAACCGGGCAGCTTCGAGGACCAGGCGCGCGGCTATGTCACCGCCAGCGGCATGTCGGGCCACGTCGACGTCCATGACGATTATCTGATGTCGCTCACCCTGCCCAAGGTGAAGGCGGGCTGCGGCGGCATCGACATGTTCCTCGGCGGCATGTCGTTCCTCGATCCCGATTATCTCGTGCAGAAGCTCGAGACGATCCTCCAGGCCGCCCCCGCGGTCGCCTTCCAGTATCTGCTCGAGACGCTCGACGAGAAGATGGGCAACATCATCTCGAAGATGGAAGCCGCGACCAATTACCTGAACTCGATTCAGGTCAACGACTGCCGCCTCGCCAACCGCATGGTCCAGATCGCCAGGGGCGACGACAACATGTCGGGCGTGGTCGAGGAGATGACCGGCTACAAGTCGGTGCGTCAGGGCTTCGCGAAGAGCTGGCAGCAGAGCCGCGAGAAGATTCAGGCCAACCGCGGCAATCCGACCGAGGATCTGAAGGACGCGCTCGCCAACTGCCCGCGCGAGGTCACCGACATCTTCCGCACCGGCTCGCTGCTCGCGCATGCCGCCGCGCGCGTCGGTGCCGGAGACTGGGCAGGCGTGATGCGCGCGCGGGTCGGCGACGTCTATATGCGCTGGTCCGACACCGACAAGGTGCCGGTATTCGCCGCCATACCGGCCTGCCCGCGCCAGGACGGTGAGTCTGCCGACGATTTCCTGACCGGACGCGTCCAGCGCCGCGCGCTCAACATTCCCGCCACTGCGGGCGACTGCGCGCGCGACGGCTCGGGCCGCGGCGCGCTCGTCCTCGCCCGCGACCGGATGCAGGCGATCGCAACCAAAATCCGCACGAAGGCCGCGCTGACCACCGAAGAACGCCAGTTCGTCGCCAATGTCCGCACCCTGCCGATCTACCGGATGCTCGAATGGGGTGTCCGTGAAGGCGTGACCGACTCCGTCATCGGCGACACCGACGAACTCGTTGCGCTGACGCTGGCCTATCAGATGCTCAACGACCTGACCCGGACGATCGACTTCGCGTTGTCGAACGCCGAGCGCGGCGCCGACGCCGCCGGCGCGGTCGATGCCGCCAGCCCGAACCTTTGCCAGACCCGCATCCTGACCAAGGGGATGGAACAGCTGCGCGGACTTCGCGACGAGGTGCTGCGCCAGCGCGCGCAGATGCGCCAAAGCTACGTCGCAGCGCTCGGTGCCACCAACCTCTCGGCCAACTATGCCGGTCTCGTCCGCCAGCGCGACCGCGACGCGCGCGACGCGGCCGGCGCCGACGCACGGCGCTGATCCCCATGAACGCCAGCTTCCATACCTGGGACGGGTTCGCCGAGACGATCGACGCCTTCCGGCTCGTCTCGATGATCTTCGCCGATCCGCGCTATATGACGCTCGTCCTCATCGTCGGGGTCGTCGGAATCGCACTCGGTGCGGTCATCGCCAGCGTCCGCGGACAGGGCATGGGCCTCGTCGCCTACGGCTTCCAGATGCTGGTCGGGATCGGGCTGTTCGTCGGGCTGATCGCCACCACCGGCACCGTCCATGTCTACGACCGGGTCCGCAACGCCTATCAGCCGGTCGGCAACGTCCCCAATCTGATCGTGCTGGTGGCGGGCGCCACCAACCTCATGGAGCGCGCGCTGGCCGAGACGATCGACGACAACACGCTCGATCCGAACGCCAAGCTCGAAATGGGCGCGGGCGGGAATAGCTTCGACCTGTTCCTCAACGCCGTCTCGCCGACAGGGCCGATGACCGACAGCTTCCTCGACACGACCATCCGCGACTATGCGCGGCGCTGCTACCCGGTCGCGCGGGTGTCGCCCGCCTATGGGATCGACGACGACACGCTGTTCCGCACCACCACCGACCTGCCCGCCGCCTTTGCCGCGATGGCGGGACCGGCGACCTTCTCGACGATCTACACCGCGGCCGAGAAGGGCGGACGGACGGTCAGTTGCACCGAGGCGTGGGAGCATATCTCCAGCCGCCTCGCCGATCCGGCGCTGTTCGACGACTACACCCGCCAGATCTGCCAGCGCACCGGCTATGCGATCGCCGACGCCGGCCAGCTCGCCCGCTGCCGCCAGCGGCTCGGCCAGATGGGCGGCATGATGATGGGAACCCCACTGTCCTTGCAGGGCTTCCTGACCGACGTGCTGCTCGGCCGCACCGTCGGCGACGTGCTGTTCGAGGACAGTCCCGCCGCGGCGGCGCGGACGATGGCCAATCGTGCGATGATCTCGAACGGCCTCGCCACCATGTCGGTCGCCAACGAGTGGATGCCGACGATCCGTGCCACCGTCTTCGCGATCATGCTGTTCATGGTCCCGATCGCGATGCTGTTCATCCTGACCCCGATCAACCTGCGCGTCGCGACCTTTGCGCTCGGGCTCTTCGTGTTCGTCGCGCTGTGGGGTGTGATCGATGCCGGCATCTACCAGCTGACGCTCGGTCGCGCGATGGCGGCGCTTGCCGAGATGCGATCGAACCATCTCGGCGCCAATGCCTGGATACTCGCGCCCTCGGCAGCGATGAAGGCGCTGGCAGTGTTCGGCAGCTTCCGTACCGCGGCCGCGGGCCTGGCCGGGGCATTCGTGTTCACCGTCTTCCGCTTCTCGGGCAACGTGTTCACCGCGCTCACCAGCGGCTCGCTCCAGGCGCAGGCGCAGGGCTCGGCCGCCGCGGCCGGCGTCGGTACGCGCGAGGGCTATGCCTCGGCGCTGGAGGCACAGGCGTCTGCCGGCGGCACCTTCTCGCGCAAGGCGACGGTATCGAGCTTCGGCGACTTCGGCGAGCGCTCGACGTTCGGCGCGACGCGGGCGTTCGGGGCCGCCGATACGGTACTCGGCGAACATGGCGGCGGTATGCCCGGCATGGCGGCGATCGGGATGGGCGGGCTCGATAGCGCGCGCGAACTGGGCGGCCTCTCCCCTGCCCTGCGCGGTCGCGATCCGAACGACCCGGCAGTGGCACAGGCGATCCGCGCCAATGCCGCCACCACCGCGATCCACAATTTCGCCGAGAAGGATGCACTGCGAACTCTCGGCACCAGCTACTTCGGTCAGGGCCAACAAGGGGAACGCGCGTTCGCCGCCTTCGCGCAGGGAATGACGCAGTGGAAGGCGTTCGGCGACAACCGTGCCTATGACATGATGCGGCAAGGTGCCGAGCGGCACTTCCAGCGGGCCGGCTATTCGCCGGAGGATGCCGCGCTGAAAGCCTCGACCGTGATCGCGCAGGCATCTGCCGATCCGACGTTCGCCAAGCTCTCCGCCAACGCCTTCGATCAGGAGGCGATGCTCCGGAATGACCTGACCGGCGCCGAGGTCAACGTCGGCGCGATGGAAGGCCGGCGCGACCAGGCGGGCGGGCATGTCACCGCGACCGAGCGCGGCAATGTCGCGACCGAGCAGGCATGGCGGACCGGCGGCAATGCCGGGCATCGCCGCGCCGCCGCGATGCTGGGGTTGCCTGTCGAGGAAACCTCGCGGCGGATCGGGTTCATCACCGCCCTGTCAGGCGAGGCGCGTGCGTCAGCGATTGGGCAGCTCGGCCGAGCGACCGGGCGCAACGAGGCGCAGGTGCTGAAGGCGCTCGAAACCTATACCGCCGCGACTCAGGTCGGCACCGCTGACGGCGCCACCGCGGAGACAGCGCGTGAAGGTACCAGCATCTATGCCCGTACCCGTCAGACCGCCGGTTACGACGTCGCCGAACGCGCCGGCAAGCTCGATGCGCAGCGCGAAGTCGGTCACGATGGTACCCGCTCGGCGGCGCGCATCGGTGAGCAGCGGCGGCAGGCGGACAATGCCGGTTTCGCCGAAGGTGCGGAGGTCGCCGGCGTCTCGGTGCGCGAGGCGTCGCGGCTCGACAGCTTCATTCAGGCACTGACCCGCACGTCCGGCAATCAGGTCGATATGGCGGAAGGCGGCGCGGCGAGCATTGCCGATCGCGCCCGCAACGACCGGTTGACCCGCATCGTCGATGGTGAGCGGCTGACCCGCATGCAGGGTTTGCTCCACGAGAACGGGATCGACCTGTCGAAGCGGCAGATCGCGATGGACCAAAACGGCGACCTCAGCCTCAATCTGACCCCGCAGACCGCCGCGGCGATGTGGAAGGCCGGACTGATCAACGGGAGCCAGCTCGGCGCGGTGGCGAACGGCGGTCACGCCCGCTTCAGCTTCGCCCACAACGACCTGCTGGTGTCGAGCAGCACCGGCTATTCGCGCTCGGCTCGGAACGACACCAGCACGCGATTCGAGGCGGGCAAGCAGGCCGGGCCGGATACGATCGAACATTTCCTCGGCGGCGGCGCGGAAGGCCATGCCGCGATGGCCAACTGGCTGCGCGGCGGGTTCGAGATGGACCGCAAGGGCGACTGGCGGCTCAAGCCGCAGGTCGCCGATACGATCCAGCGCGATGTGCAGGCGGTGATGGCGCAAACTGGATGGTCAAGGAATATCGCCAGGAACGCGGAAGACAGCGCGTTCATGGGAACGGACATCAACGCGAATATTTCTGCTGGCGCAGTCAGAGGCGCCGGGGGCAGCAAGGCTGGCGGCAATTCGATGACGGGCGGTGCAGAAGGACGAATTGGTTTCACCAGTGCCGATCGTGGTGGGACGAGAGAGAACGCTGGATCTACGCTCGACATTGTTAATTATGATGTTCGAGAGGCTATCGCCGGAGCAGAACGAGCGGCGGCCAGATCCGGGCGCCCAGAGGAGGCATTCATAACGGAACTGAGCCATCGGACCCTTGGTGAAAATGGCCTGCGGAACCGATATCTCGAGCAAGCTGATTCAGCGCGTGCCACATTCGATTTGACAGCGCCACTAACGTCAATCGAACAGTCGTCGTTGTTGGATCGTGGTCGGTTCTCGAACGATTTACCCAACAGTTTATCTGATGGCGACCCAGCGTTCAAAAGTAGGCGCGATAAATAGGCTAGTTTTCCGCTTCATTGGTCCCAATATCTTGGTGACCGCGGATCCAGTGGATCAGCCATGGGATCAAGAAAGCCGCCAACCGACCGTTCAGGTTGCTGCCTCGACGGATCTGGTGCGGTCAGCACCCAGTCCCCTTTGTCTAGCTTGGCTCGAATATATCCGATGCTGAGGATCATCAGGATGACCGGCGGGTAAAACGCAACGTTGAGGCAGCCCGAAAACGCCGTCGAGTAGAAATCGCTCAGTGATCGGACATAATGCGATGTCACCATCCCAGACCAGTATAGACCGGCCCCGAACCACCATAGTCTGGCATGGAGAGGACGCCATAACCAATTTCGCGCGCGAAGTTTCACCTCAACTGTTGGTACAGTCTCTGGTTGATCGGCGTTAGCACGTGTAACGGTGTCCATGAAACGCACCTCTTGCTACTCTATTTGTAGCACATTTGTGCAGAGCAAGAAAGCGTCATCGGGATCGATGGCTGACGCCTCTCACCGATAGCTCCGTCCTCCTTTCCTTCCCACAAATGTCAGCTCGGTCATCAAGCGCTTTCCTACCGTGGGGACCGTCGTAGCTTTGGCCGGGTATCTACCTTAATGCACGATGCGTGGTCCGCCACCGACAGGTTATTTGTAGCTCTATATCGCCAGCCTTGAGACGCCTCAGAATCAAGCGTGCGGTCGTCAGATCAGGACGTTCGTCGAGCGAGAGGCTTTTGATCATTGGCAAATGCCGCCCAAGCGCTGACCACTCGGACCAGCTGCATATCCCAACTCCTGCCGCGTTGCTTTCGCGATCCTGTAGCGCGCGAGTTGCGCCGGATCGTCACCGACTTCGACGATCCAGGCCGGTACCTTGCCCGATGGTGTGTCCACGTCCTCACTACCGGCAACCCGTGCGGTGAAGGTGCCGAAGCCTTTGTCGTACTGCCAGAAAGGAACGGCGTAGGTGCCGCCCTCCTTTAGCGGCAGCGCGGCGAAGGTAAGCCCCCACAGGTTGCCGTCCCAGGTTGGGCCCGTCAGCGCCACGCTCAACGGTGTCGAGCCTGTGACCGTCTCCTTGGTCCCGCTGATGCCATGCGCGCCATATTTGATGCTGATCCGGTGCCAGCCTTTTTCGGTGCGTTCCCGCCCGCGCTGGCTATCCATTCTGATTGGCAATAGCGTCTTGCGATCAACGACGAAATGATCCCGCATGTCGAAGGCGCCGTTGCTGAGCTTCTGATGCACGACGACATCCCACACCTGCTTCCCACCGACGCGCGACGCCGTGATCGTCTGCAACGTCGAGCCGATCGTCCTGTCGCCGGCGACGATCGCGTAGCAGGTCGAACCGGCCTGAAGGCGAGCGCCTTCCATTCTTGGCGTCGCCGCACCCGTGGTGGCGAGCGCAGCGACCATGACCAACGTCTTCATCAAGCTTCCTTCCAGTGAGATGAGCCGGCGCGGGCCTTCCGCCACCCTGCCAGTAGCGGGATCGCAGCCAACTCGATCGCCAGCGCCGCGAACTGTATCGCGCTGCCGCGAGCATTCGGGATGGCGGTGGCAATGATATGGACGATCAGTACGGCGATGATCGTCGCCACCAACCACAGGATCGCGGCCCTGCGCCATCGTCCATCAAGCAGGAACCAGGCGACAGCCAGATGCGCCGAGCCGAGCAAGAGCAGCAGAACCGTCAACGCCGGGGTTGCCGTGACATAGGCATCGGCCAAAATCCGGCCCCGCGCACCACTGGCCATCAGCATGGCATAATAGTGGTCGAAACCGGACAGCATGAACCTGGCGCCGGAGAAGGCGCAGCCAAGATGGAAGGTGGCGATCGGCACGATCAGCCCGAGTACAAGGGCGTGGCTCACCACCGCAATCCGCCCTTCGGCGTGGTGAGGCAGCCGCCGCCATGCCGCGATCAGGCACCCGCAGGCAAAGCCGAGCGCCTTGCCATCACGCCGAGCCAGATCGAACTCCGCCGACATCGCCTGCCCCCATTCGCTGCCGTCGCGTGGCAGGCAACGCAGAGCCAGCGTCATCACAAGCTCCGCGGCACCGGCCGTCATGCGAACGACAACCCGCACGCAGTGCCGGCTTGTGGCACGATCGAACTGGCAAGAGCGACGCCGGTCGCGGTCAGCCGATAGGCGTGGCGCGCCGGTCGCCCGAGCCGGGCCGGTTCCTGCCATTCGGCCTCGACCAAGCCTTGTTCGGTCATACGCATAAACAAAGGGTAGAGCGTGCCCGACGACAGGCCGGTGTCCTTCATCAAGTCATAGCCATGCCGCCACGCCAGCGGCTCCGTCATCAGAGCGGCGAGGAGCGAAAGCATCTGCCCGGAGGGCCGGCGTTTGCGGGTCATCCGTTTAATACGCCATATGTAGATTTTTAAGTCAACGTGTACCCACGCAGTCGCACCGGCTCTCACGCAGTCATCGCGAACGGGCTTCAAGATAGCGGCTGCCTTCCCAATCAACCATCCTTGTAGAAATGCCGCGGCCGTTTCGAAAGATATTGTAAAGTCTGAAAACTCCCTCGTGTTTAGGTTCGAAAGAACGCCGCAGCGACAAGTAGCAGAAAGCATGGGTAGCATGGGTAGCATGTGACTTGTTGACCCGCGTGAGCGGTGATCAAGAAAGAGTCCGCTTTTGCCATAGCGGGTACGCAGATAGTAACGACGATCACAACGTTTGGCACTGCGGCCATCCTTTCCATTGGATGCGCTATCGCAATATTAAGGCCTCGCTAAGTTCGAGAGCGTAAAGATGCTGCATTGGTGGTGACATTTCTTAAGTAAAGTTCGAAGAACGCAGGCATATCGCTTGCAAAACGACACGACCCTATAAGTTTTGGCATTCCTTCATAATGAAGGAAATTCTCCTTTACCAATCCGCCAAGACTCGCCACTCATAGTTGGCCAAGATATTTCGGCCTTATTCGAGCCGAAAAGGTGGCCTTCGTCTCGTCGCGTGGGCGGCGCACCGGCGATGATCATAGTCCGTCCAGAAGCGGAGTGATACAATGAAGAAGATCTCCATCGTGAAGGTCCAGGAGCTCAAGACCACTACCGTCGCCGCATACCCAATCTGGGTCTGCTGGCCCTACTAAGCCGTGTAGAGCGGACGCCTCCTAGGGAAAGCTGGGGAGCGTCCGCTTGAATACGTCGGCTCTGATGCAGTTGTGAATTCGAGCGCGCTTTCACTTATTCGGGAGTAAATGATGTCTGGTGGCATTGCTGTGACCGCGCTTGGTATTTTCGCGCTTCTTCATACACACGTCTTTCCCGAGGCCCCGCCGATGTCGCATTCCGAAGCGGCTTCGACGAGTGTCGATGCAGAATTGGTTGCGGTAATCGAGGCGGCCGTTCAGGCCCAGGCCCGGTTTGATCCAAAAGCACTCGCCGATGTGCTTACGCCTGATTACGTTGAAGTTTCTCCCGTGGGGGAAGTGGACCGTCGAGAGGCGGTACTTGGCTTCTACGATCCAGCCAATCGTCGACCAGCACCAGTCGTTACCGTGACCGAGCCTGTCATGCATCGTGACGGATCGACCGGGATCGTCATCGTGCGACTCGCGTTCTCGCCCTCCGACCAGGCAACGCCGCGCCCGCCCATGTTGATGCGTGCTTCCTACGTCATGCGGCGCGTGTCCGCCAAATGGATGATCGCCAGCGCGCAGTTCACACCGATCCGGATGGCTGGTCGATGACAGATTCGCCCGTGAAGGGCGATGCACGATACGAGGTCATTCCGCTGACCGTGCAACCTGAAGGCGACGCCTTCATGGTCGGAAGTCCACAACTCGGCGCGTTCTACCAGTTTCCTCCGGAAGCCGTAAGCCTGATCGACCGTCTTCGGGACGGTGCCACGCCCGACGACATCCGTCGAGAACTGAGCGCCGGCAGGGATGTCGAGGAGTTCGACGTCGTCGACTTCGTCGCCACTCTCGAGGAGATCGGGTTCGTGCGTCCGTTGGGCGCGCCGAGTCCGACGAACGCGGTCTCGCGCCCACCCCGCACGATAAGCTTCTCAGTCACGCCCCGAACAGCGGCACTCTTCTTCTCCCGGCCCGCCGCAGTGGCCTACGTCCTGCTCGCCGTCACCGCAGCGGCATGCGCCGTCCGGTTTCCGGTGGCGCGCCTGCACACGGACGCCTTCTTCATTGAGGACCACCTTGCAGCTACGCTGGTGCTTCTGCTCGCGTTGTCCTCGGCCGCGACCGGCCTCCACGAACTCGGCCATCTACTCGCGGCAGCTCGTAGAGGAGTGACCAGCCATCTAGGCATTGGAACCCGTCTCTGGAATGTCGTGTTCGAGGCAGACCTATCCGGCATCTTCTCGCTTCCGCGCGAGCAGCGCTACCTCCCCCTCGCGGCAGGCATGATCGTCGACCTGCTCGTGGCGTCGGCCGTAACGATCCTGATCACGACGTTGCACCTAATGGGCGCTCCGCACTTCCCCATCGCGCTTCTGCAGGCACTCGTCCTCCAGATCGCCGTCACCGTCGCTTGGCAGTTCAACTTGTTTCTTCGAACGGACGTGTATTTCCTGCTCTCGAACTGGTCGGGGCACCCGAACCTGGATGGTGCGGCGAGGGAGTACATCGCGGCCACGATTCACTCACTCACCGCCAGTCGCTTCGGCTATCCCCAGGACACCGCCACGCCGCCACGCTTTCTCAGAATGGTCAGGAGCTTCGTGTCTCTCTGGATCGTCGGTCGGGTGCTCTCGTTGGCCACGCTGCTATTCGTGGTGCTGCCTACGCTGGCGCGCTACGCGGAAAGGGCTTGGCGCACGATCCACGATCCGGCGGCACCTGCCGGACGCGGCCTCGATGCGGCGCTCTTCGCTGGCATCTCGGCCCTGCTGGTCGCTTTAGGTCTTCTGCTTTGGCTCCTTCCGAAGTTCAAAGGTCGAGGATCGAGGATCTCAAGATGATAGGCACGTCACATCCTTCAGAACTGGTGCAAAAGTTCGTTCTCGACATGCGCTTCGAGCGCGGTGGCGCTTGGGCCGGAGTCGAGGATCTCATTGAGCGAGCGTACCTCGACCTAAAATCCTTGGGCGCAGCGCAGGTCATCGACCGCCACGCCTATGAACTGCACTTCGTGCTGCGGCGTCATCGGGACGCGGTTCCGCTGAAATACGCTTCGCTCACCGACGTTGCGAGCGGTATGGAGAAGACCCGCAACTACCCGGTGGACCGGGCCTACCGAATCGTCCACGGCCTCGTGGATCTCGTTCTGACGTGGCGATCGCTCACCCGCGCGAATGCGGAGGTGGTGGTCGTTCCGGTCGCTTCGGACGCCGCGCAGCACCTCGCGCGCCGGTTCGTCGCTGAACTAGCGCAGCGCGGGCCGACGGCGGGCGTCCGCATCGAACATCCTGACGGCGCCATCGCTCGCGCGCTTACACCGATCGACATCAATGCAGCGGCAGAGATAGCTAATGGTGGGCCGGAGCACCTCCTCGACATGAACCTAATCGAGGAGCACCATCCCGGGCTCATCGCCTATCACCTGGGGCGCGAGGACGAGACGGCGGCCGCACGGGTCGCATTGCGCGCACTCTGCCTCTACAATCACTTTGGCTATTATCACGAGTCCGGCAGCTTCGCCGACCGCGTCATTGCGCATCTCGACGAACTCGCCGGCGAGGACCAAGAAGCCCGATGGAATTACGTCGGCAACATCTTCCAGGGCCTCGTGATGACAGACAGGCTGGAAGAGGCGCGTAGCCTTGTGGAGGATGCCACCGCTCCCAAACTGTCTCGGCCGGACCTCCGGGCCAAGATGCACTACCTCCTGGGCATGGTACACCTGCGCTACTCGGCTCAGAAGGACGTCGGTCGCGCGGAGGAGCACCTTCTCGCAGCACGCGGCGACATCTCCGCCGCCCGCGACCTCATGAGACCAGCGGACCACGCATTCTATTCCGTGTTTATAGAAAACGGGCTCGCGTTTCTGCGCGTCAGACAGGGACGGCCGCGCGACGCGATCGATCTGTGCCGATCGGGCTTTGAGCTGCTCGATCGTGTGCTCGCCGACGATGAGCACCGGCTTCACCGATCCGTACTGCTGTACAACACCGCTCAAGTCTACGCGATGCTCGGGGAGTTGGAGGAGGCACTGCACTTCTACGACTTGAGCATCGAAATGGATCCATATTACTCGGAGTACCACAACGAGAGCGGAAACCTCCTGCTTCGGGCGGAGCAACCGGGGGCGGCGCTGGAGCGCTATGCGGAAGCAATTCGGTACAGTGCGCCATATCCAGAGGTGTTCCACAACATGGGCGTCTGTCTCGCGCGCATGGGCAAGCTCGAGGAGGCACGCGAGGCGTTCGACCGGAGCTTGGAACTTGATCCGGACCAAGTCGACGTTCTTCTTATGCGAGCGGAGGTCCTCGACTCGCTTGGGGCGGCCGAGCAGCAGCTTCGTGATCTGGACGCCGCCCTTCTGCTCGATCCCGATCGTACGGAAGCGAGGGTCAATCGCGCCGTAGCGCTGTACGACCGACAGCAGTACGATCTCGCGCTCGCGGACATGGACCGAGCCATCGAGATAGCCCCGACACAGCCGGACCTCTATGTCAGCAGGTCAGAGGTGCACCGCGCTATGGGACGGAGCGACCTGCTGGCACAGGACTTGGAAAGGGCCGGCGCCCTCCGGGCCGCGTAAAGACGTTCTTAGTTCAGCCTTCCGCACAAAATTCCTGACAGTCCCACGATCGAGACAAGGCGAACATGATGTGCGGCTTGTCTCGATTGGACTGGTGTGGAATGGTGAGTTCGCGGGCAGGCCGATTGGAATCGGTTTGCAAGAATGGATCACGATCGTATCCTGCGGCTGAGCGCGGTCTTATGGAAGACCGGCCTGCCGAAGTCAGGTCTCTACCGTCTCATCAAGGAAGGCCGCTTCCCGAAGCAGGTGGCGCTGACCCCGCGCTCCGTCGGGTGGCGGGAGTCGGAGGTCGAGCGCTGGATCGCCGACCCTGCCCATTATGGCAGGGACCGACGGACGGGCACCTCCGCCTGTGCCGCCAGTTCGACCGCGACCGTCGCGTCCGATTGATCACGATCGTTGGCCGCGTGGGGTGGTGCGATCAGTCCGCTGATCATGTCCGCCCAGCGTTGCAGCATCCGCCGGCGAGGGCTGAGATAGAGCGCGCTGTTGTAGGCGCCCCTGACCTCGTCCTCGTCGCTGTGCGCAAGTGCCATCTCGACCCAGTCAGGTCGATAGATCTCGGCCTCGTTCGCCCAGGTCGACGCGATGCCGCGGAAGCCGTGGACGGTCTGCTTGCCGCGATAGCCCATCCGGTAGCAGCCGTAGATCATCGTATTCTGCGACAGTGGCTTGTTCGGCTTTTCCCCGGCGAACACGAAATCGGACGTTTTGTATACGCGCAGATCGGCGATCAGTGCGACCGCCTGCCGGGGTAGCGGTACGAGATGCTCCCGGTCCATCTTCATCCGCTCGGCCGGCACCCGCCAGAGCGGATCGCCCCGATCGAGGTTCTCGAATTCGTCCCATCGCGCAAGCCGCGTCTCGCCGGTGCGCGCCCAGGTCAGGAGCGTGAACAGCAGCGCCGCCCGAGTGATCGCCCGGCGGCGAGGATTCTCCTCACCGTCATAGCCGTCGATCGCACGCACCAAAGCTGGCAGTTCCTGAAAGCCGACGCGGGCCATATGCTTGACGCGCGGCTTGGGCTTCAAGGCATCGCCCAGGCTGGCGGCAGGGTCGTGCACCGCCCAACCATTGGGAATGGCGAAGCGGTAGATCTGGTTGACGTGCTGCTTCAGGCGCCGGCTGACATCGAGCGCACCACGGGCCTCGGCCTTGCGGACCATCGCCAGCACGTCCGCCGGTGTGACGTCGCCGATCTTCTTGCGCCCGAGCGCCGGGAACGCGTCGCGTTCGAGGCGGGCCATCAGCCGCTCGGCATGTCCGGGATCGAGGGTGTCCAAGCGCAATGCGTGCCATTCGCGCGCGACCGCTTCGAACGTCATCGCCGACGCCGGGGCATCCTCTCTCGCCCCCGGATCCTTCCCCTCGTCCAGCAGTGCCTTCGCCTTCGTACGTTCAACGCGCGCATCGGCAAGGCTGAGATCGGGATAGCTGCCGAACGACAGCATCTTCTCTCTGCCCTCGAACCGATATTTCATCCGCCACAGCTTCGAGCCGTTCGGACGAATGAGAACATATAGTCCGCCGCCATCGGCGAGTTTGTAATCGCGATCCCGCTTGGTCGCGTACTTCACTTCGAGTTCCTTGAGGGCCATTGGGGGTACCACTCCTTTCGCACCCCCACGATACCCCCTCCGGCACCCCCAAAAGCAAATCGACGTGCGGGGTCGTCGGGGTGCGCGCTGGCACCTCGCGGGACAGGCTGATCCCACGTAACCAATTGGCAACAGGCACAAAAAAAGCGCCCCGGGACTAACCGGGACGCTCTGGGAAATCTGTGTTGGTTGCGGGGACAGGATTTGAACCTGTGACCTTCAGGTTATGAGCCTGACGAGCTACCGGGCTGCTCCACCCCGCGTCACCTGGGGCGCCCGTATGTGGGCGCGAGGGTGTTGAGACATGTGA
>RPSH01000022.1 GCA_003946805.1 Bacillus sp. 2B10 | reverse complement strand
CGCCGCGACTTGTTGTGTTGCGGCCGCCCCCCCCTGATGCGGCCGCACCACAACAAGTCGCGGCGATGCCGACCGAAGACATGGTGGTTACCGGTGCCCGGCTCGTGCAACCGCGCGAACCGGTCCGGAACGACTGGACCCGGTGTACCGTCGCCGATCCGCGACGCACGCTGGCCGAATGCCGCGCCCGGTTCGGGCTGGCGGCACCGGGGGCCAAGGGGCGGGCGGAAGCGCTGACCGGCGACGCGGTGCTGCGCGCATGGCAAGGCGATCGTGCCGGTGCGCTGGCCACGCTCGACCGTGCGATTGGCGTCGAGCCGACCGCCGACGCGCTGGTCAACCGCGCGCTGCTGCGGATGGAGGCCGGCGACGATGCAGGCGCTCTCGCCGATCTCGACCGCGCGGTGCGGCGCAGCCCGCGCGACGCCCGCGGCTATCATTATCGCGGCATCGTACAGGCCCGGCTCGGCAAACCCGAACGAGCCGCCTCCGACGCCCGCCGGGCCGCAGCGCTCGGAAAGACGCGATAGGGCGGACCGGACGCGTTCTCCGGGGTGTTCGCTCAACTGCAGCCACCCCCGCACCCGCCATCGCCACCGTCCGATCCGTCGATCCCGCCGAAATCCCCTTCGAACCCGTCCCAGCCACCGCGGCGAAGGCGACCGAACAATTGGCACAGCGCGACGATCGCGATGACGGCCAGCATCACGGCGACCGCCCAATGCTGTCCCGCGACGACCATCACCGCCATCACGCCGGCCCCGAGCGCCGTCCATCTCGCCCCGGCCGGAGCGGGCGGCTGCTCCAGATCGATGCGGACGAACCGTCCGGCGAAGCGCTCGGCGGGGTCGGGCCAGATGTCGGCGGGGGGCGATTCGCCAAAGGTGGCGCGATAATGGTCGAGGGTGAAAGCATAGCGGTCGCGATACCGTTCGCGCTGCTCGGGACCGCCGCTGGTCGGTTCGTGGTGGATGTCGCGCCCGACGATGTCACGGCACAGGCCGTGCCAATAATCGCGGGTATAGGCTAGGTGCAGGTGCCACGCCTGATCCACCGCGTCCGATGGGGTGAGTTGTTCGTCACCAATCGCGATCAGGGCGAGGAAGCGACGATATTCGGTCGCGACCCGTGCCGCGAAGGCTTCGCTCCAGCCGTTCTCTGCGGCCAGCCTCCCCTCGAAGCCGAGGGTTGCGTCGGTCTGGCCGATAGCCAGGGTTTCGATCCTCCCGATGAGGATCCTTCGCGCCGGATGCGCGGAGCATTTCGTTTCCATGTCCCATTAATATGATGGGATAATGTTGCGATATGATGACGCCTGCGAAAGCCTTCCGGAGTTTGATCCATCCCTGCTGAAACGGGCGTCATCCCGGCGAAGGCCGGGATCTCCCGGTAGTAGCGCGCAGCAGGAGCCGATGGAGACACCAGCCTTCGCCGGGGTGACGTTCCAGCCGGACGGATCAAACCCTGACAATCGATTTTGGCTGACGAATATGCCGATTTCGCCTTGCTTCAAGCAGCCCATATTCACATCATGGACGCATATACCATGATATGGGAATGTCGGATGCGATCATTGTTTGCAGCGTCCATTACCGCATTGGCACTGGCGACGTCCGCGTCGGCACATGACGCCTCCAGCGTCGTCCGATCGTTGCGCGCGACCTATAATCTCAATGCGGAATGGCTGACGACGACGGGGGACCCGGCCGGCGCGCAGGCGGCGATCTTCGACGATCGACGCTGGAGCCGCGCGACGCTGCCGCACGCGTTCAACGAGCGCGAAGCATTCGCGCGGGACATCAAGGACCTGTCGACAGCGATCAACTGGTATCGCAAGCGTATCACGCTTCCCGTACGCGCCGAACAGGGCAAGGCGTTCCTCGAATTCGAAGGCGTCCGGCAGGCCGCCCAGGTCTGGATCAACGGCAACCCGGTCGCCCTGTCGGAACATGGCGCGATGGCGTTCGGCGCGGACATCACCGCAGCGCTCAAGCCCGGCGAGAATGTGATCGCCGTGCGGGTCGACAACGACTGGCGATACAAGGAACGCGCGACCGGAAGCGGCTTCCAGTGGAACGACCGCAACTTCAACGTGAACTATGGCGGGATCACGAAGAACGTCCGGCTGCACCTGACCCCGCGAACCTATCAGACGCTGCCGCTCTATTCGACGCTTGGCACAACCGGGCAATATGTCTGGGCCGACGGCTTCGACATCGCGGCGCGCACCGCCACGATCCATGCCGAGACGCAGGTCCGCAACGAGGAGAACCGCCCCCGCACGATCGGTTACCGGGTCGAGGTGCGCGACGCGGCCGGACGCGTCGTCGCGCGGGTCGATGGCGGCAGCGCGACACTGGCGCCCGGCGAAACCCGGACGCTGACCGCCGCGCGGCGGCTGACAGGCCTGAACTTCTGGAGCTGGGGCTATGGCTATCTCTACCGCGTCACCACCAGCCTGACCGAAGCGGGCAAGGTGATCGACGCGGTCGATACGCTGACCGGGTTCCGCTCGACCGGATTTGGCGACGGCATGATCCGGTTGAACGGACGGGTGATGCAGGTCCATGGCTATGCCCAGCGGACCTCGAACGAATGGCCGGCGGTCGGCGTTTCGATTCCGCCATGGATCAGCGATTTCTCCAATGCGCTGATGGTGGAGAGCGGCGGCAATCTGGTCCGCTGGATGCACATCACCCCGTCGAAGCAGGATATCGAAAGTGCCGACCGCGTCGGCCTACCGCAGGCGATGCCGGCTGGCGACGCCGAGCATGACGTGGAGGGTCGCCGCTGGGACCAGCGCAAGGAACTGATGCGCGACGCGATCCTCTACAATCGCAACAACCCGTCGATCCTGTTCTACGAAAGCGGCAACGAGAGCATCAGCGAACCGCACATGGCGGAGATGAAGGCCATCCGCGACGCGCACGACCCGCATGGCGGCCGGGCGATCGGATCGCGCGAGATGCTCGACAGCGGGACCGCCGAATATGGCGGCGAGATGCTGTACCTGAACAAGAGCGCGAAGCATCCGATGTGGGCGATGGAATATAGCCGCGACGAGGGTGCGCGACTGTATCAGGACGAACATACCGCCCCGTTCCACAAGGATTCCCCGGACTATAACCGCAACCAAGACAGTCACGCGATCGAGGATGTCCGCCGGTGGTACGACTATTACCGCATCCGGCCCGGCACCGGGCGACGGGTCAGTTCGGGCGGGGTCAACATCATCTGGTCCGACAGCAACACCCATTATCGCGGCGACAACAATTATCGCCGGTCGGGTGAAGTCGATGCGGTACGCCTGCCCAAACAGGGCTATTACGCGCATCGGGTGATGTGGAACGGCTGGGTCGATCCCGAGAAGCCGGCCACGCACATCATCGGGCACTGGAACTACGCGCCGGACACCCGCAAGCCGGTCAGCGTGGTATCGAATGGCGCTACGGTCGAACTGTTCCTCAACGGCCGGTCGCTCGGGGTGGGCAGGCGCTCCAGCGGGTTCCTGTTCGAATGGCAGGCGGTGCCGTGGCAGGCGGGCGAACTGCGCGCCGTGGCGACCGGAACCGACGGCCGCCGGTCGGAGCATGTCGTCCAGACCGTCGGCACACCGGTCGCGCTCAAGCTCACCCCACGCACGGGCCCGCGCGGGTTCGTGATGGACGGCGCGGACATCGCGCTGGTCGATGTCGAGGTCGTCGACGCGCAGGGGCGCCGCGTGCCGACCGCGAACGACAAGGTCGCCTTCACGCTAGGCGGTCCCGCCGAATGGCGCGGTGGCATCGCGCAGGGCGACAGCACCGGCAAGACGCGCCCGACGCAGGCGGTGCAGGGCGAGGTCGTACCGGGAACCACGCCGACGGCCGGGACCGCGCGCAGCGAGGACAACTACATCCTGTCGCGCACGCTGCCGGTCGAGGGCGGTGTGAACCGCGTGCTGTTGCGGGCCGGACAGGCGCGTGGCACCGTCCGGCTGACGGCAAGCGCGCCTGGGTTGAAGACGGCGACGCTGGCCATCCCGACGGTCGCCGCCGGGCCGGTGTCGGGTGGACTGTCGCGCGACTTTGCCGAGGCGGCACAGCCGGGGCTGTTGACGCGCGGACCGACCCCGGCCGGGGGCTCGCTCAAGATCACCCGGTCGACGCAGGTGCCGGTCGCCGTCACCGCCGGATCGAATCAGGGCGATGCGGCGAGGACGTTCGACGACAACGAACTGTCGCGCTGGGTGAGCGACGGCACGCCGGGCAAGGCATGGATCGAGTATCGCTTCGCCCGGCCGGTGACGTTGAACGAGATCGAGCTGAAGCTGGTCGGATGGCGATCGCGCGCCTATCCGCTCGCGATCCATGTCGACGGCCGCGAGGTGTGGCGCGGCGAGACCGAGCGGCAGCTGGGCTATGCGGCGATCCCCTTCCCCGCCGCCACCGGGCAAGTGGTGCGGATCACGCAGGTCGGGCCGACCGGGGATCGCGACGCGTTCGGCAGGATCGTCGAACTGGCGACCGCGCGGCAGGCGGGCGATACCGGGGCCGATGCGGTGCCCGCCGGGTGGCGACTGGCGATCGTCGAGGCCGATTTTCATGGGCCGCGGTGACGGCATGTGGCGCTGGCTGGGTGCCGTCGCTGCGCTGGCGGTGCCGGCGGCGGCGGGCGCGCAGGATGCGGTGCTGTTCGACGGGCGGACGGTCGCCGGGATCGTCCATGACGGTTCCTCTTCCGCCGGACTCGCGGGTGCCCTGCTCGCCCGCGACCTCCGGCAACTGACCGGTCGCACGACGGTCGTCGCGGACGATGTCTCCTCCTGCGCCCGACTGTGCGTGGTGATCGGGACGCTGGATTCGGCGCTGGTCCGCGCGGTCGTGGCGGATGCCGGCATCGACCTTTCGGCACTGGACGGGACGTGGGAACGCTATGGGCGGATGCTGGTCCGATCGAGGCGTCATCCGTCGCGGCGCTATCTGCTGATCGCCGGATCGGACCGCCGGGGAAGCGTGTGGGGCGTCGTCGACCTGACGCGCGAGCTGGGCGTGTCGGCATGGGAATGGTGGGCGGACGTGACGCCGCGCCGGGTCGACCGGTTGCGGGTCGATGGCGCGCTGCGACTGTCGGCCTCGCCATCGGTCCAGTATCGCGGCATCTTCCTGAACGACGAGGATTGGGGGCTGCAACCCTGGGCGGCGAAGACGTTCGAGCCGCAGGTCGGCGATATCGGGCCCGGAACCTATGCGCGCATCTTCGAACTGATGTGGCGGCTGAAGGCCAATCTGATCTGGCCGGCGATGCACGACAGCACCACGCCCTTCTACCAGATACCCGGCAACGCGGCGGCGGCGCGCGCCCATGACATCGTCGTCGGCACGTCGCATGCCGAACCGATGCTACGCAACAACGTCCGCGAATGGGATGAGCGGGTGCGCGGCCCGTTCAACTTCTTCACCAATCGCGCCGGGATGATCGATTACTGGCGCGAGCGGGTCGAGGCCGTGAAGGACGGCGAACACCTCTATTCGATCGGCCTGCGCGGCAAGCATGACTCGGCGATGGAAGGCGCCGACACCCCCGAACAGGCGCGCGACGCGACGGCGCAGGCGATCGCGGTCCAGCGCGACCTGCTGGCAAGGGCGCAAGGCCGACCGGCGGCGCAGGTGCCGCAGGCGCTGACGCTGTACAAGGAAGTCCTCGACACCTATGGCGCCGGGCTGACGGTGCCGGACGACGTGACGCTGGTGTGGCCCGACAACAATTACGGCTATATCGCGCAGCTGCCGACCCCGGCCGAACAGGCGCGGCGCGGCGGGTCGGGGGTCTATTACCACCTGTCCTACTGGGGGCGGCCGCACGACTATCTGTGGCTGGCGACGACGCACCCGGCGCTGGTCCGCGAACAGATGGACCGCGCGTGGCAATCGCAGGCCCGCAAGCTGTGGGTAGTGAATGTCGGCGATATCAAGCCGGGTGAATATCTGACCCAATACTTCCTCGATCTCGCGTTCGACCATCGCACCTTCGCGCAGGCGCCGCGCACCCATATGCGTGACTGGGCGGCGCGGCAGTTCGGTGACGGCGTTGCGGACCGGATCGCCGGATTGATGCTCGGCTATTACGATCTCGCCTTCGAACGACGACCCGAGTTCATGGGGTTCAGCCAGGTCGAACCGGTCACGCCGGTCCGCACCAGCGAGTATCTGCGCAGCGGCGGGGACGAAGCCGAGCGGCGGCTCGATCGCCACGCAGCGCTGGTGACCGAGGCGGAAGCGATCGGAGCCACGCTGCCCGCCGACCGGCGCGACGCATTCTTCCAGCTCATACTCTATCCGGTGCGCGGCGCGGCGAGCCTGAACGAGCGCATCCTGAAACTCGATCTGGCGCAGGAACATGCCAAGGCGCTGCGCGCACCGATCGTGCCGGGCAGTTCGTCGGAAGCGATCAATCGCGTGGGCAACGTCGTGCGCGCGGACATGAACGCTTTATCCGAACAGGCCCGCATCGCCCAGCAACGCATCGTCGACGATACCGCGACCTACAACGCGCTGAACGACGGCAAATGGCGGGGAATGATGAACGCCGCGCCGCGCAACCTTCCAGTATTCCGTACCCCTGCCTTCGCGCACGTCCCCCTGCCGCGACAGGATGCCTGCGGAATAGACGGCGGCGATCTGGCGTATGTGGCGGGTGAGGCAAGGACGCGGGGCTTCACCCTCTATTCGGGCGGGACGGATGCCGCATGGTCGCTGGCGCCGCCACGGGGCTTCGTGGCTTCTGCCACGCGCGGCAGCCTGCACGCCGGCAACGGCTATCGGACCCGGATAGCGCTGAGCCATGACGGAAGCGGTTCGAGCGGAATGCGCGTGACCTGCGGCGGCAGGACGCTGGACATCCCGATCCGTATCGTCACGCCGGCAAACGGCGAACCACCGATCATCAACCGGATCATCACCCTGTCGCCGGCAAGCGCGACCAGTCCCGATTGGGAAGGCGTGCCCGGGTTCGCGGGAATGCTGCGCAGTCGCCTGACCCTTTCGTCCGGGAACACGGCGACATCGCCGCTCACCTATCGCTTCGACACCGACGCGCGGGGAAATGCCGACATCCGCGTCGTGCTGTCGCCGACCCATCCCCTGACCGCGTCGCACGACCTGCGCCTGCGACTGCGCGTCGATGGCGGCGCGCTTCAGACGCTCGACTATGCGACGTTCGGGCGCAGCGACGAATGGAAGCGCAACATGCTGAGCAACACGGCGGTTCGCTCGGTTACCTTGCCGCAGTTCCCGGCCGGTCGCCACACGCTCGAACTGTTCGCCGCCTCCCCCGGCCTGCTGCTCGATCGGATCGAGGTCCGCCTGGATGGAGCACCGCAGGAATACGGGGCGCCGCTTCGATAGTCCTGCGCGGGAGGTCCGGGACGGATGCGGCCGGTGCCCGCCTGCACGAGAACTATCATTCCGCGCTGCCGTCGCGATCGAAGAAGGCCGCCCGCAGGGGAAGCGTCGCGGCACCGATCGCCGTCGCATCGCCGCCCATTGCCGAACCGACGATCCGTGGCGCGGGCCGGTGAAAGCCGCGGCGCTCGGGATTGGTGAACGCGATGCGTTCGACGATGCGCTGCGCCAGTGCAGGCGGCATCCGGCCCCCCAGCACGATCATTTCCGGATCGAGCGTTGCCGAGATCGCCGACGCGACGAGGTTGAGCGACGGCGTCACGGTGTCCAGCCAGCGACCGACCGCAGGATGATCCGCGTCGAAGGCATCGAGCATCGCCTGAATGTCGGCAAATGCCAGCCCGGTTTCGACGAAACTGCGGCGCAGGGTTTCGAGGTTGGGCTGCGGCCAGTCGGTGGGCAGGATCGAGGCGAACTCGCCGGCATTGCCGTGACGACCGCGCAGCGACCGGCCGGCCGCGACGACGCCGCCTCCGAAACCGGCGGAGAAGTACAGGTAGGCGAAGTCCCTGGTGGTCCGGCCATGACCCAGCATGTCTTCGCCGATCGCGGCGACATTGCCGTCATTGTCGACCCAGACCCTGGCATCGAACGCGTCGGCGAGGATCGTGTCCAGCGGCACCAATGCCCATGCGTCGAGCAGTTGCGGCGGATTCAGCCGGGCCCCGTCACCGATGAAATACCCGGTGACGCCGACCCCGATGCCCACCAGCGCGGCGCGATCCCATCCCGCCTCCGCCACGGCGCCGTCGATGAGGCGCGCGATCTGGCGGCAGGCCGGCACGATCGCCGTGTCCTCCAGCCGTTCGGTATGCATGGCGGCGATCGTACCGGCGAGGTCGAGCAGTACCAGCGACACCGCATCGGTCATGACCGACAGGCCGACGGAAAAGGCGGCGCTGCCGATCAGGTGAAGCGCGGTACTTGGCTTGCCCCGGCCCTGTGCGACGGGCGCGGCTTCCGCGATCAGCCCGCGCGAAAGGAGCGGCTCGACCAGCCGCGTGATCGAATGCGGTGCAAGTCCCGTCAATCGCGCAAGATCCGCCCGGCTTGCCGGACCGTGGCGGGAAAGCAGGTCGAGCAATACCCGTTCGTTCGCGGTCGCAGTCCGCCTGCCGTCTTCCCGCAGGAACCGTGAGGGAAATTCGCCTGCGCTGATGCCGTTCATGCTGCATGAAGGTCGCGGCGGGGACGGCATGTCAAGCACAGGACGGCAGCGACGATGCAGGCCGATGCGATGCCGCTGGCGAAAAGCCGAAAGCCATGCGCCGTGAACATCGGCAAACCCCCGAGGCCGCCGGCGAGCGCGAGGCCCGCCGCCCCGAGGGCAAGTTTGGATGCCATGGTGTAGAAGCCGTAGTCGCGGGCGTCCCGAGCCAGCATGGATAGCAGCGCCCAGCCCACCAGATTGGACAGGCCCATCGCGACGCCGAGCAACAGGGGCGCAGCAGATTGCGCTTCCGGCACGATGAAGAGGACCGGCACCACCGCCGATACGGCATAGATCGCTGCGAGAAGGGTCAGTCCCTGACGGGTAGAGGACATGGGCAACGGAACGAACGCCGATGCGGTTCGCCCCACGATCAGGATGACGAGCATCGACACGCCCTGCATCGGCGCCGGCATATCGGAAAAATGGAGCATCGCCTTGCCCAGTGCGCCCAGCGCCACGATGCCGATCACGCTGGCGAACAGGAACGTCGCCGGCAGGCCCGGCCGGAATCCGGATCTGGGCGACCTTCCTTCGGGAGCGAGCGGGAAGAGCGTCAGCAACGGCACCATGGCGAGGCCCAGCAGCGTCGCGGCCGCGCCGATCCCCCACAGCATCGGGCCGATGCCGATGTCGCCGATGAGACCGATGCAGCCTGCCGCAACGATGGATGCGATACCGGTGCCGAGGGTCCGGCCACGCGACAACGCCGTGGCACGCGCCGGATCATCCGCCAGCCGGCCCATCAACGCATTGTGCGGAACGTCGCAGCCGGCGTAGGCGATCCGGAACAGCAATGCCGCGACCAGCACCATACCGGCGCCGAGCGGAGCCGACAGCATCGTCAAGGGGAAGGCGACGCCAGCCACGCACAGCGCGCCTGCGGCCAACGGCGCGGCGTCCCGCGGTCGTCGCGTCAGCCACGCGCCGACCGCGAGATCGGCCAGCGCGCTGGCGGTCAGTCCGGCAAGGAACAGCGCTCCGGCCAGCGCCGGAGCCATGCCGTAGCGGCTGACGAGGATGTACAGGGTCAGCAGGTCGCCCGCCGCCCACAAGAGGCTCTTGCCGGTGTGGGCGATGCAATAGACCACCAACACCTGCCGCCACCTCAGTCGATCCAGCGGACCTTGTAGAGATGCATTCCCTCCACCGGCACCCGCACCGGATCGCTGCCGTCCGCGCGTGCGATCGTGAACCCCTTCGCCCACCAGCTCTCCTCCGCCTGCACCCATGCGAGACGGCCCTTGTTGCCATCGCCCGTGAAGCTGACCGCCTTGACGCGCAGTTTGGGGTTGAGCGTCGGCAGCGCGGCGAACGTGCCCTTGCCCGGATCGAAGGTCCATACGCCGTCGTCGGTCGTCACCAGATAATTGCCGCCGGAGCGGTACGAAAGGTCATGTCCGTCGCGGCGCCCCGGCAGCGTCCAGCGCGCGGCCTCCACCAGCGCCGGCGCGGCAGCGGTGCCGCCGATGCGGTAAGCCTGGATCAGATCGTGCGACAGAACGAACAGGCGGCGGCGTCTCGCGTCCCACACGGCGCCGTGACCCGATGGCAACGGCATATGGAGGAGCGGAGCCTCGCTTCGACGCCGGTCGTAGAGTTCGAGCCGGTCGCCGTCGCGATGGATCGAAAGGGCGACGGCGATCAGGCCGTGGGGCAACGCATCGGCGGAATGCGCCATCGGCGCGGTCGCGCGGAACGAAACCCGACCGGTCGCGCGGTTGACCAGTGCGACCCCACCGGTCGAAGCCGTGACGAGGATCGACCGCCCCCCGTCGACCGGCTTGCAGTCGTCGATCTTGGACAGCAGCGTTCGTCGATACCCGTCGGGCAGGTCCGCCGCATCCGCGGCACTCCACCGCCAGACCTCGCGCGCGACGCCCGTGTCCGAGACCTCGTACTCGCGAACCTGATCGTCGCCACAGGCATATAGCCGGTCGGCGGCCCATGCCGGGCACGCACCGGCAGCCGCTACGGCGATCCCGAATCTCAACGTCCAGCCTGGCATCGGCCCCTCCTGATTTGTTGACCACGATCTTTCTACTCGACCGTCATCGTTATGTCACCTATAGTTATTAAATGAGACCGCACGTCGATGCTGTCCGAACAGGGGGGACTGTCATGAAGCTGTTCACGATCCACCGCGGCCTGTTGCTGCTTTCCACGTCCCTGCCGCTCGGCGCGCATGCGCAGGAGGCGCCGCCCGCCCCGCCGCAGCCCGAAGCGGAGATCGTCGTCACCGGCGCCCGGCTTCAGGCGGTACGCGAGATCGAGGCGAAGCGCGCAATTCCCGTGATATCCGACAGCATCAGTTCGGACGAGATCGGGACGTTGCCGGACTTCGGCCTGGGCGAGGCGCTGACCCGCGTCCCCGGCGTGTCCACCATCCAGAACAATGCGCGCGGCGAGGCGCAATTCCTGTCGATCCGCGGCTTGAACGCCGACTACAACCTCGTCCAGATCGACGGCGTCACCCTGCCCGCCAATGAAATCGGGCGGCGCAACGTGTCGATGGACGTCATTCCATCGTCGCTGGCGAGCAGGGTCGAAGTCTACAAGTCCGTGACCGCGGCGATGAATGGCAACGCGATCGGCGGAACGGCCAACCTGCGGACGCGCAGCGCCTTTGACGGCAAGGGGCGCAGCTTCTTCGGCGGGCGGTTCGACATAGGTCAGTGGGACTTCGAGCGTACCCGTGGCAACCGCGGCCCATCGGGGCAGGCGGAACTGATCGCGTCGACCACCTTCGGTCCCGATCGCAAATTCGGCGTCGTCGTGTCGGGCAGCTACTTCCGTCGCGACTCCGCCTCGCTCAATTCGGCCACCGACAACTATCTCTATTTCGATCCCGCGACGGGCGCCCGCCTGACGTCGCCGACCAACGACGTGTCGAACGCCCTCGTCGCCCCGGATCGCCGCCGCTGGCTCCATTACGACAACGTCCGCGAGCGCTACGGCATGTTCGGCAAGCTGGAATTCGACGACCACGAGCGGTTCAAGGCGGCGCTGACGCTGGCCGATTTCCGGCACACCAATGACGAGGAGCGTCAATCGAACCTCGTCACGGCGAACACCGCAGTCACCGCCGCGACCAACCGCTTCACCAACTTCACCAATGTGACGGCGGGCGGCGGCAGCGTCGGCAATGCGTCGGCGCAGGTCGATCTGGCGGAATATGACCAGACCCGTCGCATGCGATATGCCGATTTCTACGGCCAGCTGACCCCGACCGACCGCATCCACGCCGATTTCGGCCTCAACTACGCCATCGCCACCTACCGGCAGGATGCCAACTTCGCGACCTATCGCATCGCGAACACGCCGAACCTCGCCTATCGGTACGAGATAACGCCCGGCCGGTTCACCTATTTCGACTTCGCCAATCCCGCCATCGTGAGCACAGCTGCGAATTACCGCCAGTTCGAATATGGCACCAACAGCGACGACAATCGCGAGAATGCGCTGACCGCACGCGCCAACATCGGCGTCAACATGCAGGGCGACGATCGCGGTTTCGGCATGGCGGCCGGAGCCTATGCCCGTTTCCTCGATCGACGCTACGACTTCGCGATCGACAACTATCGCAACACCGCCGCCTCGACGCTGCTGCTTGCGCCGGCACTCGCGGGCGAGAGGTATGCGCCCTATAACGGCCGCGGTTACCGCATGCTGTTCGTCGATCCCGATGCGGCGCAACGCGTGTTCGACGCCAATCGCGGCAGCTTTGCCCCCAACACGGCCAATGCGGGGGGTAACCTGCAGCAGGATTACCGGCTGACCGAGGACATCGCCGCCGCCTATCTGATGGCGCGCTATGCGACCGACACGGTGCGGCTGACCGCCGGCCTGCGTTTCGAAGGCACGACGCTGACCACCGCATCGAACAGTCTGCGGGGCGGCGTGTATACCCCCGGTCAACAGGGACAAAGCTACAGCGACTGGCTGCCCTCCGCACAGGCAGACTGGGACGTGACCGGGCGGCTGCGGCTGCGCGCGGCATTCAGTCGCACGCTCGGCCGCCCCAACTATGACGACCTGGCGGCGCGCGAGGCCGTGAACGTCAACAGTTCGACCGGCGCGATCAGCGTTACGTCGGGCAATCCGTCGCTGAACCCGCGCCGGGCGGACAATTACGACATCAGCCTCGAATATTACGTCAACAGGGACATCCTGTTCTCGGCGGCGGCATTCGCCAAGCGCATCGACGATGAGATCGTGACCGTTCGCAACCAGGCGACCGAACTGTTCGACGGCCAGCAGCAGCTCGTCACGCGCATCCGCCCGGTGAACGCCGGTCGTGCGACCGTGAAGGGCGTCGAGCTGAACGCGGTCGTCGCCAGGATGCGGTTCCTGCCCGGCCCGCTCGACGGGCTCGGCTTCTCCGCCAACCTGACGCTGCTCGACCCGACCCCGCCCGAGGTGACGCTGGCCGACAACGTCACGCGCCGACGCCTGTCCGGCCTGTTCGAAAGCGCGAACACCGTCGCCAACGTCAAGCTGTTCTACAATACCGGGCCGCTGATGGTGCAGGGCGCGTGGAACCGGCTGTCGCCGATCCTCTATTCGGTGTCGACCGCCGACCCGTTGCAGGATCGCCGCTATGCCACCAGCGATCTGTTCGATGCGCAGATCCGGCTCAAGCTCGACCGGCACTGGACGATCGTGGCGCAGGGCCGAAACCTGACCAATTTCCGGCCGCAGCGCATGTTCGGTCCCGATTTCGGCCTGTTGCGCGAGGAGATCGACAACGGCCGGGCCTTCTACATCGGCGCGCTGGTCCGGTACTGATGCGGGCCGCAGGCATTATCGCGCTGGCGCTGGCATCGACGGTCGCCATCGCGCCCGCAGCGGCGCAACGGTATCTGTCGGGACCGGGGGTCGCGCTCACCGGCGTGTTGCCTCCCCCGCCCTCCACCGGGTCGATCGAGGACGAGGCGGATCGCGCCGCGTTCCGCTCGACACGGGCACAGGAAGGCTCGCCCCGGTGGAACCAGGCGATCGGCGACGTCGACGAGACGATACCGGCGATGCTTGCCGATTTCTCGCCCGCCGCCGGTCGCCCCTTGTCGGTACGGACGACACCGGCACTGGCCCGCCTGCTGACGCGGATGCGGGGTGACGTGGCGGCGGCGGTCAACGCGGTGAAGCCGCGATACGCCCGCCGGCGGCCGTTCCTGATCGATCCCGGACCGGTATGCCAGCCGCGCGCCGCGCTGGAACATAGCTTTGACTTTCCGTCCGGCCATACCAGCTGGGGAACGAGCGTCGCGCTCGTCATCGCAGAACTCATACCCGATCGCGCCAGCCATATCCTCGAACGCGGCCGGGAATATGGCGACAGCCGCGTCATCTGCGGCGCCCACAATGCCAGCGCGGTGGCTGCGGGCAGGCAGGCGGCGGCTGCGATCGTCGCACGGCTCCACGGGGATCCCCATTTCCGCGCCGACCTCGATCTGGCGCGGGAAGAACTGGCGCGGGCCTTTCGCGTCGTGGCACGCCGGCGTATCGGTTCGGCACTGGCCGGCAAGGAACCCCGATCATGACGCGTAGCGCGAAAGCCCCTAGGGCGACCGATCGATGATCGCGATCGGCTGCCTGCTGCTGGTGGTCCTGCCGATCATCGGCCTCGTCCTTGGCGGCTTGCTCGCCGGGCCGGTGGCGGCGCGTTGGGGAGCGGCGATCGGGTTGGGCATCGCGCTGCTGGTTTGCGGCATTACCGGCTACGCCTTCGCCGGGATGCGGCGAGGTCAATAGTCCCCCAGCCGTCCTGCCGACGCCGATGTCGCAAAGAAAAAAGGCCGCCCCGAAGGGCGGCCGAGTGGGCGTAGCGGGGAGAGCCCCTACGCGGTACCTCAGAAAGCGTAGCGCGCGCCGACCAGTATCTGCCGTCCGCTATGGGTGCGCACGTTCAGCCGGTTGCTTTCGTCCACGAACTGGTCGTTGAACGTATCGGTGATGTTGATCGCCTCGAGGCTCAGCTTGAACGCGTCGGTGACGTTGTAGGAAAGCTGGGCGTCGAAGTTGGTGGTGGCGCTGGTGCCGTTGTAGCTGTTGCCTTCGGTCCCCGGCACCGCGGTCAGATAGCGTGAGCGATAGGCGACCGAGCCACGAACCGAGAAGCGCGGCGTCTCGAAATACAGCGTGCCGTTGGCGGCGTGCTTCGACAGGCCGATCAGCGGCTGGGTGACGCTGCCGGTGCCGGTCAGGTAGCTGATGTTCGAATCGACATAGGTATAGTTCGCCAGCACGCCGAAGTTGCGGAGCATGCCCGGCAGGAAGGTCAGCGGCTGCTGCACGTTGACCTCGAAGCCCTTGAGCTTGCCACCGTCCGAATTGACCGGCCGGCTGACGATGAAGACGTCGGTCGGCGATGCCGAGGTACCCGCGAGGATCGAGGCGGGCAGCCCCAGTTCGCTGAACGGCACATCGACGCTCAGCGTCTGGACGAACGTGCTGATGTCCTTGTGAAAGAACGACGCGGCGTAAAGCGCCCCGCGCGTCGGATACCATTCGATCGCCACGTCGAGATTGGTCGATTCGGTCGGCTTCAGGTCCGGGTTTCCGCTGGAGAAGCCGCGATTGCCGCCCGAGATCGAGACGTTGCCGCCGGGTGACAGCGATCCGATGCCTGCGCGCGCAATCGTCTTGGCCGCGCCGACCCGGAACAGCAGCGTGTTCGTGATGTCCCACACGATGTTGCCCGACGGCAGCCAGTTCTCGTAATCGCGCTCGGCCACCACCAAGTCGAAGGCGGTACCGCGGCTGGCATAGCCGGTCGAGCGCTGGTCGGTGCGGACATAGCGCACGCCGACGTCGCCGCGCACCGGCAGCCCGGCGTCGGCGAGGTTGAACTCGCCCATCGCCCATAACCCGGTGTCTTCCTCGCGCACCGTGGTGAACGACCCGCGTGCCGACGTCGCCTCCACGCCGCCGGTCGCGTAGAGCGGATTGGAATAGAGACCGTAGAGCTGCTCGAACGCCGCCAGATCGGGCACGATCCAGCCGCCGGGCGTGCCCGCAGGCACGTCGATCCCCTTGCCAAAGCCGTCGTACAGGCGGGTGCCCGCCGCGATCTGCGCCGGGGTCAGCGTCTGGACGACGCTCTCGCCCGAGGTGCGGCGGCGTTCGGTCGAGTCGTAGTCGAATCGCCGCCAGTCGGCACCGACCTTCAGCTTGATGCCGTCGCTCGCCTGCCATTCGAGAAAGCCCTTGGCGTTCAGGAAGCTGTTGGTGACGGTCTGCGGCCGGATGCGGACTTCCGACGTGCCGCTGGTGAAGGCGAAGGTCGCCGGGTTGGCGATGTCCACGCCCGGCCGGATGGTCGGGAACCGGGTCGAGAAATCGTAGAAGAACCCCTGCGTGTTCGCCGCGTCGAGCGTCACCGTCGTCTGGACCGGATTGCGGAAGTCGGACAGGGCATAGCCGACCACGCCGCCGACCTTCACCCGGTCGCCAATGTCCTGCGCCAGCGTGCCGGTCACCTGATAGAAATCGGTGGTCAGCTTGTCGAAGCGCGCCTGCGTGCGCAGGTCGACGTTGTCGAATGTGCCCGAAACGATGTTGTTGTCGTCATCGACCACGCCCGAGCGGATGATCGTCTGCGGCTTGCCGGTGCCCGAACGGCTGAATCCGATCGCCTGGAACTGCGATTCGGTGCGGGTGCCGTCGAGCCGCGAATACAGGCCGTCGATCGTCAGCAGCGTCGCGTCGGTCGGCTGGAACTGCAGCGACAGCGCGGCACCCAGCCGTTCCTGTTCGATGTCGTAGCTGACGAGGCCGGGAATGCGCGGGTGGAACAGTGCGGTATCGGGGTTGGTGTCGTTGATCTGTGCGATCGTCTTTCCGGCGATCGTCGAGCCGGGGGCGAAGCCGCCGTTGAACCCGCCATAGGTCCAGCGGGTGATGTTCGCCCCTTCCTCCCGCAGCTTGCGCTGTTCGTAGGCGACCGACAGCAGCACCCCGAACCGCCCGTCGGACGAGGTGGTGGTCAGCAGCGCCGAGACGCGCGGCGTCACCTTTTCCGACAGGTCGTTGTAGCTCGCCTGCGCCGACACGACGGCGGTCGCTTCCTTGAAGTCGAACGGTCGTGCGGTCTGCAGGTCGACCGTCGCGCCGAGCGACCCTTCCTCGACATCGGCGGTCGCGGTCTTGCGCACCGCGAGGCTGTTGAACAGGTCGGAGGAGAAGATGTTGAAGTCGAACCCGCGCCCCCGGTTCACGCCACCGGAATTATCGGTGCCGCCGGTGGTGCCGATCGCCTCCATCCCGTTGATCCGCACCCGGGTGTATTCGGGACCGAGGCCGCGGACCGAGATGTTGCGCCCTTCGCCGTTCACCCGGCTGATCGCGACACCGGGAATGCGTTGCAGCGATTCGGCGAGGTTCAGGTCGGGGAACTCGGCGATATCCTCCGCCTTGATCGCGTCGATTGCCGAGGTGCTGTTGCGCTTGATGTTGATCGCGCTGGTCAGGCTCTCGCGAAAGCCGGTGACGACGATCTCCGCTGCGGCGGCATCGGTGACGTCCGGCTCGACCGGGGCGGCGGGCGATTGCGGCGGAGCGGCGGTGTCGCTCTGCTGGCCCGGCGCGCGTGCCGCCTTTTCGACATTGGTTTCGGGCATGCCCTGTGCCGATGCGACCCCCGGCACGACGAGCGCGCTGGTGACGACGAGCAGATGGCGAAGATTCGTGATGCCGGCCATGGATCATCCCCTATGTTCTCCGGCCCGTTGCAAGCCGGCTCCGGCGTCTGTGGCCGGTTCATCCTGATGCTTGCCTATCCGCTGCAAACCGTCCGACGCCAATTCCGATTCCGCATCGATCATTGCGCCGATCGCACGATCCGGGAAGAACGCCCGCCCGGCACGTCGGCGATCGAGCCGAAACATGGCTGGATCATGCGCCTTTTTGGCTTGGACCCGGCCCGCGCCTGCCATTAGCGTCGAGGGACAACAGACTGGCCGGACGCGCATCCGGCGGACATGGGAGGATGCATGACTGTTCCGTCGGTTACGGGCAGCGCCGTGGACACCGCGCGCCCGACCCATGTCCGCTATCGGATCATCGCGCTGATCTTCCTGATCACGTCGATCAACTATGCCGACCGGGCGACTTTCTCGATCGCGGGCAGCGCGGCGTCGGCCGAGCTGGGGCTGTCACCGGTCGCGACCGGCTATATCCTCTCGGCCTTCGCCTGGGCCTATGTCATCGCGCAGGTGCCGGGCGGTGCGTTGCTCGACCGCTTCGGCACGCGGCGGGTCTATGCCGCCGCGATCGCGCTCTGGTCGGTGTTCACCGCGACGCAGGGGTTCGTCGGCCTCGTCCCCGGCATCTCGGCGATCACCATGCTGTTCACGTTGCGCTTCCTCGTCGGGCTGGCCGAGGCACCGAGCTTTCCCGGCAACGCGCGGCTGGTCGCGGCGTGGTTTCCGGGACGCGAGCGCGGCACCGCGTCGGCGATCTTCAATTCGGCGCAGTATTTCTCGCTGGTCGCCTTCGCGCCGTTCATGGGCTGGCTGGTCCACGACTATGGCTGGCGTTCGGTGTTCTTCGCGATGGGTGCGATCGGCGTCGTCGCCGCCGCCGTGTTCGTCCGCTACATCCACAGCCCCGTGCGCCACCCGTCGATCAACGCCGCCGAGGTCGCGCTGATCGAGGAAGGCGGCGGACTGGTGCGGATGGAGGATGCGGTGGCGCACCGCGTCTCGACCTTCACCTGGGTCAACGTCCGCCAGCTGCTCGCCAGCCGGATGATGATCGGCATCTATCTCGGCCAGTACTGCATCAACGTGCTCACCTATTTCTTCGTGACGTGGTTCCCGATCTATCTGGTCAAGGAACGCGGACTGAACATCATGGAAGCCGGGTTCGCCGCCGCTGCGCCTGCCCTGTGCGGGTTCGCAGGCGGATTGCTTGGCGGCTATCTCTCGGACCGCCTGCTGGCGCGGACCGGGTCGCTCGACACCGCGCGCAAGCTGCCGCTGCTGGTCGGAATGATCCTGGCGAGTGCGATCATCGGCTGCGTGTTCGTCGACCAGCAATGGATGGTCGTCGCGCTGATGTCAGTCGCCTTCTTCGGCAAGGGCGTGGCCTCGCTCGGCTGGGCGGTGATGTCCGACGTGGCCCCGCGCGAGCTGGCGGGCACGGCCGGAGGCGTGTTCAACATGTTCGGGAACATGGCCGGAATCGTGACGCCGATCGTGGTGGGCTATATCGTCGCGGCGACCGGGTCGTTCGATCTGGCGCTGGTGTTCGTCGGTGCGCACTGCCTGCTGACGATCGTCGCCTTCTACGGCATCGTCGGCCCCATCCGACGGCTGGAACTGGCGAAGTGATCGCACGGCGCGGGTTCCTCGGCGGGGCGGCAGCCGGCCTGCTGCTGCCCGCCGCGGTGCGTGCAGCGACCGGGGTGGTGCGGATCGCGACGCCGATGGCGCCGCCGCGCTGGGCGGTGCTGCAACGCGAACTGCTCGCCGCCAATGCCGCTGCCTGCCGCGCCTATTACGGCAAATATGTCGATGCGCGCGGGTATCTGAAGGTCTTTCCGCGCTGGGGTGCGAACGACGGGCCGGACGATGCCGCGGAGGCGACCAACGACTGGGAGCTGCTCCATGCGTTGGGCGGCGCGGACGAGGTGCTGACGATGGCGCGGCGCTTCTGGGAGGGGCATTTGCGGCAATATGCCGCCGCATGCACGGTCGACGTCGCGATCGCGCGGACGGGCATGTACCACCGCGAGTTCCCGGTGCAGATGGACTGGCAGCATAATTCCGAAGGGCTGACCGGGTTCAATCGCATGGGGCTGAACACGCCCCATGATGCGAAGCTGATCGAGCGGACCTGCCGCTTCGCCGATTTCTATACCGGGGCCGATCCGGCCGCGCCCAATTACGACCCGCACCACCGCATCGTTAAGAGCGCGATGAACGGCAGCCGGGGGCCGATGCTGCACCCCGCCAGCGCGTTGGACTGGGCGGGCGATCCGTTCGACACCAGCCGGTTCCGCATGGAGCATGGCGAAGGGAATTATGCCGAGACGCTCGGGCATTACGCCGAATATATGGAGGTGGTCGGCGACACCCCGCTCAATACCCATTGCACGATGCTGGGGCTCAATGCCTATGCCCTGGGCGGGGGCGAGCGGTATCGGCGGTGGGTGCTCGATTACCTCGACGCATGGGTCGATCGGGCGCGGGCCAATGGCGATATCCTGCCGAGCAATGTCGGGCTGGACGGCACGATCGGCGGCGCGGCGGGCGGGCGCTGGTGGGGCGGGGTCTATGGCTGGGGCTTCTCGCCGCTGGTGCCGCAGACGGGCGTGCGCGAGAACCGCAACCGGGTGCTGCGCGCCCTCCCCGCCTTCCTGAACGGGACGCTGCTGACCGGCGACGGCGCCTATATCGAGCTGTGGCGACGGCAGCGCGACCGGATCGATGCGGCGGGACGGACGATCGAAGGTGTGTGGCACACGCCCACCATGTACGGCGCGAACGGATGGTACGGGTGGAAGCAGGGTCCGCACCGCACCAACGGGTTCGAAATCTGGTACGTTACCCAGTCCCCCGCCGACCGGGCGGCGGCGGGCGAGCACCCCTGGATCGGCTTCCTCGAGGGCAGGAATCCCGGCTGGGCCGAGACCGCGCTGGAAGGCGATTTGAAGCGGGTGCGCGAGCGGCTGGCGCTGGTCGAGGGCGATACGACGGTCCCTGAAAACCGGCTGGCCGACTGGACGCTGGACAAGAACCCGGCGAGCGTCACCGCGCTGATCCAGCAGACGACCGGTGGATTGCACATCGCCCGCCCGCCATGGTCGCCGACCTCGCCGCCGCAGGGCGGCGTGCCGCTGCACTGCCGGTTGCGCTGGTTCGACACCGGCAGGCGCCGTGCCGGGCTGCCCGAGGGGGTCGCTGCGCTGGTCGAGGCGATGGACGATACCGGCGTGACGGTGGTGCTGGTGAACCTGTCCGACGCCCCGCGCGAGGTGGCGATGCAGGGCGGGGCATGGGCCGAACACCGGCTGGAACGCGTCGCGATCGACGGGCGGGTGCAGGCGGTGGCGGGACGGAGCGTGACGCTGCGGCTGGAACCCGGCTGCGGCGCGCGGATCGCGGTGACGATGCGGCGCTATGCCCAGATGCCGAGCCTCGCCTTTCCGTGGGATCGCGGCTGAACCCGGTGCGGACGTCGCAGGTCGCGGGAAAGCCGGCTACCCGCCGGGCTTGATATAGGGGGCGACCGCGAACAGCAGGCGTTCGTCGCGGCGTGGATCGTGCACGACGCGGCTATGCGTGTCGAACACCATCGTCGCGCGTTCGGGCAGGGTGAAGCGCGGCCATGCGGGCAGCCCCCCGCCGTTCGGATCGCCGGTCGCGGCGAAGCGGACGAAGGCGTCGGCCATCGCCGCCGACACCGCGCGCGCCGCCGGGCCGTCGCCGGTCGGTGCGTCGGCGACGCCGATGTTGGCGAACACCAGCGGGATGTCGAGCGTGTGGTACGCGCCGAGCACCCCGCCGCCGCCGGGCGCGGGAAAGTCGAGCTGATACATCCATGTCGGCCCGTTCAGCGCGGCGCGCGCCTCCGCCTGGATCAGGTGTCCGGGCCACGACCGCCCGGCGGTGGAGGCGGCGAGCAGGATCTGCCCCGGCGTCCGGTCCGGATAGATCGCGCGGTAGCGTTCGATCACGAAGCCCGGGTCCATGTCCTTCACCATCTGCGCCGACAACCGGTCGGGCAGGTTCGTCCAGTCGGTGTCGCCCTTCAGCAGCGTATCGCGCAGCCAATAGCCGGTTTCGTCATGGGTATTGCCGCAGATCAGCGGGATATGCGCCGCCTCGCGCGGAGCGTCGGGATAGAAGGGATGGCGCGCCAGGACATGATGGTCGAGCGTCGAGGTGAAGCTGATCTCGCCCCTCCCCTCGACCGGATCGGGGGTGGCCATCGCCGCGACGAGGCGGTCGACCGGCAGCCGCGCCAGTTTGGCGGGGTCGCGCGCGCCGGCGCGCTCCATCCATACCGCCGCGCGGCGGGTGGCGTTGCGCGGTCCTGCGGCGGTGACGTGCTGGCCGCTCATCGTCACCGCGCGGTGGAACAGCGGGCGCGCCTCGGCCATCGCCATCAGCGTCACCACCTTCGCCCCGCCGCCCGACTGGCCGAAGAGCAGGACGCGCGCCGGATCGCCGCCGAACCGTGCGATGTTGGCACGGACCCATCGCAGCGCCAGCACGATATCGAGATTGCCGACATTGCCCGATTCGGCCGGACCGCCCAGCGCCGCGAGATAGGCGTAGCCGAGGCCCGCCAGCCGATGGTTGAGCGTCACCACCACCACGTCGCCGCGCCGCGCCAGATTGCCGCCGGCAGTCAGCGGATCGCTGCCCGAACCATGGGCATGCGCGCCGCCGTGGAGATAGACCAGCACCGGCCGCCGCGCATCGTCGAGGCCGGGGCTCCAGACGTTAAGGAACAGGCAGTCCTCGCCGGTCGGTTCGGTCGCACGGGTCTGCGGCGCGGCGAGGCCGTAGCGGGTGGCATCGGCGATGTCCGCCCACGGAGCGGGCGGCAGCGCGCGCCGGAAACGGCGCGGCGCGGTATCGGCGCCGTAGCGGATGCCACGGAACACCGCGACCCCGCCCTCGCGCACCCCGCGTACCCGACCGTAGGTAGTGGCGACGACCGGGTCGGCGGATGCGCCGCGCGCCGCGACCGGCGTCGCCGCAAGACCGGCCAGCACGCTGCGCCGGTCGATCACGCGACCACGTCGGCGCACAGCCGCCGCATCGGATCGAGCGCCGGATTGGCATTGTCGCGCCGCCACGCCAGATGCAGCTCGACCGGGCGCGGCGGATCGATGACGAGGGGGCGGAACTGCACGTCGAGCAGGTGCAGGCCCGTCGCCGATTCCGGCACGATCGCGGCGGCGAGCCCGGCATGGACCAGCCCGAGCATCGAATGGATCTGCGTCACATGCTGGACATAGTCGGGCGCGACCCCTGCCCCTTCGAACAACCCGGCAAGCAGCGCGTGGAAATAGCCCGCGCCCTGCCGCGCATACATGATGAGCGGGGTGGCATCGAAATCGGCGAGCGTGAAGTCGGCCTGACCCGCCCGCGCATCGCCCGGCGGCAACGCCACCACCAGCGGTTCGTGGCGCACCGCCAGCGTTTCGAATTCGTGCCGGTCGACCGGGGGCCGGACGAAGGCGATGTCGATCAGCCCGGTCAACAGCGCCTCGACCTGATCGGTCGTCACCATTTCATGCAGTTCCAGCTGGATGTTGGGCAGCGCCATGCGCGCCTGCGCCACCACCTGCGGCACCAGCGTATAGCCTGATACGGCGGTGAAGCCGATCGCCACCCGCCCCTCGTCCCCCTTTGCCACCCGCCGCGCGGCGAGGGCCGCGCTTTCAGACAGCCGCACGATCCGCTTCGCCTCGACCAGGAACAGCCGGCCCGCAGGCGTCAGCGCGACGGTGCGGCTGGTGCGTTCGAGCAGCGTCACGTCGAGGATGCGTTCGAGCAGCTGGATCTGGCGGCTGAGCGGCGACTGCGTCATGTTCAGCCGCGCCGCGGCGCGACCGAAATGCAGTTCCTCGGCCGCGGCGACGAAGCAGCGGAGCTGGCTGAGTTCGAACATGGGGACCATGCTAGGCCGCCCGTGCCGCACTGGCTAGGCGGCGGCGCGGACGGGGGTGGCGACGCCCTCGATCAGCATGCGCAATTCGGCCTCCTCCGCAGCCGACAGGTCGGTCAGCGGGGTGCGGACCGGCCCGGCATCCTGACCGACGATGCGCATCCCGGCCTTCACGATCGACACCGCATAGCCCGCACCACGGTTGCGCAGCGCGATATAGGGCAGGACGAACCGCTTGAGTTCGGCCAGCACCGTCGCATGATCCTGCGCGCGGACCGCCGCGTAGAAGGCGAGCGCCCATTCGGGCAGGAAGTTGAAGATCGCCGAGGAATAGGTCGTGACCCCCATCGTCAGATAGGGGGTGGCGAAGGTCTCCGCAGTCGGCAGGCCGCCGATATAGGTCAGCCGGTCGCCCATCCGGGCATGGATGCGCGTCATCAGTTCGATGTCGCCGACGCCGTCCTTGTACCCGACCAGGTTCGGATTGCGCTCGCACAGCCGCGCCAGCGTCTCGTCATCGACCACGGCATTGTCGCGGTTGTAGACGATGACCGCGAGGCCGGTGGCGCGGCACACCCGTTCGATATGCGCGGCTAGTCCGTCCTGCTTCGACCCGACCAGATAGGGCGGCAGCAGCAGCAACCCGTCGGCACCGGCGGCCTCCGCATCGCGGGCGATGCCAACCGCGATCTCGGTACCATAGCCGCAGCCGGAGATGACCGGCACCGTGCCCTGCGCGGTATCGACCGCGGCGGCGACGACGCGCGCGACTTCCGCCGGGGTCAGCGAAAAGAACTCGCCGGTCCCCCCCGCCGCGAACAGCCCGGTCAGCGGGTGCGACAGCATCGATGCACAATGCGCGCGATACGCATCCTCGACGAACCGCCCCTCGCCATCGAAATGGGTGACCGGAAAGGACAGCAGCCCCCCACCCATGCGGCGCATCATCGTGGTCGGATCGGTCGTCGCCATGGCTGTTTCCCGTACTCGCTTGCAGAAGGCCGGTCGGCCGTCCCTGTCGACCGTCGGGGTATCAAGCGGGGTCGGAAGCGTCCAAACCAAACAGCAGTTGGATCGATGCGCGATCGGACTGGATCGGCCGCGCAGCACATCCGCATCGTATCGGCGGCAAGATGCGGCATGGGGGTCGGATGGAAGATTGCCCCGCCACGCGAACCGCGCGTGTTTCCCAGCGCGCCGGCGTTCAGTTCCCTTCGGCGTCGACCACCACCACGACGGGCCGGCCGCGCGACATCGGGTCCCAGCCGGTCGACAGCGCGGCGCGGACGCAGCGGACGATCGTCGCATCGTCGAGCTGGAGGCGGCCGCGCGGCAATCCCTTCAACAACCGCTTCGGCGCCGGGAACTCCACCAGCGCCTCGCGCTTGGCGTCCTGTTGCAGCAGGGCGATCGTCATGCCCTTCCACCCTTCGTCGTCCGACAGGTGCGGCTCGCTATGGAGGTGCCAGTCATAGGAGACGCCGTCGACCGCGACGGTACCGGCATTGCTTCGGGATTTGGCCATGGCGCGCCCTAGCATGGCGCCCGGCCAAAGGCACGGGGCCGGCGTTACCGCCGTTCGCGCAGCAGTTCGTCGACCCACGCCGGCACCAGTTCGCCCGCCGGACCGAGGCGGCTTTCGTCGAACCGGTCCGATCCGGCCGATCGTTCGAGGTTGAGTTCGAGCGTTGCCGCACCACGATCGTTCGCCCATTCGACGAAGCCGGCGGCGGGATAGACCGCGCCCGAGGTACCGACCGATACGAACAGGTCGCATCCGCCGATCGCGTCGACGATGCGGTCCATGGCGTAGGGCATCTCGCCGAAGAAGACGATGTCGGGTCGCAATGCCGCCGCACCGCACGCCGCGCAGCGGCTGCCCGGCGGCAATGCTCCGGCATGGGCCGTACGCACGCCGCAAGCGGCGCACAGCGCGGACAGCAGCGCGCCATGCATGTGCAGCAGCCGCGTCGCCCCCGCGCGCTCGTGGAGATCGTCGACATTCTGCGTCACGATCAGCAGCCCGCCCGGCCACGCCCGGTCGAGCGCCGCCAGCGCGTGGTGCGCGGCGTTCGGCGCGACCCCGCCCAGTGCTGCGCGCCGCAGGTCGTAGAAGCGGTGGACGAGGGCCGGATCGGCGCGCAGCGCGGCGGGCGTGCAGACATCCTCGACCCGGTGCCCCTCCCATAGCCCGCCGGGACCGCGGAAGGTCGCGATGCCCGATTCGGCGGAGACGCCCGCCCCGGTCAAAACGACGATGTTGCGGACAGGCTGCATGGCCGATCCATAGGGCACCGCCGCGCCATCCGGAAGTGGCGGGGTCCGGCATGGCCGCCCCCGCCACCGTCGCGTTACCAGTTCAGCCCGGCGCGCACGTAGAGATACCGGCCGTTGAACCCGAACGGCGAGAAATACGGGAAGCCGAGCACGCCGGTCGAATTGTTCGCGCTGGCGGTGGCGCGCGGATAGACGTCGAACAGGTTGCTGACGCCGATGCCGAGCTGCGCGCCCCTGTCGCCGGTATAGCGCAGTTCGAGATCGGTGATCGCGCGGTCGCCCGTCAGCACGTCGGCGGCGGGCGTCGTGCCGGGCTGGTTGACGTTGCCGTAATAGGTCACGCGCGCCAGTGCCCCCAGCCGGTCGAGCGACCAGTCGATCGTTCCGGTCACCTTTTCGCCCGGCGTACCCTGTTCCAGCGTCAGGATACGGCTGCGCGCGAACAGCGTCGGCGCGGGATCGAGCGTCGCGGTGGAGGTCGGGACGCTGGTGACGTCGATCGCGTTGATGTTGCCGGCCAGCGTCAGGTCGAACGTGCCGGCCGCCGCCGTGCGGGTCCGGTAATGCGCGACCGCGTCGATGCCCTTCGCGGTACTGCGCAACCCGTTGATGAAGAAGCGCGCCGCCGACACGTTGTACGGCGCGAGCAGCGCGGCGACCTGCGGGCTGGCCGTCGCCTGGATGTTCTCCGACAGTCCGATCTGGTCGCGCAGCCGGATGCGATAGGCATCGATCGTCAGGTCGAACCCGCCGCTGCGGATCACCGTGCCGATCGACAGGTTGGTCGACCGTTCGGGTTCCAGCGGAAGACCGCCCAGCGCGCTGCCGACCGGGCTGACCGACGGGAAGGTGCCGGTCAGGATCGGTACGCCGTTGGTGACGACCGACGCGATCTGGGTGAAATATTGCTGCTGGAGCGACGGCGCGCGGAAGCCGGTCGAGGCGGTGCCGCGCAGCGCGAACCAGTCGGTGACGTCGTAGCGTGCGGACAGCTTGCCGGTCGCGGTCGAGCCGAAGTCCGAATAATGCTCGCCGCGCGCGGCGATCCCGACCAGCAACCGGTCGGTCACCTGCGCCTCGACATCGGCATAGATGCTGCCGCTGCGCCGGCCACGTTCGGTGGCGTTGGCCGGGCTGAAGCCGCCGAACCCCTGCGCACCCGGCGCGCCGCCGGTCGCGCCGGTCGCGGGGTAGCCATAGGATGCCTGCTCGCCCGGCGAGATCTTGTAGCCTTCGCGCCGCCCCTCGATCCCGAAGGCGACGTTCAACGACTGGAACACGTCGAACCTGCGCGTCACGTCGAGGCCGGCGACATACTGGTCGTACGCCACCTGCCCGTCGTAGAAGTTGCGCGGGGTCGCCGCGCCGAACGCGTAGTTGGCCGAATCGAGCGTCCGGAAATCGACGGTGTTGCGGCCATAGCTGAACGACAGGTCGACATTGTACCCGCTGAAATCGCCGCGCAGCCCGACCGCCGAATTGATATCCTTCGTCTTGGTGTTGATGAGCGGCACGAAGCCGTTCGGATAGCCGGCCAGCGTCGTCTGGGCATTGGCGTTGCGGGGGAATGCGGCGCTGCGCGTGTCGCGATCCTGATAGCCGCCGAACGCATACAGGCTGACATTGTCGGTGAGCGACGTGCCCGCGTTGACGAAACCGGTATATTGTTCGACCGCGGGATCGCCATAGCGGCCGGTGACGCGGTTCGGGGTCACGCGGCGGTCGATATCGGCACGGTTCGTCGGCTGCCGTCTGGTATATTCGCCCGACACGGTGACGAAGCCGTCGGCGCCGAAGCCGATCCCCTGCCACGCGGTCGCGGTGACGACCGGCTCGCCGGTGACGCTGCGCCGGTTGTTCGCGGTATCGACCTGCGTGTCGTAGAAGCCGTAGGTGACCGACGCGCCGCCGCCCTGCCGCGCCTCGCGCAGGCGCAGGTTGACGACGCCGGCGATCGCATCCGACCCGTATTGCGCCGACGCGCCGTCGCGCAGCACCTCGATCCGGTCGAGCGCGGCGGTGGGCACGGTGTTCAGGTCGACCGCCGCCGATCCGCGCCCGACCGTGCCGTTGGTGTTGAGATTGGCCGAGGTGTGGCCGCGGATGCCGTTGATGAGCACCAGCGTCTGGTCGGGGGCAAGGCCGCGCAGCGTCGCCGGGCGGATCGCATCGGTGGCATCGTTGGCCGAGGGGCGCGGGAAGTTGATCGACGGTGCCACCGTCGCCAGCGCCGCCGCCAGTTCGGTCGTTCCCTGCCGCTGCAGGCTGGAGCCGCTCAGCACGTCGACCGGCGATACGCTGTCGAGCCGGGTACGCCCGGCGGTCCGCGTGCCGGTGACGATGATCGCGTCGCCTTCGTCGGCGGGAGTCGCGGTCTGTGCCGGGTCGTCCTGCGTCGGCGGCGCAGCTTCCGGCGACGGTGCGACGGTCTGCGCGACGGCGCCCGTTGCGGCGAGCGTCAGCAGCGACGCCCCGAGCAGGGCGATGGTGCGGCCCTTGGTCATTCCCTGAATTCCTTGTTTCTTGCCGCATGGGTCGGCGGCGGCCGGCCACCGCATACCGTGCGCCCGCGGGCTTGAAGCCAAAGAAATTCTATAAGGTCGGTAGGAATTGAATGGACCGGCTGGCCCGACCGTTCCCTCGGCCATCGCCTCACGACGGGATCAGCATTGCCGCGAAGCGCGGTGTCAGCACCTCGCGCAAACCCGAACCGTCGCGAACCACTATCCGTGCAGCGACGTCGAACGTGCCCATGTCGGGATAGCCCACCGCAATCGCGGTCGCGAGCGCATCGGCCAGCATCGCCGTCGGGGCCACGACGCTGACCGCCACCACCCCGTTCGTCGCCGGCCGGCCGGTGCGGGGATCGATCGAATGGCCCCCGCGCACATAGTCGCCCGAGGTCGCGACGGCATATTCGTGCAGCGCCAGCCGCAGCGGCGGCAGGCCCGCCGCTGGCTCAAGCTCGACCCACCACGGATCGCCGTCGGGCCGCATCCCGCGCCCGGCCAGTTCGCCGCCGATCTCGACCAGGCAATGCCGCACCCCCCGCCCCGCCAGCAGGTCGGCGACCGCATCGACCGCATATCCCTTCGCCACCCCCGACAGGTCGAGCGACAGTCCGCCGGGCTGGCGGAGGCGGCGGCCCATCGGGTCGCGCCGCAGCCGCTGCCACCCCGATGCCGCGCGCGCCGCGTCGATCGCCGCCGCGTCGGGAGCGTCCTGCGGCCCAGGGGGGCCATAGCCCCACAGATCGACCAGTCGCCCGATCGCAGGATCGAAGGCACCGCCGCCGGCATGGGCCACCCGCAGCGACAGGTCGACGACCGCCGCGAAGTCGGGCGACAGGTCCGCCCAGCCACCGGCGGGCAGCGCGTTGAAACGGCACAGGTCTGACGCCGGCTCCCAATGGCTCATCTGCGCGATGAGTTCGCCGAGCCGCGCCTCGATCGCGTCCTGCAACACGCCGGTATCGGCGTCCTTCGGCAACGCGCACCGTACGCGCCACTCCGTCCCCATCGCGACCCCCGACAGGGTCGCGACCGGCGCATCCGGATCGTGCCCGGCCAGCGCGGCCGCCGACGGCCCGGTCGGCAGCACGATACGCGGCGGCAAGGTCAGGGCGTCATCACCTCCAGCGTGGTGACATAGGCCATCCGCCGTCCGGTCGCGCGCGGTGCGGTGGGCTTCGCATCCTCGTATGCGGCGCTCAGCCAATACATTCCCGCCGCCGGCCAATCGACCGCCAGCACGCCATCGGCCCCGGTCGTCAGCTCGCGCGCGCCCTCCGCGTTGCGATAGCGCTTGCCGCCCGGCACCACCGTCACCTTCAGCCCCGGCGCCGGCCGCCCGTCGACCAGAAAGCGGAACCGCGCCGCTTCGCCGGCGACCAGTTCGTCGGGATGGGTCACGAAGTCGACCTCCAGCCCCTTGCCCGTGGGTTTCAGCACCGTGCGCGTCGGCTCACCCGCGGTCACGAAGATCTCGTTGCGGTTGCTGGTTTCGGTCAGCTTCACCTCGGTCGCGTCGGCGGGAATGTCGGCGACGGTCAGCGGCGGACGACGCACTCCGTCGGGTCCCGGCGGTCCGCCGCGCCCGCCGACTCGCTTCTCCTCGCCATTCACCTTGAAGCTGCCCATCAGGCCCGACATTTCGGTCCCGATCTTCCACGTCCCTGGCTTGTCGAGCTTCACGTCGAACACCGATCGATAGCGCCCGGTCGCACCGTTCTGAACCTGTCCCGCGCTGCCGTCGGGCTGCCACACCTTTACCCCGTCCAGCCGGCCGGGCTGGTGGTCGGCATAGAACAGGTCGTTCGATGCGGCGAAATCGACCGTCACCCAGCTGTCGGTGCCGGAGAAGACAGTGCCCGACGGCAGCATCCACAGCCGATGGGCGGACACGATGGTCGGAACGGAGAGCAGGACGGCGGCGGCGAGCAGGTGCCGGGCGAAACGGGTCATGGGACTAATCCTCGGGCGAAGGGGTTTCAGCGGGCGGCGAGCGTGACGGCGCCCAGTTCGTGCGATCCGGTGGCACGCGCGGCCTTGAGCGGTACGGTCAGCGGCACCTGCACCAGTTCGCGGCCACCGGTTTCGCGCGCCGCCTCGACGTTCAGCACGTAATTGCCGGGGCGCAGGTCGGTCGGCAGCGCGATGCTGTGGGTGCCGGGCGCGCGGGTCGCGCCGCTGACGCCGTCGGCGGGCAGCTTCATGCTGCGGCCCCCCTTGCGCCACCACGCGCGCAGGTCGGTGAGCCATTTGGTGCCCGGCTCCGCCCCCGATTTCCGCACGTCGTACCACAGCGCCAGCGTGCGCCCCGCGCCGCCGCCCGCCGGTTCGACCCACACCGCGACATAGGGGCGGTGATATTCGGCGACCGACAGGCGCGGGATGGTGACGGTGATCGTCCCCGCGGGCGGCGCGGGCGCGGCGGCGACGGTCGCGCCGCCCAGTACCGCCAGTGACAGGATACGCATCGGTTTATCTCCCCCGGACTTCAATGGATCAGGAACACGGCGAGCACCACCGGCAACGCCACCCCGCCCGCCACCAGCGGCCAGGTCGACGGGCGGCGTTTGGCGTGCAGTTGCAGCAGCAGCAGCCCGGTGATCGAAAACAGGACGCAGGCGATGGCGAACACGTCGATGAACCAGAACCAAGCCGAGCCGGCATTGCGCCCCTTGTGCAGGTCGTTCAGGTAGCTGATCCAGCCGCGATCGGTCATCTCGGCGCGGATCGCCCCGCTGGTCAGGTCGATGCTGACCCACGCGTCGCCGCCGGGCCGCGGCAGCGCGACATAGGCCTCGCCATCGGACCATTCCACCGGCCGTCCGGCGACGTCCAGCGCCACCTGCCGTTCGATATCGGTCGCGACCGGAACAGGGATCGTGCCCTTCGTCGCGGCGGCGGCGGTCAGCGTCCGCAACAGGCTGCCGGGCAGTTGCGCCGTGCGTTCGGCGACGACCGGTTCGGCGGAGATCGCCCCGGCATGGTTCAGCGTGATGCCGGTGATCGCGAACAGCAGCATCGCCGCCAGCGACACGCCGGCACTGATCCAGTGCCACGCGATCAGCTGCTTCGCCCACCATGCGCGCCAGTTGCGCCGGCGCCTGGCGGCAACGCCGGTCATGCGTCGGCCCAGCGGCGCAGCAGATTGTGGTACAGCCCGGTCAGCTGCACGACGACGGCATCGCCCTGCCCCCGCTCGCCACCCAGCGCCTGCACCGACTGGTCGAGGTCGAACAGCAGCCGGCGCTCGCCATCGTCGCGCACCATCGACTGCAACCAGAAGAAGGCGGCGGTGCGCACGCCGCGCGTGACCGGCGTCACCCGGTGCAGGCTGGAGGCGGGATACAGCACCATGTGCCCGGCGGGCAGCTTGACCGTCTGCGGGCCGAACCGGTCCTCGATCACCAGTTCGCCGCCGTCATAGCTGGCGGGGTCTTCGAGAAACAGCGTCGCCGACAGGTCGCTGCGGATGCGGAAATCGGTGCCGCGCTTCATGCGGATGGCGTTGTCGACATGCAGCCCGAACGCCTCGCCCCCCTCGTACCGGTTGAACAGCGGCGGAAAGACCTTCAGCGGCAGCGCGGCGGCGACGAACAGCGGCGACCGGCCCAGCGCGTCGAGCACGACGGCACCCGCCTCGCGCGCCGCCGCGCTGTCCTCGGCCAGCTGGCGGTTGCGCTTGGCCAGTGCCGATTGCGGACCGGAGGTGACGTTGCCGTCGATCCAGTCGCCGTCCGCCATCAACGCGCGGACACGGTTCAGGGCGGCGGCGTCCAGCACCTGCGGAATTGCGATCAGCATGGAACGCCGCCCGTCCCCGTCAGAAGTTATAGAAGAGGCTGAGCACCGCCTGCCGCCGGTCGCCGGGCATCGCCCAGCCGCCGGTGACCGCGCCGGTCGTGGCGTTTACGTTACTGCGGATGCCGGTCAGATACCGTTCGTCGGTGAAGTTCTGGACGTTCAGCTGCACCGTTGCCCGCTCCGCGATCGTATAGGCCAGATAGGCCCGGTGGATCAGATAGTCGTCGGCGCGGAACTGCACCGATTGCAACGCATTCGGCACGTTCAGCGCGATCGCCCCCTGATAGGTCAGGCCATAGCCGATCTCGAGCCCGAACGGCAGCTTGTACGTGGTGAAGAGCGATCCCGAATGTTCGGGCGTCTGCACCAGTCGCGCCTCCGACTGTGGATCGCGGACGCCGGCGGCCAGATCGCGGTCGGAAATCGACTGCCGGACCCGGCCGTCGAGATATGTGTAGTTGGCGAATATGGTCCATGCCGGCAGGATCGATCCCGACAGCCCCAGCGCGATGCCGTCGACCCGCGCGCGACCGTCGAGCACCTGCAACCCGGCCGGCAGCGCCGGATCGTTGGAGGGCACGCGGTAGTTGGTGCGTTCGTTGCGGAACACCGCGGCGGTCAGTTCGAGCTTGCGGCCGAACAGCGCGGCCTTCACCCCCGCCTCGATATTCTCGGCGGTCTCGGGTGCCACGGCGCACGGATCGGCGGCACTGGCGGTGGCGAGCACGCCGCAGCCCAGCCGCACCGTCTGCGACGACGGCGTCTTCGACTTGCCGTATCCGGCATAGATGCTGACCGTTTCGACCGGGTGGAACACCGCCCCGCCGCGATAGGAGAACAGCCGCTCGGTCGAGCGTTGCGGGCGTTGCTGCAGCGCGGTCAGCGGCGTGGTGCCCGGCGGGACGAAGGCGAGCGGCAGGTTGCGGAACGTCGCGTCCTGCACCTCCCAGCGGACCCCGCCGTTCAGTTCGAAATACCGGCCCAGTTCCAGCGTGTCGAACGCATAGACGGCAAGGTTCTGCGTTTCCGAGCGCGCCTGCGACGTGACGGTCCGGTTGACCGGACCGGTCCAGCGCGTGTCGGGACTGGCGATGGTCAGGTCCGGCGCGGTCACCGCGGCGCCCGCAGCGGTGCGCAGCAGGCTGCCGCTGGTGATGCGATAGTTCTCGATCGTCCCCGACACGCCGATATTGGCGACGTTGCGGACCCGGCCCTTCTCGCCCGCTTCGTGGCGTAGGTCGATCTGGTCGTACAGCAGGTCGTTGACCTGATCGCGTACCAGCCCGCGCGGTCCCGACGGCCGCCAGTTGCCGCGGGCGAGGCCTGCGGGACAGGCGATACCGACGGTCGCCGCCGCGTTCGCGCCGACCGGCTGCAACCCGGTGGTGCCCAGGCAATAGGTTCCCTGCGGCGCGCTGGTGACGCTGTCCTGCGCGACACGCTGCCACCGGGTCAGGTTGCGGACCGACAGGCGGTCGTCGATCGCATGGCGGAACGTCGCGGTGAAGCGGTCGACCGTCTGGTCCTGCCGATCGAGGTTCGCGATGCCGTAATAGTCGGACCGGTCGACACCGGGCAGCACCCCGCCCCCGATCGGGCCCTGATAGAAGGGCACGCCGTACAGCGGGGTATTGCGATCCTCCTGATGGACATAGGCCAGCGTCAGGCTGGTCGGGCCACCGATGCCGATCGTCACCGAGGGTGCAATGCCCCAGCGTTCGAACTTCTCGACATCGCGACCGGGCACGTCGTTGTGGTGATAGGCGCCGGTCAGCCGCACCGCGACCAGATCGGACACGCGCTTGTTCGCGTCGACCGATGCGCGGTAATATTCGTCGGTGCCGACCGACGCCTGCACGATCGACAGGTCCTCGACACCCGGCACCTTCGACACCAGGTTGATCGTGCCGCCGACCGACCCCGATCCGTTGAAGACGGTGTTCGCGCCGTTATAGACCTCGATCTGCTGGAGGTTGAACGGATCGGTGCGGCTGTACTGCGCCGAATCGCGCACGCCGTCGATGGTGATGTCGTTGGCCGCCGCATAGCCGCGCAGGTTGATCGAATCGCCATAGCCGCCGCCGCCCTCGCCCGCGCCGAAGGTGATGCCCGGGATGGTCTGCAACGCGTCGCGCAGCGTCTGGAGGTTCTGCTTGCGGATCGTCTGGTCGTTCAGGACGGTGATCGTCTGCGGCGTATCGATCAGCGCCGATGTCCCCTTCGGACTTTCGACCTTCGCGCCCGCCGTGCGCTGTCCGTTGACAACGATCACGTCGCGGTCGTCGACGCGGTCCTGCATCGCGACGGGACGGTCGGGCTTGCCCCCCTCCGGCTCGGCGGCGATGGCCGGTGCCGACGCAATGAACCCGACACAGGCCATTGCGAGAAAACTCTTCTGTTCGATCATGTCGTCCCCCTGGTTGAGGGCCAGCTATTGCGACCTAGTCGCAGAGTCAATGCTATTGCGACCTATTCTTATCATTGTCGCATTCTTTTCGCCGGGGAAGGGATTGTGCTAGGCCGCGCCGGTGAGCCCCCGTCCCCCGTTTCATGCCGCCCCGCACGCGACACCGGTCGATTTCGTGGCGATCGATGTCGAAACCGCCTGCTCGCGCGTCAGCAGCATCTGCCAGATCGGCATCGTCGGCTTTCGCGACGGCGTGGAAGTCTTCGCCTACGACACGCTGCTCGATCCGTGCGACGACTTCTCGCCGTTCAACACGCGTATCCACGGCATCGCCAGCGAACACGTCGCCGGCAAGCCGACCTTCGCCGACGTGCATGCGATCGTCGGCGGCCATCTGTCGAGCCGGACGACCGTCGCGCATTCGTCGTTCGACAAGGGCGCACTGGCGGCGGCATGTCATCGGCACGGCCTGCCCGCGATCGAGGCGAACTGGCTCGACAGCGTCCGCGTCGCGCGCCGCGCCTGGCCCGAACTGCCCAATCACAAGCTGAACACCCTCAGCCGCTCGTTGAATATCCGTCACCGCCACCACGATGCGCTAAGCGATGCCCGCACCGCCGGGCTGGTGGTGGTGCGCGCGATGGCTCATACCGGCGTGTCGCTGGCCGAATGGCTGAACCCGCCGCCGACGCCCAAGATACCGGCACCGCGACCCGCGGCCGAAGGACCGCTGAAAGGACACCGGATCGCGATCCTCGGCGCACCGAGGGACGGCCCGCTCGCCTGCCGCCTCGCGGCGCAGGGCGCGCGGATCATGGCCGCCGTCGGTGCTACATCGACCATGCTGGTCATCAGCAACGCACAGCCCTTCGGCCGGTTCGTCCATGCCCATGCCGAGTATCGCCGGGCGGAACAGCTGCGCCGCGGCGGCGCGGCGATCGCGATCGTCGCGGAGGACGCGTTGCCCGCGCCGACCGGGGAATAGCCGGTCGATACGGGTTGCGGCGTGCGACGACGACCCTCTACACCCCCGGCAGGATCGCGGGAGAGGATGTTTGGAAGTCGTATCGATCAGTCTGTTCCTGCTGCTGGCGGTCGTCGTCAGCGGCGCCGTTGCCCGAATGCTCCCCTGGTCGGTTCCGACCCCGCTGGTCCAGATCGCGCTCGGCGGGGTCATCGGCCTGTCGACCGAACACCGGGTAGAACTCGATCCCGAACTGTTCCTGTTCCTGTTCCTGCCGCCCCTGCTGTTCCTCGACGGGTGGCGCATCCCCAAGGACGAGTTGTTCAAGGATCTGTCGACCGTCGTCGAACTGGCGCTGGGGCTGGTGCTGCTGACCGTCGTCGGCATGGGGTTCTTCATCCACTGGATGATCCCCGCCATGCCGCTGGCGGTGGCGATCGCGCTGGCGGCGGTCGTGTCGCCGACCGATCCGATCGCGGTATCGGCCATCGCGGCGCGCGTGCCGATCCCGAAGCGGATGATGCACATCCTCGAAGGGGAATCGCTGCTGAACGACGCATCGGGCCTCGTCTGCCTGCGCTTCGCCATCGCCGCCGCGCTGACCGGCACCTTTTCCGCCACCGCCGCCGCGGTCAATTTCCTGTGGGTCGCGGGCGCGGGCCTCGCGATCGGCGTCGTGCTGACCATCGTCGTGTCGCGCGCCAAGGCTTGGGTGACCCGCCGCTTCGGCGAGGACAGCGGATCGCAGATCCTCGTCAGCCTGCTGATCCCGTTCGGCTCCTATCTGCTGGCCGAGCATTTCCACGCCTCCGGCATCCTTGCCGCGGTCGGCGCGGGCGTGACGATGACCTATGTCGAGATTTCGCGGCAGACGATGGCCGCCACGCGGATGCGCCGCAATTCGGTGTGGGACATGGTGCAGTTCGCGCTGAACGGCATCATCTTCGTCCTGCTGGGCGAACAACTGCCCGCGATCATCGAGGGGGCTAAGGATACGGTGGCGCTGACCGGCCATGCCTCGCCATGGTGGCTGGCGGTCTATATCCTCGCGATCGTCGCCGGCCTCGCGCTGCTGCGCTTCTGCTGGGTGTGGGTGTCGCTTCGGCTGACCATCCTGCGCAAGGCGCCGCCGGGCGCGCTGCGCAGCCCCGACTGGCGGCTGGTGGCGACGACGTCGTTCGCCGGGGTACGCGGGGCGATCACGCTGGCGGGTGTGCTGACGCTGCCGTTGACGCTGACCGACGGTAGCCCGTTTCCCGCGCGCGACCTTGCCATCTTCCTCGCGGCGGGGGTCATCATCGTGTCGCTGCTGCTCGCGACGTTCGCGCTGCCGGTACTGCTGAAAGGGCTGACGCTGCCCGCCGAGCCCTCGCACCAGGCGCAGGAGGATGCCGCGCGCATCACGACCGCCCGGGCGGCGGTGCGCGCGATCGAGCGGCAGCAGCATGCGCTGGCCGAAGCGCATGATGATCCCGACCTGTATATCGCCGCCGGTGCGCGGGTGATGGACGTTTATCGCGAGCGGATCGACGGGCTGGCCGGGGGGGCGCCCGATGCGCTGCGCACGCAGGAACGGCTGTCGGCCGAACTCCGCCTGATCGGGGTGAAGGCCGAACGCGACGAGCTGAGCCGGCTGATCCGCAGCCGGACGATCGGCAGCGAGACCGCGAGGAAACTGGTGCGCGAACTCGATCTGGCGGAGGCGCGGTATCGCGGGTAGGCCGAACTCGGACCATATCCGAATATGGTGGACGCCCGCATCGCAAGCTGTTCTCTTCGCGCATCGCTGCCATCGGAGGGTTTGCCATGTCGCTGATCGTCAACGGAATCGAAGTGGCAATCCCCGACGATCCCCGCGTCTCGCTACTGGACCATCTGCGCGAGGGGCTGCACCTGACCGGTACCAAGAAGGGCTGCAACCAGGGTGCCTGCGGCGCCTGTACGGTGCTGGTCGAAGGCGAGCGCATCCTGTCCTGCCTCGCGCTGGCGGTGCAATATGACGGCCGGAGCATCACGACGATCGAGGGGCTGGCCGACGGCGACGCGCTGCATCCGTTGCAGAGCGCGTTCATCGAGCATGACGGTTTCCAGTGCGGCTATTGCACGCCCGGACAGATATGTTCGGCGATCGGCATGGCGGCGGAGGCGCGGCGCGGCGTGCCCAGCGTCGTGAGCCACGACCTGTCCGCCGGCGTCACCCTGACCCGCGAGGAAATCCAGGAACGGATGAGCGGCAACCTGTGCCGCTGCGGCGCGCATAACGGGATCATCGACGCGATCCGCGCGACCCTCACCGCGGAGGTGGCGGCATGACCCCGTTCGACTATGCCCGCGCCGCCGACCCGGCCGAAGCGGTGCGCATGGGCACAGCGAAGGGGGCGGCGTATCTCGGCGGCGGGACCAATATCGTCGACCTGATGCGCGAGCGGATCGCGCAGCCCGACACGCTGGTCGATGTCAGCAGCCTGCCCGCGACGATCACCGAAACCGGCGACGGCGGACTGATGATCGGGGCCGCCGTGCGCAACACCGCGCTGGCCGAACATCCGCTGGTACGGTCACGCTATCCGGTGCTGGCCCGCGCGATCCTTGCCGGGGCGTCGGCACAGATCCGCAACATGGCGACCGTCGGCGGCAACCTGCTCCAGCGGACGCGCTGTACCTATTTCTACGATGTGGAGGGGTCGCGCTGCAACAAGCGCGTGCCGGGATCGGGCTGCGATGCGATGGGCGGGTTCAATCGCATACACGCGGTGCTAGGCACGTCCGATGCCTGCGTCGCGACCCATCCGTCCGACATGTGCGTGGCGCTGAGCGCGCTGGAGGCGATCGTCCATGTCGATGGTCCGCCGGGCCGCCGGACGCTGCCGTTCGGCGACCTGCACCGCCTGCCCGGCGACCGCCCCGATCGCGACACGGTGCTGGCGCCCGGCGACCTCGTCACCGCCGTCGAGCTGCCGCCGCTGCGCTTCGGTGCGCGTTCGACCTATCGCAAGGTACGCGACCGGGCGAGCTATGCCTTTGCGCTGGTCTCGGTCGCGGCGGCGATCGAGATGGACGGCGACCGTATCGGCGACGTCCGGATCGCGTTCGGCGGCGTCGCACCCAAGCCATGGCGCGCATCGATCGCCGAGGCGGCGCTCCGCGGCGGTCCGGCGACGCCGGAAGCGTTCCACGCCGCCGCCACCGCCGAATTCGCCGATGCTCGGCCCCTGCGCGACAACGGCTTCAAGCCTGCCCTCGCCACGCGGACCCTCGTCGCCGTGCTGGGCGCCCTCACCACCGGAGAAGCGGCATGAGCATCGTCGATTCCGCGAGGCAGAAGATGCAGGGGCTGATGCTGGGCGCCTTGCAAAGGGTCGTCCCGCTCGCCCCCGACAGCTGGATGCCGGGCGGCAGGCCCGACCCGCTGATCGCGCGCAAGCACGGGCTGATCGGCAAGCCGGTGTCGCGGCTGGACGGCGCGTTGAAGGTCACCGGCGGCGCGGCGTTCGCGGCGGAGCATCGCTTCGACGACATGGTCTATGCGGCGCTTGCCTATTCGACGATCGCGCGCGGGCGGATCACGGCGATCGACACGGGTCCGGCGGAGGCCGCGCCGGGCGTGGTGCTGGTCATGACGCACCGGAACGCGCCACGCATGGCGACGCCCCCGGTGTTCGGATCGTCGGCCAATGCGGTCGGGCCGGCCGACCTGCCGATCTTTCAGGACGACCGCGTCCACTGGAACGGACAGCCGATCGCCTGCGTCCTCGCCGGGACGCAGGAACAGGCCGATCATGCCGCCGCGCTGCTGGGAGTGACCTATGCCGAGGAGCCGTCGACCACCGATCTGGCGGGCGCGAAGGGCAACGGGCTGGAACAGGGGCTGTTCATGGGACAGCCGCTGCGCAACGCGATCGGCGATGCGGAGGGGGCGTTGGCCAGGGCGGCACACCGCGTCGACCAGCGCTATCGCACGCCGCGCCACAACCACAATCCGATCGAGCCGCACGCCGCGACGCTGGCATGGGTCGGCGACACGCTGGTGATCCACGACGCCAGCCAGATGGTGACGCAGCAGGCGCAGACCATGGCCGACGTGTTCGGGCTGAAGCCCGGACAGGTGCGGCTGACCTCGCCCTATGTCGGTGGCGGGTTCGGCTGCAAGGGGCTTTGGGACCATCAGGTGATCGCCGCCGCTGCATCGCGCCTCGCTGGCCGGCCGGTCCGCATCGCCCTGTCGCGTGAGGGCATGTACCGCACCGTCGGCGGGCGGACGCTGACCGAACAGCGCGTGGCGATCGGCGCCGATGCCGACGGGACGTTCGAGGCGCTGGTCCATACCGGCCTGTCGGTGATGACGCCGCACAACAACATGCCAGAACCGTTCATCCTCGGCACCCGCAGCGCCTATGCCGTGCCCAACATCCTGTTGCAGGTGGAGGTGGCGCGGATGAACATGCTCGCCAACACCTTCATGCGCGCGCCGGGCGAAGCGGTCGGCACGTTCGCGCTGGAATCGGCGATCGACGAGCTGGCGGTCGATCTGGGCATCGACCCGGTCGAACTGCGCATCCGAAACGAACCGGACCGGGACCCGACCAGCGGCCTGCCCTTCTCCTCGCGGCACATCGTCAAGGCATGGCGCGATGGCGCGGCGCGGTTCGGCTGGGACGCCCGCCCCGCGACGCCGGGCACCCGAACCGAGGGCGAATGGCGCATCGGCATGGGCTGTGCCACCGGTACCTATCCCTATTACCGGATGCCGGGCGCCAAGGCGCGGTTGACGCTGGTCCGCGACGGCGACGACGTGCGTGCGAAGGTCGAGGTCGCGGCGGCGGAGATGGGCATGGGCACGTCGACCACCACCGCGATCGTCGCCGCCGAACGCCTTGGCCTGCCGATCGATCGGATCGAGGTCGGCTATGGCGACAGCGACATTCCCGGCGCGATCATGGCCGGCGGCTCGCAACAGACCGCGGCGATCGGCGCGGCGGTCATCGCCGCGCATGGCGAACTGGTCGCGACGCTGCTGAAGCTGGCCGGCAACGATTCCCCGCTCGCCGGACTGTCGGTGGACGAGGTCGGCAGCGACGGCGGCGGGCTGGCCAAGCTCGACGATCCGGCGCGGCGCGAGAGCTACGCCTCGATCCTCGCCCGTGCGCAGCGCGACAGCGTGAGCGTGACGAAGGCCGGGTCGATGCCGTTCGAATTCATGCACTGGTCGATGCATTCGCGCAGCGCACTGTTCTGCGAGGTGCGGGTGAACAGCGTGACCGGCGAGGTCCGCGTCAGCCGCTTCCTCGGCGCGTTCGACTGCGGCCGCATCCTCAACCCCGTGACCGCGACCAGCCAGTTCCGTGGCGGCATCATCATGGGGCTGGGCATGGCGTTGATGGAGGAAACGCAGTTCGACGAACGCAGCGGCCGGATCATGAACCCCAGCCTCGCCGAATATCACGTTCCGGTGCATCTCGACGTGCCGGAGATCGACGTGATCTGGACCGACATCGCCGATCCGCATGCCCCGATGGGCGCGCACGGCATCGGCGAGATCGGCATCACCGGGGTCGCCGCGGCGGTCGCCAACGCGGTCTATAGCGCCACCGGCAAACGCGTCCGCGACCTGCCGATCACGCTCGATCGACTGCTGTAGCCGGGTACGTCCGCGGTTGATCTGTCGCAATGACTATTGCCGGCGGATTGTGGCATAGGCTGTGCAGGATGGATGAGTGGCGCAGTCAGGAGTTGCCGGTGACGATTTCGAAGGATGCAGCGACGGGCATAGCCGGCCTCGACGACGTCCTGGGCGGCGGCTTCGATCGCGCGCGCAGTTTCCTGCTGGAGGGGAGCCCCGGCACCGGCAAGACGACGATCGCGATGCAGTTCCTGATGACCGGCGCCGCGGCGGGCGAGCGCTGCCTGTACGTGACCCTGTCCGAAACCGAGGACGAACTGCGCGCATCGGCGACCTCGCATGGCTGGGACCTGAGCGGGATCGAGGTGTACGAACTCATCCCGCCCGAAAACCTGTTCGACGAGGACCAGCAGCAGAGCCTGTTATACTCGTCCGACCTTGAACTCGGCGAGACGACCAGGCGGGTCTTCGAGGTGTTCGAGCGCGTGCAGCCCGACCGCGTGGTCCTCGACAGCCTGTCCGAAATCCGGCTGCTCGCGCAAAGCTCGCTGCGCTACCGGCGGCAGATCCTGGCGCTCAAGCATTATTTCGCCAAAAGCAACGCCACCGTCCTGATGCTCGACGACCTGACCACCGACGTCAACGACAAGACCGTCCATTCGGTCGCGCACGGCGTGATCCGGCTGGAGGAACTCGCGCCCGAATATGGCGCCGAGCGACGGCGGGTGCGCGTGGTCAAGTATCGCGGGCGGCGGTTCCGCGGCGGATTCCACGACGCGACGATCGAGACCGGCGGGGTATGCGTATACCCCCGGCTGATCTCCGCGGAGCATCGGCGCGAGTTCGACCGCTATCTGATGACCACCGATTCGCCCGAATTCAACGCGCTGTTGGGCGGCGGGATCGAACGCGGGTCGAGCGTGCTGGTGCTGGGCCCGGCCGGCACCGGCAAGAGTTCGATCGCGCTGACCTTCGTCCAGACCGCGGTGGCCCGCGGCGAGCGCGCGGCGATGTTCGTGTTCGATGAAGAGGTCGGCCTGCTGATCCAGCGGGCCAGAAGCTTCGGCATCGACTTGCAAGGGATGCTCGACAGCGGCGCGCTGATCCTCGAACAGGTCGATGCCGCCGAATTGTCGCCGGGCGAGTTCTCGTCGCGGGTGCGGCGGTGCGTCGAGGAACATGGCGCGCGGACCGTGGTGATCGACAGCCTCAACGGCTATCAGGCGGCGATGCCGGGCGAACAGGCGCTGGTCCTGCACCTGCACGAAGTCCTGCAATATCTGAACCGGCAGGGGGCGACGACGTTCCTGACCGTCGCACAGCACGGGCTGGTCGGCGACATGAAGACGCCGGTCGACGTCACCTACCTTGCCGACACCGTCATCCTGCTGCGCTATTTCGAGGCGCTGGGCCGGGTCCGGCGTGCGATCTCGATCGTCAAGAAGCGGACCGGTCCGCACGAGAACACCATCCGCGAATACCGCATCAGCAGCGACGGCATCACGCTGGGCGAGCCCCTGACGAAGTTTCAGGGGGTGCTGCGCGGCGTGCCCGTGCTGCACGGCAACGGCGACCTGCTGGACGGCGAGCACGCGTGAAGCAACGGACGGTGTCGGAACGTGCGCTGGTCCTCGCGCCGATCGGGCGCGATGCCGCGATCGCGACGGGAATCCTAGCCGAAGCGGGGCTGGAAGCGGCGGCGTGCCCGGCCCTCGCCGCCCTGATCGGTGAACTCGATCACGGCGCCGGGCTGGTGGTGATGACCGAGGAAGCGATCGCGACCGCCGACCTCGCCCCCTTTTCCGACTGGATCGCCGTACAGGAAGAATGGTCCGACCTGCCGATCATCCTGCTGACCAGTCGGGGCGGCGGGCTGGAACGCAATCCGGCGGCGGCGCGCCATCTGGATGTGCTGGGCAACGTCACCTTCCTCGAACGGCCGTTTCACCCGACGACGCTGGTCAGCCTCGCCCGATCGGCGATCCGCGCCCGGCGGCGCCAGTACGAGGCGCGCGCCCGGCTGCTCGCGCTGCAGGAGAGCGAGGCACGCTACCGGACGCTGTTCGAAAATCTCGAGGTCGGCTTCTGCATCATCGAGATGATCCTCGACTCCAACGGAAACCCGGTCGATTATCGATTCGTCGAAGCCAATCCCGCGTTCGAGACCCAGGCGGGGTTCGATCCCGCCGGACGTCGGGTGCGCGAAATCGTCCCCGATCACGAACAGCACTGGTTCGATTTCTACGGTGCCGTCGCGACGACCGGCATCGCAGGCCGCGTCGAACAGGGTTCGGCAGCGCTTGGCCGCTGGTGGGATGTCCACGCCTTTCGCGTCGGCAGGCCGGAACAGCGCCGGGTCGCGGCGCTGTTCAGCGACATCACGGCGCGGCGCAACGCCGAATTGCGGTTGCAGGAGATGAACGAGACGCTGGAAGCGCTGGTCGCCGCGAAGTCGGCGGAGCGCGACCGGTTGTGGAACCTGTCGCAGGACATGCTGGCGCGCGCCGACTTCACCGGCATGATGTCGGCCGTCAGCCCGGCATGGGAATGGGTCCTCGGCTGGACCGAAGACGAGCTGTTGTCGCGCGGCTATGCCAGCTTCATGCATCCCGAGGACGCCCCGCCGACGCTGGAAGCGATCGCGCGCATGGCCGCGACCGCCGGGCCGACGCGCTTCGAGAACCGCATCGCCATGCGAGACGGCGGCTGGAAACCGATCGAATGGATCGTCGCGCCCGAGCCCGACGGTCACAATTTCATCGCGGTCGGTCGCGACCTGAGCCACATGAAGGCGCGCGAGGCCGAGCTGGAGGCGGCGCAGGAAGCGTTGCGCCAGAGCCAGAAGATGGAGGCGATGGGCAGCCTGACCGGCGGCGTGGCGCATGACTTCAACAACCTGCTGACGCCGATCATCGGATCGCTCGACATGCTCCACCGCAAGGCGCTGGGCAGCGAGCGCGACCAGCGTCTGATCGACGGCGCCCTGCAATCGGCCGAGCGCGCCAAGACGCTGGTGCAGCGGCTGCTGGCCTTCGCCCGACGCCAGCCGCTTCAGGCGGTGGCGGTCGACCTGCGCGAACTGGTCGGCGGCATGGTCGACCTGGTCGGGTCGACGGTCGGCCCGACGATCGAGTTGCAGGTACGTCTGGCCGACGACCTGCCGCCCGCGCTGGCCGACCCGAACCAGCTGGAGATGGCGCTGCTGAACCTGGCGGTGAATGCGCGCGATGCGATGGACGGCGGCGGTACGCTGACGATCGCGGCATCGCGCGAGAGCCAGCGGACGACGACGGCGAACCTCGCGCGCGGTCATTATGTCCGCCTGTCGGTGTCGGACACCGGCAAGGGGATGGACGAGGAGACACGGCGGCGCGCGATCGAGCCGTTCTTTTCGACCAAGGGCATCGGCAAGGGCACCGGGCTGGGCCTGTCGATGGTCCACGGCCTTGCCGGGCAGCTGGGCGGCGCGCTGAAGATCGACAGCCAGCCCGGACACGGCACGACCATGGCCCTGTGGCTGCCGGTCGGCAGCACCGTGACGGAAGCCGATCCGGCGCCGGTCGACCACGAAGCGGCGCCGGGCGGCCGCGGGGTCGTGCTGGTCGTCGATGACGAGGATCTGGTGCGCATGAGCACCGCGCACATGCTGAGCGATATCGGATACGAGGTCGTGGAATCCCCATCGGCGGAGGATGCGCTGGCGCTGATCCGCGGCGGGCTGGCCCCCGACATGCTGGTCACCGACCATCTGATGCCCGGCATGACCGGCGCCGAACTGGTCCGCCTGCTTCGCGAGGAGCGGCCGGCGCTGCGCAGCCTGATCGTGTCGGGCTATGCCGAAGCGGCGGGGATCGAGGCCGCGATCCCGCATCTGACCAAGCCGTTCCGCAGCGCCGACCTTGCACGCAGCCTGTCGGCCCTGACGCCTGCTACCGGGCGATCGGGCGACGCCGCATCGCAAGAGACTTCCCGTACCGGGTAGCCGGCGGGCGGGCAGCACCGGCGTATCGCAGGATTGCCGCGGGTGCCGGAGAGGATGGCCGGGACCCCATCCGCTGGCGTTCGATCCATCCCTGTTGAACCGGCCGACATCCCGGCGAACGCCGGGATTTCCCGGTGACAGCGCGCGGCAGGAGCCGAAGAAGACCCGGCCTTCGCCGGGGTGACGGTTCCATATGGATGGATCAGACACCTCGATGATCGACCGAGCCCGCTCGATTCCATCGCGCGGTTGCGGGATAGCCGGACCGACGTCCCGCTGGAAGCTACCCCAACCGCCCGAGTGCCGCGTGCAGCCGTGCCGCCTCGGCCATCTTGTCGCCATGGTCGGCGCGCGCCTTATCGACCGCCTCGGGCTTCGCACGCTCGACGAAGCTCGCATTGCCCAGCCGCCCGGCCAGGGCATCGCGCTCCTTCTCCGCCGCCGCGATCGCCTTGGTCAGGCGCGCGCGCTCCGCATCGAGATCGATGACGTCGCCCAGCGGCAGGACGAAGGTCGCCTCGTCCACCACGATCTGGAGCGCACCGCCCGTCGGCGCGTCTCCGTCCGCCGCATCGATCCGCGCCAGCCGGGCGAGCACCGCGCCCTGCCGCGCCAGCCGCCCGGTCGTCGCGGCGGACTGGTCGCGGACGTGCAGCGGCAGCCGCGCGCCCGGCGGTACGTTCAGCTCGGTCCGCGCCGCGCGGATTTCGCCGACCAGCCGGATCAGCCAGTCGATCTCCGCCCGTGCCGCCGGATCGATCGCGCGGGCATCGGCCATCGGCCAGCGCGCGACGATCAGGTCGTTCGCGCGGGGGTGGGCGGGATCGGACAACGCATGCCACAGTTCCTCGGTGATGAACGGCATGAACGGATGGAGCATGACGAGGATCTGGTCGAGCACCCAGCCCGCGACCGCGCGCGTTTCCTCGCCACCGTCGGCGCCGCCCTGCAACACCGGCTTGATGAGTTCGAGATACCAGTCGCAGAACCGGCTCCACGTGAACTGGTAGATGGTGTTGGCCGCCCCGTCGAAACGCAGGTCGGCCAGCGCGAGGTCGAGCGCCTGCACCGTCTCGATCGTCTCGGCGATGATCCAGCGGTTTACCGCCAGCTCGGCCCTTGGCGGTTCCAGCGTCGCCGACGCGCCGATGCCGTTGGCCTGCGCGAAGCGCGTCGCGTTCCACAGCTTCGTAGCGAAGTTGCGATAGCCCTCGACCCGCTTCTCATCCATCTTGATGTCGCGGCCCTGGCTTTCCATCGCCGCCATGAAGAAGCGCAGCGCATCGGCGCCATAGGCATCGATCAGCCCCAGCGGATCGACGGTATTGCCCTTCGACTTCGACATCTTCGCGCCATCGGCGGCGCGCACGAGGCCGTGGAGGTACAGCGTCCTGAACGGCACCTCCTTCATGAAATGGATGCCCTGCATCAACATCCGCGCGTCCCAGAAGAACAGGATGTCGAAGCCCGAAATCAGCACGTCGTTGCTGTAGCGCCCGCCGAGGGTGGCATCGGTGTTTTCCGGCCAGCCAAGCGTCGCGAACGGCCACAGCGCGGAGGAGAACCACGTGTCGAGCACGTCGGGGTCTTGCCACAGCACTACCGCAGGATCGGGTTCATCCAACCACCGCAAACCCGCGTTCTCTCCATCCTCCGACAGAACAATACGATCTGCGGGCAAGCCGTAAAACGCCGCAGCCTGTTCGCGAATATCGGCGCTGTCCAAACCCACAAATGTGGCGGCATTGCCGACGCCCGCTTCAAAGTCTTTCGCTGGTCCAAACCACGCCGGGATGCGATGCCCCCACCACAGCTGGCGCGACACGCACCATGGCTGGATGTTCTCCATCCAGTTGAAGTACGTCTTCTCCCACGACTTCGGCACGATCCTGACCGCGCCCGACCGCACCGCCTCGATCGCCGGCTGGGCCAGCGTCCTGGCGTCGACATACCATTGGTCGGTCAGCCACGGCTCGATCACCACGCCCGAGCGGTCGCCGAACGGCGTCTGGATGGTACGCGGTTCGGCGTCGTGCTCGGCACCGTCCTTGTCGACATGCGGGATCAGGACGCCTTCGTCCTTCAGCCGCGCGACGACCGCCTTGCGCGCATCGGCGGTCGTCAGGCCGAGAAAGGCGTCGGGGATCAGCCCGTCGGCGGTCTGCACGATGCGCGCCTTGGCATCGAGCATGTTCAGCATGTCGCGCGCCTCGATTCCCGCGCGGCGGCCGACCTCGAAATCGTTGAAGTCGTGGCCGGGCGTGATCTTGACCGCGCCCGATCCCAGTTCGGGGTCGGCATGTTCGTCCGCCACGATCGGGATCAGACGCCCGGTAATCGGCAAACGCACCTGCTTGCCGATCAGCGCGGTGTAGCGCGCGTCGTCGGGATGCACCGCGACTGCCATGTCGGCCAGCATCGTCTCGGGCCGCGTCGTCGCCACCTCGATCGACCCCGATCCGTCGGCGAGCGGGTAGCGCAGGCGCCAGAAGCTGCCCCGGATCTCACGCGTTTCGACCTCGAGGTCGCTGATCGCGGTGCCGAGACCGGGGTCCCAGTTCACCAGTCGCTTGTCGCGATAGAGCAGCCCTTCGCGGTGCAACTGCACGAACACCTTCAGGACGGCGGCGGAAAAGCCCTCGTCCATGGTGAAGCGTTCATTGGCCCAGTCCATCGAACAGCCCAGCCGGCGGAGCTGCCCGGTGATCTGCCCGCCGCTCTCGGCCTTCCATTCCCACACCTTCGCCACGAAATCGTCGCGGGTGAAGTCGGTGCGCTTCTGCTGGTGCTTCGCCATCTGCCGCTCGACGACCATCTGCGTCGCGATGCCGGCATGGTCGGTGCCGACGACCCAGCGCGCGTCCTTGCCCTGCAACCGGGCGTGGCGCACCAGGATGTCCTGCAACGTGTTGTCGAGCGCGTGGCCGATATGGAGGTTGCCGGTCACGTTGGGCGGCGGATTGACGATCGTCCACGGCGTCGCGCCGGGACGTTCGGGGCGGAACAGCCCTTCCTGTTCCCAATGGGCATACCAGCGCGCCTCGATGGCGGCGGGGTCGAAGGTCTTGGGCAGTTCGCTCATGCACCGCCGCATGGCGCGGATGCGGCGGCGTTGCAAGAGAGCGGGTTATTCGCGCCCGCTGATCCGGGCGATCTCGCGCGATACCATCGCCTCGACGATGCCGGGCAGTTTCGCATCCAGCCACTCGCGCAGCATCGGGCGGAGCAGCTCGCGCACCAGCCCTTCGAGCGAATCGTTGCCGGGCGTCTCGGGCTTCACCAGCATCCGCGACAGCTGGTCGAGCGCGCCGCGGCTGGCTTCGGCGGCGCGGTCCGACACGATCGACGCATCGCCGGTCGCGGCCGGTGCTGCGGCGGCAGGCGCGGGTTCGTCCTGCGGTTCGGGGGCACGCGCGCGCGGGGCCTCGGCACGGGGCGCCTCGGCCCGCAGCGTCTCGACCCGTGGCGGTGGCGGCGGGGCGGCGACACTCTGGTTCAGTTCGAGCACCTCGTCACGGTCGTCGAGGTCGCGGACCTGCGCCGTGCGAATCGACTTGCGTCCGCGCAACGCCTGGGCCGACCCCTCGCCCTCCTCGGCGATGATCCGCTTGATCGAGGACAGGATGTCCTCCATCGACGATTCGTTGCTGATATCCCCCATCGCAACCCTCATGTCTTGCGCCTCTCGAACCCCTAGCCTTCGGGGTTGGCGCGCGGCGTGTCAACGCCTTGCGTCGCCCGTGGGGCGCCGCCCTGTCGATTGGGTGCGTCCAGCCCCTGCGTCGGGGTGTAGGGATTGGGGCTGCGTTGCAGCGACGGATCGAGTTCGCGCGTCACGACCGGGGTCTGTGCCGGGCTGTTGACCGTGCTCGGCGCGACCGGCACCGGGGCCGGATCGTCCTTCCAGTCCCACACCGAGTTGCGCACGCGGTTGTAGTTCACCGTCGGATCGTACAGCGCTCCGCCGTCGAGCCCGAGATCGCGCGCCTCCGCCCGGCCCATCGCCGCCAGCAGCGCGAAGCCCGCGACATAGGCGTCGCGGCGCGCCGAGACGAGCTGGACCTGCGAATTGAGCAGTTCCTGTTCGGCGTTCAGGATGTCGAGGATCGTGCGCGTGCCGACGCTGTTCTCCGCGCGGACACCCTCCAGCGACAGGCGGTTGGCGGCGACCTGCACCTCCGACGACTGGATCACGCGCAGCGCCGACTGCCACGCCGCGAACGCCGATCGCGCGTCGGACACGACACTGCGCTCGACCTGCGTGACCTGTTCGATCGCCGCCCCTTCCAGCGCCTGTGCCCGGCGGATCTGCGCGCCCGGGCGGCCGCTCTGCCACAGCGGCAGGCTCACCTGCATGCCGACCTGCGCCTGTCCGCCGTCCTGTTGCAGCACTGTGCCCTGCACCGACTGCGCCGATCCGAGGAAACTGGTATAGCTGCCGCCGCCGATGGCGTTGATCGTCGGCAGCCGGCTGGCGCGCGCCACGCGCACGTCGAAGCCGGCGGCATCGCTGGTACGGCGTGCGGCGATCAGCGACGGGTTGTTGGCCACCGCCACGCCAACCGCGGCGTTCGGATCGGCGGGCAGGTTCGGCAGCGCCGGCGGCGCGTCGAGCGTCGCGGCGGGTGCGCCGGTCGTCGCCACGTAATTCTCGCGGCTGCGGATCAGCGCGGCTTCGGCGTTGCGCAACTGCGCCTGCGCCGATGCCAGTCGCGCCTCCGACTGGGCGACGTCGGTGCGGGTCAGGTCGCCGACCTGGAACCGGTCCTTCGACGCCTGGAGATTGACCTCCAGCACGCGCAGATTCTGCTGGTTCAACCGCACGATCGCCTCGTCGCGGATGACGTCGTTATAGGCGGCGACGACCAGCGTGAAGACATTCGCCTCCGTACTGCGCAGGTTGGCACGGCCGGCATCGACCCGCGCATCCGCCGCCCGCACGTTGTTGCGGACCGCACCGCCGGCATAGAGCGACTGCGACACGTTCAGCTGGACCGTGCCCGAGCGCGGCGCCTGCGTGAAGCCACGGCTGGCCGGGGTGATGACGTTCTCGATCACCGAGCTTTGCGTCGTGACCTGCGGCAGCCCCTGCGACCGCGCCAGCGGCACCGCTTCGTCGTTCGCACGCTGGTTGGCGCGCGCGCCGGTCAGCTGCGGATTGGTCGCATAGGCGCGCGCCAGTGCCTCGCGCAGCGTTTCCGCGTGCGCCGGCCCGGCCAGCAACGCCAGCACCGCGACCCCGCCGATGAACTTGCCCCCCCGCATATGCCCCTTACCTTGCGAACTGGAATGTCTTGGGCCGGGCGAAGCCCGGCAGCACGACGCAGTCGAGATCGGCGAAATCGACAAGGCCGAAGCCACCCTCGCTCCGCCGGCCCAGCGCCAGCCGGGTGACGCCGCGATCGACCAGTCCGGTGGTCAACCGCCCGCCCGGCGCGAGCTGCTGCACGATCGCATCGGGCACCGATTCGACCGCGCCGTCGATGATGATCACGTCATAGGGCGCACCGTCGGGTGCGCCGGCGGTGAGCGGCCCTTCGACCAGCGTCACCGTCGCATCGGCGATCGCATCGCGCGCGGCGGCGGCCAGCGTCGCATCCTCCTCGACCGCGACGACCGAACCGGCCAGCCGGGCGAGCACCGCCGCGGCATAGCCCATCGCCGCACCGACCAGCAGCACGCGGTCGGTCGGCCGGATCCCGGCCGCGGTCAGCAGCCGTCCGGTAATCAGCGGCGCATTGATCGCCCGCCCCCCGGCGAGCGGCAGCGGCGCGTCGCGATAGGCGACATCGACCTGGGCAGCCGGCACGAAGCCTTCGCGGGGAATTTCGGCCATGGCGTCGATGACGCGCGGGTCGCTGACCGCGCTGGTGCGCAGCTGGCTGACGACCATCGCATGGCGCATCGCGTCGAAATCGGGTCGGGTCTGCATCGAATCGGTCATGGTGCAATCCTGTCGCACAACTGTTTTACCCGCGCAACACACATCGCGCGCCAGCCGCTGTCTATCGCGACGAAGCGCCGACGCCAAGGATGCGGCCGGGTATAATTTGCAGCGGGACGGTTGACACCGGCCCGCGCGCCCCGCAAATGCCCGCCTCCCACCGTATCGAGGCGCGATGGCGGAGTGGTGACGCAGAGGACTGCAAATCCTTGCACCCGGGTTCGATTCCCGGTCGCGCCTCCAACGGACGGTCGATTCGCCGTCCGTTCAGCCGGGCAGGCGCACCACCATCATCGTCAGCACGGCCTCGCGGCTTCCCGCGATCTGCACCACATGCGTCCCGGCGGGCAGGTCGAAATCGACCATCTTGCGGATGCCGCTGCACGCCGGGCCGTGACCATGGCCGACGGACGCCAGCGCCCGGCCGCCATCGACCACATCGATCCACGCACCGCTGCCCAGCGCCACGCGGTAGCGTCCCGGCTGCGTCGTGACGAAACGGAAGATGCCGCCCCGGGCCGCCGCATCCCCCGGCTTGTGCGGCGGCACGGCGAAGCGCAACGTCGACTGCGCCACCAGCTTCGCGCGAACCGCGACGCCGGGGGTCAGCACCGTATCGCGGGCGGCATCGATCGGACGCGGCGTGGCCCATCCGGCCAGTTCGACCGGTGGCGGCGCGACGGCGGGGCACGGCGCGGCAGCGGCCTGAAGCAGGAGCAGGGCAGCGAGCATCACGGGCATGGAACCACCTTTCGCGCGGAAAAATCGGACCATCGGTATATCGCACCGGGATGGCGACGCCAGCGACCATGCGAAGGGCGGTCGACGTTCAGCGGAGCATGTGCGCCATTTGCTCCCCCTTCCCGACATAAGTCCCTTCGCGAAAATCCGTTTTTCGCACCCCCGCGCAGGCGGGGCCAGCGGCCAGAGGCGCAAACCTTGGGACCGATCGACATTCAGCGAATTGAAGCGCCATCCAGCAGGATCAGGAGCCTTTCTGGTTCACGTACCCCCGCCTGCGCGGGGGTCCAGACGATGCGGCAACCGCCGCCTTGATCGCATCCCGCGTACCCCCGCGCAGGCGGGGGTACAAGAGCCACGAATGTCGTCCTGCCGTTACTCTGGACCCCCGCCTGCGCGGGGGTACGGCAGGACCGGGGCGGACCTTTCGACCTTCGCAAGAATATCCCCGCCGGGGGGCAATTGCCGCCACCGCTCGGGCTGCGGGTCGATAGGCGCTGGCGCGGGCGGGCCATGTTTGACAGGATGGCGCCGTCCGCGTTGGTGAGGGAAAGACCGGCCGGGTGCGTATTCCGTCCCGACCGCCGAGGAACCATGCACATGACCGACCCTCTCGACCGATCGTTGCGGCTGTTGTCGCGGACGCCCGACCATCCCGGCCTGCACGGCGTCGAATCGGGCGTGTTCGACCGCCTGCACGGCGAGCGGGCAGCGCGCGGTGCCGGGCTGCGGCTGGCCGGCATCGCCGCGATCGGCGCGGTGACGCTGGGGCTGATCGCCGCCGATCCCCTGCCCCGCCCCGTACCGCCGGCGCTGGCCGACGACCTCGCCCTCGCCCCTTCGACCCTGCTGGGCGACCGGTGAGCCGGCGTCGCTGGACGATCATGGTCGCGCTGGTCGCCTTCGTGGCGGCGGTGGCGGGCGTGCTGGCCGGGCGCGCGATCAACGATCGGCAGGGCAGCAGCCATGGCAACGAACTGCACGCGCTGCTGCATGACGGCATGGCGCTGAGCGATGACCAGCGCCGGCGGCTAGACGCGCTCGAGACCGACTTTGCCGGGCGGCGCGGCGCGTTGCAGGCGCAGATGCGCGCCGACAATGCCGCGCTGTCCGCCGCGATCGCCGCCGAACATGGCGAGGGGCCGCGCGTCGCCGCAGCGGTCGATGCCTGTCACCGCACCATGGGGACGTTGCAGAAGGCGACGCTGGCGCATGTCTTTGCCATGCGGCGGCTGCTGCGCCCGGACCAGCTGCCCGCGTTCGACCGGGCGGTGGACCGCGCGCTTACCCAGCCGACTCAGTGACGGCGATCGATGCCAGTACGCGCGACGATGCCCTGGTGGCGCTGGCGCGGACCGGGGACGAGGCCGCGTTCGCCGCGCTGATGCAGCGGTACAAGGGGCGGGTGTACCGCCTCGCGCTCAACAGCATCGCCGATCCCGACGAAGCGCTCGACGTGGTGCAGGATACCTTCCTGTCGGCGTATCGCGCCTTATCGCGCTACGATCCGGAGCGGTCGCTGGCGACATGGCTGGCGGCGATCACGCTCAACAAATGCCGCGACCGGGCCCGCCGCCGCGCGCTGCGCGCCTTCTTCTTCGGGGCGCGGCCGATCGACGACCTTGCCGACACCCTCGCCGCGGGCGACGCCGATCCGGCCCGCTCCGCCGCCGACCGGCAGGAACTGGCGCGGGTGCGTGCGGCGATGGCCGGCCTGCCCGCGGCCTTGCGCGAACCCCTGCTGCTATGCACCGTCGAGGAAATGCGCCATGCCGAGGCCGCGACGCTGCTCGGCATCACGCCCAAAGCGGTCGAGACGCGCATCCGCCGCGCCCGCGCGCGGCTGAACGAATTGCTCGAACGCTGAGGGGCGCGGCGATGCCCTGCGTATCGGGGAACGACAGGGGCTTTCGACGGGGTTCGACACGATGACGACGATCGACCGCCGCGCGCTGCTGCGCGGCGCGGCACTGGGCGGCGGCGGACTGATGCTGGGGGCGTGGACGCCGCTCGGCGCCACCGCGCCCGATGCGACGCCGGTAGTGTCCGGCGACCTGATCGAGCTGCGCATCGGCCGGCTGAACCGCGTGATCGATGGGCGGCCGTCGCGCGCGATCGGGATCAACGGCATGTCGCCCGCCCCGCTGATCCGCCTGCGCGAGGGGCAGCGCGCACGTATCCGCGTGACCAACGACCTCGACGTCGACAGTTCGCTCCACTGGCACGGGCTGCTCGTCCCGTTCCAGTATGATGGCGTGCCCGGCGTGTCCTTTCCCGGCATCGCCCCGGGAGAGAGCTTTCTCTACGACTTCCCGGTGCGGCAGAACGGCACCTACTGGTATCACAGCCATTCGGGCGGACAGGAACAGACCGGACTGTACGGGCCGATCGTGATCGATCCCGCCGCGCCCGACCCCGTCGCCTATGACCGCGAACACGTCATCGTCCTGTCGGATCACAGCCGGTCGCGCCCCGACGCGATCTTCCGCCGCCTGAAGGTTCAGCCGGGCTATTACAATTTCCAGCGGCAGACGCTGGCCGGCCTGCTGACCGGGCGCGACCAGCCGGCCGGCGACCGCGCGCATTGGGGTGCGATGCGGATGGACCCGGCCGACATCGCCGACGCGACGGGGGCGACCTATCGCTATCTGGTCAACGGCCATGGCCCGGCCGACAACTGGACCGGCACGTTCCGCGCGGGCGAGCGGGTGCGGCTGCGGATCGTGAATGCCTCGGCGATGACGACCTTCAACGTGCGTATTCCGGGCCTGCCGCTGACCATCGTGCAGGCCGACGGGCTGAACGTCGCGCCGGTGACCGTCGACGAATTCCAGATCGGCGTGGCCGAAACCTATGACGCGATCGTGACCCCGCTCGACCGTGCCTATACGCTGGTCGGCGAGAGCGTCGACCGGTCGGGCATGGCACGCGCGACGCTGAGCCCGCGCCCCGGCATAGTCGCGCCGGTCCCGCCGCTGCGCCCGCGTCCGCTGGCGACGATGACCGACATGGGCATGGGGGCGATGGACCACGCCACGCCCCGCTCGCCCGATCCGACCGCCGAACAGAACGCCTCGCGCCGTCTCGCCACCGCCGATGCGCCGGAGCACGGCGCGATGGACCATGGCGGGATGGATCATGGCGGCATGGATCACGGCGCGATGGACCATGGCGCGATGGACCATGGCGGCATGGATCATGGCGCGATGAAGATGCGCGACTTCGCCGCGGCACCGCAGGTGGCGAAGTCGCCAGGGGTCCAGACCATTTCCCCCATGCCCGCCGACCGCACCGGGTTTCCGGGACAGGGGCTGGAGGATGTCGGCCACCGCGTGTTGACCTATCGCCAGCTGCGCGCGCTGGAGCGCAACCCCGATGTCCGCGCGCCGGGGCGGCAGATCGACATCCACCTGACCGGCAACATGGAACGGTTCATGTGGGGCTTCGACGGCAAGCGGATGGTCGATACCCACGAACCCTTTGCCTTCACCCTGGGCGAACGGGTGCGGATCAACCTCATCAACGACACGATGATGGCGCATCCGATCCACCTGCACGGCCATTTCTTCGAACTGGTCACCGGGCAGGGCGACCATGCGCCGCGCAAGCACACGGTTATCGTCCAGCCCGGCGGGATCGTCAGCGTCGACCTGACCGCCGATGCGCCGGGCGACTGGGCGTTCCATTGCCACATGCTCTACCACATGCTGGCGGGGATGATGCGCGTCGTCACCGTCCGCGCGGCGGGAGGCGCGGCATGACCGCCGGGCTCGCGCTGCTGCTCGCCATCGGTACGGCCGCTCCGGCGCCGGCGCAGGACCATAGCCAGATGGACCATGGCCAGATGGACCATTCCGAAATGGACCACGCCACGCCCGCGCCCCCTGTCGACCCGGCGGCTTCAGGTACCGACCTGCCCCCCGGCGGCGCCCCCGCCCCGCCGGTGCCGATGCCGCACGCCGCCGATCGCGTCTGGGGTGCCGACGCCATGGCACGGTCGCGCGCGACGATGATGGCGGAGGAAGGCGGCGGGCAGCGTTTCGGCCAGCTGCTGCTCGACCGCATCGAATGGCGCGACGGCGGCTATCGGTGGGAAGGCGAAGGCTGGTATGGCGGCGACCTCCACCGCCTCGTCGTCAAGAGCGAGGGCGAAGGCGGCGACCGGCTCGGGTCCGCCGAGGTGCAGGCGCTCTATTCGCGCGCGATCGGCCCCTATTTCAATCTGCAGGCCGGCGTCCGGCAGGACATCCGCCCCACCCCGGCGCGCACCCATGCCGCGGTCGGGGTCGAAGGTCTGGCGCCATACTGGTTCGAGGTGGAGGCCCATGCCTTCCTGTCGACCCGCGGCGAACTGACCGGGCGGGTCGAGGGCTATTACGACCAGCGGATCACCCAGCGACTGATCGCGCAGCCCCGCGCCGAAGTGAACCTGTCGGCGCAGGACGTTCGTGCGGTCGGCATCGGATCGGGCATCACCGCCGCCGAACTGGGGCTGCGCCTGCGTTACGAGATCGCCCGCGAATTCGCGCCCTATGTCGGGGTCGCATGGGAGCGGCGCTTCGGCGACACCCGGCGCTTCGCCCGCGATCGTGGCGCGGATGCCGGCGGCCTCGAACTGGTCGCCGGCATTCGCGCGTGGTTCTGACGGCGGCGATTATCCGCCGTCGGGGGTGATGCGGCCCGGTGTCGCCTGCACCTTGCCCTTCGCCCAGTCGGGCTTCAGCACGACCTTGGTGCAGACATTCTGTTCGTCGTGGAACTTCCGGTAGCCGGTCGGCGCATCCTCCAGCGCCATCCGGTCGGAGATCATGAAGGTCGTGTCGATCCTCTCCTCCATGATCGCGGTCAGCAACGCGGGCAGATAGCGCTGAACATGGGTCTGCCCGGTCTTGAGCGTCAGCCCCTTTTCCATCAGCGCGCCGAACGGGAACTTGTCGATCATCCCGCCATAGACACCGGGGACCGACACGCGACCGCCCTTGCGGCACGCCATGATCGCCTGGCGCAAGGCGTGCGGACGATCGGTGCCGAGAAAGGTCGATGCCTTGATCTGGTCGACGATGTTGTCGACGAACAGCCCGTGGCTTTCGAGCCCGACGCTGTCGATCACCGCATCGGGCCCGATCCCGCCGGTCATCGTCATCAGCGCGTCGTAGATGTCGGTTTCCTCGAAGTTGAGGACTTCCGCCCCCAATCCCTTCGCCAGCGACAACCGGTGCGGGAAGTGATCGATCGCGATCACCCGGTGCGCGCCCATCAGCAACGCCGACTGGATCGCGAACAGCCCGACCGGGCCGCAGCCCCACACGGCCACGATGTCGCCATCCTCGATATCGGCATTCTCCGCCGCCATCCATCCGGTGGGCAGGATGTCCGACAGGAACAGGACCTTGTCGTCATCGACCCCGTCGGGGATCACGATCGGGCCGACGTCGCTGAACGGTACGCGGACATATTCCGCCTGCCCGCCGGGATAGCCGCCGGTCATGTGGCTGTAGCCGAACAGGCCGGGCGCGACCTGTCCCCACAGTTCCTGCGCGATGTCCTGATTGTCGGCCGGGTTGCCGTTGTCGCAGCCCGAATATTGCTGTTTCGAGCAATGATAGCAGCTGCCGCACGCGATCACGAAGGGAACTACGACGCGCTGCCCCTTCGTGAGCGTCGATTTCGGGCCGGTCTCGACCACCTCGCCCATGAATTCGTGGCCGAGGATGTCGCCCGCCTGCATCGTCGGGATATAGCCGTCGTACAGGTGCAGGTCGGACCCGCAGATCGCGGTCGACGTGATCCTGATGATCGCGTCGCGCGGGTTGAGGATTTCGGGATCGGGGACGGTGTCGACGCGGACGTCGTGCTTGCCGTGCCAGGTAAGTGCGCGCATGGCTGACGTTCCTTTACGATCTGGGTTCGCGGTTGGGGGGCGTGGTCGTCGCGATCTCGCCGGTTTCCATCAGCTGCTTGAAGCGGCGCAGGTCGCGCCTTGCCTGGATCGCCGGCTCCTTCTGCGTCACCTTGGCGACCAGCTTGCCGACGATGCCGGCGGGCGGCGAATAGGCGATCATCGCCGTCACCACCGTGCCTCGTCCGGGTGCCGCCGGGGTGAACGACACCCAGCCGCTGTTGGGCACGTCGCCCCGTTCGGCACGCCAGCCGATCCGCTCGCCCGGTACGTCTTCCGTGACAATCGCCTCCCATTCGTAGCTGCCGCCCGGGCCTGCGACCGTCCAGTGCGAGCGCCGGTCGTCACGCACCTCGATCGCCTCCACGTTCAGCATGAAGGTCGCGAGGTTCCCGAAGTCGCGCCAATAGGCGTAAAGCTCCGCCGCCGGACGGTTGATCGTGACCGCAACCCCCGACACCGACGATTCGCCGTTGGGCGCCGCGCCGCCGCGCTCGGTCCGGTCCTTGGAGGTAAAGGCGGGTGCGTCGTCGCGCACGATGTCGCCGGGCAATTCGGGTTCGGCCATGGCCATGCTCTCCCGTCCGCCGGATCGTCGATCCGGCTGATTGATCCATGATAAGCTATTGATCGCCCTTGCGTTTTCGGCGCGATGCAACCCTAACCGACGGCTCCCGCCCCTGTTCCACGCCCATGCCCGCTTTTGCCGGCCAACGGCCCGGATTTGCAGACGGGGCGCATCGCGCTACACGCCCGGTCATGTACGGTGCCCCGCTCACGCTCCACAATTCGCTGACCCGCCGCCTTCAGCGTTTCGAACCGCTCGACCCGGTAAAGGGGGTGCGCGTCTATTCGTGCGGGCCGACCGTCTACAACTATGCCCATATCGGCAACCTGCGCGCCTATGTCTTCACCGATACGCTCAGCCGGGTGCTGCGGTGGAAGGGCTATCCGCTCACCCATGTCATCAACATCACCGATGTCGGCCACCTGACGTCGGATGCCGATGCCGGCGACGACAAGATGGAGGCGGCGGCCAGGGCGAACGCGCAGTCGATCTGGGACATCGCCGCGCATTATACGGCGGCGTTCAAGGGCAATCTGCGCGACCTGAACATCGACGATCCGACGCGCTGGTCGGTCGCGACCGATCACATCGCCGAAATGATCGCCTTCGCCGAAAGGATCGCGCCCGGCCATTGCTACGAACTCGACAGCGGCCTGTATTTCGACAGCACGACCGTTCCGAACTACGGCGCGCTGGCCGGCGGGCAGGACGATGCGGGCGAGGGTCGCATCGATCCGGTGGCGGGCAAGCGCCATCCGCAGGACTTCGCGATCTGGCGCAGGACCCCGCCGGGCGAGACGCGCCAGATGGAGTGGGATTCGCCATGGGGGCGGGGCGCGCCGGGCTGGCACCTCGAATGTTCGGTGATGAGCATCAAGTATCTCGGCAGCCCGTTCGACATCCATACCGGCGGCATCGATCACCGCGAAATCCACCACCCGAACGAGATCGCGCAGAACCAGGCATGGTGCGGCTGCGCCGACAGCGGTGCCGCCTTCTGGATGCACAACAACTTCCTCGTCGAACGGTCGGGCAAGATGTCGAAGTCGAAGGGCGACTTCACCACGCTGCAAACGCTGATCGACGGCGGCGTCCATCCGCTCGCCTATCGCCTGATGTGCCTGTCGGCGCAGTATCGCTCCGAACTGGAGTTTTCGCCCGACAACCTGCTGGCGGCGCTGACCCGGCTGAAGCGACTGGTGATGACGGTCGCGGGGTTGCGCACGCGGGCGGACGGCGAAGGCGATGCGGGCAAGGCCGCGGCCTATCGCGAACGGCTCGACGCGGCAGTATCGGACGACCTCAACACGCCGCGCGCGCTGCCGGTGCTCGACGAACTGCTTGCCGACAAGAAGCTGACGCCGGCCGACCGGCTCGTCGCACTGGCGGATTTCGATGCGGTGCTGGGCCTGGGGCTATCCACTGTCGAGCGTGCCGACCTGCGCGTCCGCCCCGCCGACGCGACGATCGATGCCGATACGATCGAGGCGCGTCTGGCCGACCGCAAGGAAGCGCGCGCTGCAAAGGACTTCGCGGCGAGCGACGCGATCCGCGACGAACTGACGGCGGCGGGCGTCGAGGTGATGGACGGCGACCCGCTCGGCTGGGACTGGCGTCCGACGCTGTCGTAATCGATCCGCTTGAACCACCTTCATCAAGATCGTCATCCCAGCGCAGGCTGGGATCTCCCGGTCAAGGAGCGCCGCTCCTCGCCGCAGGAGGCCCAGCCTTCGCCGGGGCCACGAAATGGAGTGTCCAAGGGCCGATCGACATTCAGCGAATTGGAGCGCCATCCAGCAGGATCAGGAGCCTTTCTGGTTCACGTACCCCCGCGCAGGCGGGGGTCCAGAGCCACGAATGTCGTCCTGCCGTTACTCTGGACCCCCGCCTGCGCGGGGGTACGGCCTGAATGTCGATCGGCCCCGGAGTTTGATCCATCCGACTGGAACCGTCACCCCGGCGAAGGCTGGGGTCTCCATCGGCTCCTGCCGCGCCCTGCCACCGGGCGATCCCAGCCTTCGCCGGGATGACGCGCGTTTCAACAGGGATGGATCAAGCTCTAACCCCTTGCCCACGCCCCCGCTTCCCCGCCATATCGGCCGCACGAATCATCGGGGGACGATATGCGGGGACAGGTGCTGGGCGTCGATCGGAACGGCCGCGAGGGGCGGATCGCCGGCGATGACGGGCAACGTTACTGGTTCGAACCCGACGACTGGTCCGACCGGACCGGTCCCATGGTCGGGGCGCAGGTCGATTTCGAGGTGTCGAACGGCCGCGCCCTGCGCATCTACCACGTGCCCGGCACCGTCGCCCCCCGCCCCGCCGCCGATCCGGCCCGCCCGCGCCCGCGCAAGGACAAGGTCGCGGCAGCCTTGCTCGCCTTCTTCCTCGGCATCTTCGGGGTACACCGTTTCTACCTCGGCCGGGTCGGGTCGGGCATCGCCATGCTGGTGTTGACCTGCACGCTGGTCGGCATCTTCGTGACCAGCATCTGGTCGCTGATCGATTTCATCCGCTATCTCGTCATGGACAATGACGAATTCCACCACCGCTATGGCTGATCGAAGCGGTCGATCGGGACGATGAACCTTTCCATCGTTGCGCGAACGGCGGGTTTCGCGCATGGGAATTGCCCGAACCGACTTGTATGGAACTTGTGATGGCTGCCACCTGGGCTCCCGACAGCTGGAAGAACGCCGAAGCGCGCCAGCTCCCGACCTACCCCGACGCACCGGCGCTCGACGCCGCGACCGCGCAGCTGGCAAGCTATCCACCGCTCGTCTTTGCCGGCGAAGCGCGCAACCTGACCGCCGAACTGGCGCAGGTGGCGGAGGGGAAGGCGTTCCTGCTGCAGGGCGGCGACTGTGCCGAAAGCTTCGCCGAATTCCATCCCAACTACATCCGCGACACCTTCCGCGTCATCCTCCAGATGGCGGTGGTGCTGACCTTCGCGTCGAAGCTGCCGACGGTGAAGCTCGGGCGCATGGCCGGGCAGTTCGCCAAGCCGCGCTCGGCCGATACCGAGACGATCGGCGGCGTCGAGCTGCCGAGCTATCGCGGCGACAACATCAACGACATCGCCTTCACGCCCGAAGGCCGCGTGCCCGATCCGCAGCGCATGATCCGCGCCTATTCGCAGGCGGCGGCGACGCTCAACCTGCTGCGCGCCTTCGCCACCGGCGGCTATGCGAACCTGCATCAGGTCCATCGCTGGACCCACGATTTCATGGGCCGCAGCCCATGGGCCAAGAAATATGCCGATGTCGCCGACCGCATCGGCGAAGCGCTCGACTTCATGGCCGCGTGCGGCATCGACGCCGACAGCGTGCCGCAGCTCAAGGCGACCAGCTTCTACACCAGCCACGAAGCGCTGCTGCTCCCCTACGAACAGGCGCTGACCCGGCAGGATTCGCTGACCGGCGACTGGTACGACACGTCGGCGCACTTCCTGTGGATCGGCGACCGCACCCGCTTCGACGGATCGGCGCATGTCGAATTCCTGCGCGGCATCGGCAACCCGATCGGTATCAAGTGCGGCCCGACGCTGGAACCGGACGCGCTGCTGCGGATGCTCGACACGCTCAATCCGAACCGGGTGCCCGGACGGATGACGCTCATCACCCGCTATGGCCATGACAAGATCGAGGCGGGTCTGCCGAAACTGATCCGCGCGGTGCAGCGCGAGGGGCATCCGGTGATCTGGTCGTGCGATCCGATGCACGGCAATACGATCAAGGCGACGACCGGGTACAAGACGCGACCGTTCGACCGCATCCTCGCCGAGGTACGCGGCTTCTTCGCCGTCCACCGCGCGGAGGGCAGCCATGCCGGCGGCATCCACGCCGAAATGACCGGGCAGAACGTCACCGAATGCACCGGCGGCGCGATCGCGGTCACCGAACAGGCGCTGGCCGATCGCTACCACACCCACTGCGACCCGCGCCTCAATGCGGGCCAGAGCCTCGAACTGGCGTTCCTGCTCGCCGAAATGCTGAACACCGAGATGGCGGAACGGCGGCGGGTGGCTGCCTGATCGTCATCCCGGCAGGCCGGGCCGGAACGCTCAACCCAACCTCGTCATCCCGGCGAAAGCCGGGATCCATGGACAGGCAAGGTCGCGGCTCCTGCGGGAACGCCCGTATCCATGGATTCCGGCCTTCGCCGGAATGACGGCCGACGTTTGGCGAGGCTGCCACCACTATCAATCGTCATTCCCGCGCAGGCGGGAGTGACGAATTACCCCATCCCCGCCAGAACCTTGTCCAGCGTGATCGGATATTCCCGCACCCGCACGCCGGTCGCATTATACACCGCATTCGCCACCGCCGCGCCGACGCCGCAGATGCCGAGTTCGCCGACCCCCTTCGCCTTCATCGGCGACGACAACGGGTCCTCCTCGTCGAGGAACACGACCTCCTGATGCGGAATGTCGGCATGGGTCGGCACGTGATATTCGGCGAGGTCGTGGTTGATGAAGCCGCCCAGCCGCGGATCGATCACCAGTGCCTCGGTCAGCGCCGCGCCGACCCCCATCGTCATCGCGCCCAGGATCTGGCTGCGCGCCGCCTTCGGGTTGAGGATGCGGCCCGCGGCGAACACGCCCAGCATCCGCCGCACGCGGATTTCGGCGGTATCGACATCGACCCCGACCTCGACGAAATGCGCGCCGAACGTCGCCTGCACGAACTTCGTGGTCAGGTCGCCGAACTCGATCCGGTCCTCGACCTCGATCCCGGCACCCCCCGCCGCCTCGCCCAGCGCGACCGACCGGTTGCCCGACCACACCCGGCCATCGGCGAACCGCGCCGTCGCCGGATCGAACCCCGCCGCCTCGGCGATCCGGTCGCGCAAGCCGATACAGGCGGCATAGACCCCTGCGGTCGAACTGTTCGCGCCGAACTGTCCGCCCGATCCCGCCGACACCGGAAAGTCCGATTCCCCCAGCCGAACGATAACCTTTTCCAGCTCGATGCCCAGCATCTCGGCCGCGGTCTGCGCGAGGATCGTGTAGCTGCCGGTGCCGATATCGGTCATGTCGGTGGTGACCGTCACCCGTCCGTCGCCGGCGATCCCGACGCGCGCCGCGGACTTCAGCACCATGTTGCCGCGATACGCCGCCGCCATCCCCATGCCGACCAGCCAGCGTCCGTCGCGCCGCTGCCCCGGCGTCGTGCTGCGCGTGCTCCAGCCGAACCGTTCGGCCCCCTCGCGCAGGCATCCGATCAGGTCGCGGTGCGAGAACCGGCGCTCGGGCTTTTCCGGATCGACCTGCGTATCGTTCAGGATGCGCAGCTCGACCGGATCGATCGCCAGCGTTTCCGCCAGTTCGTCCATCGCCGCCTCGATCGCCATCATGCCCACCGCTTCGCCCGGCGCGCGCATCGCGTTCGATTCGGGCAGGTTCAGCTCGGCCAGCCATTCGACCACGCGACGGTTCGGCGCGGCATAGAGCTGCCGCGTCTGCGCCCCTGCCCCTTCCGGGCTGCCGCCGGGCAGGTCGCCCGACCAGCTTTCGTGCGCGATCGCCTGCAACCGCCCGCCCCGGTCCGCGCCCAGCCGCAACCGCTGGATCGTCGCCGAACGATGCGGCGTATTGTTGAACATCTGCATCCGGGACAGCACCACCTTAACCGCCCGCCCCAACTGCCGCGCCGCGACCGCCGCCAGCACCGCATCGGCCCGCACCCATAGCTTGCCACCGAACCCGCCGCCGACATGGTGCGCGAAGATCCGCACCCTGTCCCTGGGCATGGCGAGGATCTTCGCCATGTCGCGCGCCGCCCAGTCGACCATCTGGTTCGCGGTCCACAGCGTCAGCCGATCGCCCTCCCATGCCGCGATCGACGCGAACGGCTCCATCATCGCATGGGCGTGGTCGGGCGTGGTATAGGTCGCGTCGACCTGTACCGGCGCATCGGCAAAGGCCCGGTCGAAATCGCCATGCCCGTTCGACCGGAACGGCTTTTCCGCGCCGGCCGCAGCCGCCGCAGCCAGATCGAACGCCCCGTCGTCCGCGGCGTAATCGATCCGCACCAGCCTCGCGGCGGCCCGCGCCGCCTCGAAGCCGTCGGCCACCACCAGTGCCGCCGCCTGCCCCAGATGATCGACTTGCGGACCCGCCAGCATCGGCGCCTTGTGGTCGTCACCGGTCCCGAGCGCGCCCCCATTCGCATGGGTCATCACCGCCAGCACCCCCGGCGCAGCCAACGCGTCGGACGTGTCGATCCCGACGATCCGCCCGGTGGCGATGGTGGTGCCGACGACCACGCCGTACACCATGCCCGGCACAGCGAACTCCGCGGCATAGGTCGCCTGCCCGCTGACCTTCAACGGCCCCTCGACCCGGTCGGTCGGCCGCCCCAGCACGCGCATCGCGTCGGTCGGGTTCGCGCCGGCAGCTTCGGTAAACTTCATTGCGGCCTGATCCCTATTTTCGTCCGAACAGCTTCTCGATGTCGCCATGCGCCAGCTTGATCCACGTCGGCCGGCCATGATTGCATTGCCCCGAATGCGGCGTGACCTCCATCTCGCGCAGCAGGGCGTTCATCTCGACCACCGACAACACCCGGCCGGCGCGAACCGATCCGTGGCACGCCATCGTGGCCGCGACATGATCGATCCGTTCCTTGAGCGACAGTGCCGCATCGTGCGCTCGGATTTCGTCGGCAAGGTCGGTGACGAGGCCGATGACGTCGCCCTGACCCAGCACCGCCGGGGTGGCGCGCACCAGCATCGCGCGCGGGCCGAAGCGTTCCAGTTCCAGCCCGAATTCGGCCAGCTCGTCAGCCTTGTCCTCCAGCGCGTCGCACGCGACCTCGTCCAGTTCGACGACCTCGGGGATCAGCAGCGCCTGCCGTGCGACGCCACCCTTCGCCAGCGCCGCCCGCATTCGCTCCAGCACCAGCCGTTCGTGCGCGGCATGCTGGTCGACCAGCACCAGCCCGTCCTCCGCCTCGGCGACGATATAGGTCCGCGCCACCTGTCCCCGCGCCGCGCCCAGCGGGAATTGCGTGGAGGCGGGCAGCGGTTCGGCGACGACCTCCGCACGCGCCTCCGGCGGCGGCGCGAAGAAGGTCGGGCGACGGTCGTGGAACGCGAAGCCCGACGATGCGGCCGGCTCGGCCGGCGGCGGCAGCGGCATCGCCGGCACGCCGACCGGCCCGACCGCCTCGGTCGTCCATGCCGCCATCGCCTCCTCCGCCGGGCGCTGCGCCGCGCGGAAGCCCGCCTCGTCCAGCGCGCGACGCAACCCGCCCACGATCAGCCCGCGCGCAGCCGCCGGATCGCGGAACCGCACCTCGGTCTTGGCCGGGTGGACGTTCACGTCGATCAGGTCGGGATCGACGTCGAGGAACAGCGCGACCACCGCATGGCGATCGCGCGCCAGCATCTCGGCATAGGCGCCGCGCACCGCGCCCGACAGCAGCCGGTCCTTCACCGGGCGGCCATTGACGAACAGATACTGATGATCGGCGACCCCGCGATGAAAGGTCGGCAGCCCGGCGACCCCACCCAGCCGCATCCCCTCGCGCGCCCAGTCGAGCCCGACCGAGTTGGCGGCGAGCGCCCGGTCGGTCAGCGCCGCGACACGCTCGAGCCGCGATTCGCCCGCCTGCACGCCCAGCACCCGCCGCCCGTCATGTTCGAGGGTGAAGGCGATGTCCGGCCGCGCCATCGCAAGGCGCCGCACCTGATCGACGCAGGCGGCGAACTCGGACCGGGCCGAGCGCAGGAACTTGCGCCGCGCCGGCACCCGCGCGAACAGCCCCTCCACCCGGATGCGCGTTCCCGGCGGGACGGCGGCGGGACGATCCTCCACCACCTCGCCATTGTCGACGGTGCGCAGCCAGCCCTCGGCTCCCGCCGGGCGGCTCTCGATCGACAGGCGCGCGACGCTGGCGATCGACGGCAACGCTTCGCCGCGAAAACCCAACGTCGTGACAGCTTCGATGCGGTCGTCGGGCAGCTTCGACGTGGCATGGCGCTCCAGTGCCAGCGCCATGTCGGCCGGACCCATGCCGCAGCCGTCGTCGCCGACCTCGATCAGTTCGATCCCGCCCGCGGCGAGACGGACGACGATACGGGCGGCACCGGCGTCGATCGCGTTCTCGACCAGTTCCTTCAGCGCGGAAGCAGGGCGTTCCACCACTTCCCCCGCAGCAATGCGGTTGACGAGATGCTCGGGGAGACGGCGTATTGACATGGAGTTCGCTCTAGCCCAAGCGGCCTCATCCCGCGACCTGGAACTGCCATCGTGCAACCGATCGGATAGCCGATCGGACAGGTCGAGGTACAAGCTGCGAACCGCCGCGTCGGGACACGCGGACAAGGACGGAAGTATCGATGGCCTTCTCGCGTTTCTTCAAGTTCATGTCGCATGATATGGCGATCGACCTCGGCACCGCCAATACGGTGGTGTATCTGCGGGGTCGCGGCGTCGTGTTGAACGAACCGTCGGTGGTGGCGGTCGAGACGTTGAACGGCGTGAAGCGGGTGAAGGCGGTCGGCGACGACGCCAAGCTGATGATGGGCAAGACCCCCGGCTCGATCGAGGCGATTCGTCCGATGCGCGACGGCGTGATCGCCGACCTCGACGTCGCCGAACAGATGATAAAGCACTTCATCCAGAAGGTGCATGGCCAGCGTCGTTTCCTGCGCTGGCCGCAGATCGTCATCTGCGTGCCGTCGGGCTCGACCAGCGTTGAACGCCGCGCGATCCGCGATGCCGCGTCGAACGCCGGTGCGTCGCAGGTGTGGCTTATCGAGGAGCCGATGGCCGCGGCGATCGGCGCCGACATGCCGGTCACCGAACCGATCGGATCGATGGTCGTCGACATCGGCGGCGGCACGACCGAGGTCGCCGTCCTGTCGCTGCGCGGTCTCGCCTATTCGACGTCAGTCCGCGTCGGCGGCGACAAGATGGATGAGGCGATCGTCAGCTATGTCCGCCGCAACCACAACCTGCTGATCGGCGAAGCCACGGCCGAACGGATCAAGCAGGAAGTCGGCACCGCCAAGCCACCGGCCGACGGCATCGGCACGCTGATCTACGTCAAGGGTCGCGACCTGGTGAACGGCGTGCCCAAAGAAATCCAGATCAATCAGGGCCAGATCGCCGAGGCGCTGTCCGAGCCGGTCGCCGCCATCGTCGAGGGCGTTCGCATCGCGCTAGAAAATACCGCACCCGAACTCGCCGCCGATATCGTCGACCAGGGCATCGTCCTGACTGGCGGCGGCGCGCTGTTGCAGGGGATCGACGAAGTCCTGCGCGACGAAACCGGATTGCCGGTGACGGTCGCCGAAGACCCGTTGACCTGCGTCGCCCTGGGCACCGGTCGTGCGCTCGAGGATCCGATCTACAAGGGCGTCCTGCTCGCCGTCTGACATAGAGCCTGATGACATGGTTTTGACCCATCGTGATTGCCCTGCGCCGTTCGCTGGCAAGGAGTGCCGCGCAGCGCGGGCGCATCGCCCGGGCAAGCGGTGCGACGATGTCCAGCGGGCGGCGCGGGGCAATCACGAAGCGGCGGGCCGATGCAGGTCCGTGGCGGCGTCGTTCGTCCGTCACGGGGGCAAGGCCCCGTTCCGTCCTCTCTCCCGTCCACAGACCCGCATCGGCTCCGTCCCGACGGGTCAAAACCATGTCATCAGGCTCTAGGGGTCCGGGGGCATGGCGCCGCCACGCAACCACCGCCCGGGCTTTTCGCGACGGGCGCAGTATACCGTGTTCGCCAGCTACGTTCTGGCGGCGAGCGGTGCGCTCGTCGGTGCCGTCCTGCTGCTCATCTCGATCATCGATCCGCGCGCCTTCGCGGCCCTGCGCGGTGCCACGCGCGAGGCGACGACCCCGCTGTCGTCCGGGCTCGACTGGGCGTGGGACGGGATCGCCTCGGTCCCGCGCGGTATCGGCGACTATTTCGGCGCGGTCGATGAAAACCGTCGGCTGCGCGCCCGCGAAGAGGCGACGCGCCGTTACCTGATGCAGGCGCGGCTGCTGAACCGTGAAAACGCCCGGCTGCGCACGTTGCTCAACCTGCGCGATCGCTCGGCGGCACCGGTCGTGACGGCGCGACTGGTCAACAGCTCGGCCGGCAGCACCCGTCGCCTCGCCACGCTGAACGCCGGATCGTCGCAGGGCGTCCGCCGGGGCCAGCCGGTGCGCGGGCCCAACGGCCTGATCGGTCGCGTGATCGAAACCAGCCCCAACACCGCCAGCGTCCTGCTGATCCTCGATCCCGAAAGCATCGTGCCGGTACGCCGCACCCGTGACGGGCTGTCGGCGATCATCGCCGGACAGGGCAACGGCATGGTCGAGGTCCGCACCGCTGGCGTCGTCAACGCGCCGCTGCTGGCCGGCGACGTTTTCGTCACCTCGGGCACCGGCGGCATCTACCCCCCCGGCGTACCGGTGGCGCGGGTCGCGCGCAGCCAGCGCGACGTCGCACCGGCGCGGGTGTTCGCCGAACCCGACGGCCTAGACTTCGCACTGGTCGAACGTGCCTTCCTGCCCGCCCCGGTGCCGCTCCCGACCCCCTCGC